>CAYTBH010000006.1:0-9514 GCA_964435935.1 uncultured Alistipes sp.
ATGTCATTGGTGGTAGTTTTGGCGGCGTGTTGAAAAATGAGCATGCTGGCTGATTTTCCGGATGCGACTGTATGCCTGAGCTGCGTAAGTTCTTTGCCGTTTATATCATAAACCTTAGCTTGCCAATGCGGGAAGGGGTCTTTTCGCAAAAACTGATAGTAAAAGCCGGTGTCACCGGGCTTCATAGCACCGATGTTGCGGTCCATCGTATATTGTCCGAGTTCGGCAGGATTATAATTAGTGATCCACAGATGCCAGCTCCAGAGGTATTCGCGGTCTTCCACAGGCTTGCCATCCTCGCTTTTCTTGCGGATTCCCACTATGACATTTCCTTCCGCTCCGGTGGTCTTGAAGAAGATCTCGCTTCGGGTGGGGTTTCTATCGTTGTAAGGATCTTTAAATGCCGCAGGGTCTAACTCATCTTTAGTACCCCCCTTTACTAAGAATGTTTGTTTGAAATTGTTGAAGTCTGCAATCTTCACCGGTAGCCACATGGCGCCTGCGCTTTCGTAATAGTCGCCGTTGTTTGTGAGCATACCTAAATAGTCGCAGAAATTTATCAGTCTCTTCGGGGTGTCTTGCCAGATTACCTCTGCCACCCATTCAGTGTCCGGAGTAATGGCAAATGGCCAAACCGGTTCGTGAGCTGAGTCAGTTAATTTTGTAAAATATTCCGCTCGTTTTTCCCAAGTTGCAGGATCCTGTGTAAGCTGTCCTGTAACATCATTGTTTACTTCTTTAAGCTCCTGCAAATAGATTTTAAAATATGCCTCCTCCCAATATGTATATGTTTTTTTATTTATATCAGGAGCACCGGGATAGAGCTCCGTAGCAAAGTTATTGACAGGGCTTATCGGAAATCGGTTTATGATGCGGGTGTCGTTGGGGTTGACAATATAAGCATTCCCTTCGCCATAACGTCTGTAAAGTTTTTTGACCGGACCATCATCAGAAGGAAAATTGCTAAAGGTAAAATTAATGTCATAAAATTTCCCGGGAATGATGTTGTAGTCGTTGACATCATTGGCGCCCACCATAAACTCTATGCGTCTGTATTTATTTTGCTGTGTCTCTTCTTTGTCAGAGCATACTATTTCGAGGAAGAGCGCATGCTTCGTAGCACATGGGCTCTTCTGATATGGATCCGTGTTTTGGTTTACACCCTGCGTGTTGCGGGGCAGATATACGTCGATCGTCGCGGGCTTGTCAGACATGTCCAGGGCGTAGCCAACTACTTCATTCAATTTTTCCTTATCCTCGGTGAGGGGAAAGAGGTTGAGTTTGGCATCATTGACGGGAGAGGGGTACCTAAGCTCGTCAGTGTTGTAGCTGTCAGCATCGTAGAGAATATCTGCGTATGGGAGGTCGGGCACATTTCCCCAGTTCACTGCAAGGGTCTTGCGCTTTCTATCCCAGCTATTGCCGCCGCCGGCATCTCCCTCGCCGTCAGTCGTCTTCATAAGCTTGAAATAGAGGTGGAGCTTAGCCACATTGGGGCGGAGGTGAACGCTCAACGAGTGTGTATTATAGTCGACTTCGACTTTGCCACTCATGGGCAGGTGTTTCTTATCGTCGATGACAACCCACACGTCGTTGGCGTTTCTCATAGGTTTGTGGACATTCTTGACTTTCCTGACCGTTGACGAGTTTTCATCGGTGAAAAGGGAGGAGTTGCCGGTGTTGCCAACTATTACGGTGGTGAACCGGCTGTTGGGCCTGGAGGGAATCAAAATCGGTATAACCGGTTTGTCGCCTGAGCCGGAGTATTCCTGATAATAGGGCATACCGACTCTGTTCCCATCCGAGTTATATTGCAGGACCCAGAAGTCATGCAGGCGCGACTCGTCTTCCGATATCTTGGGATCAGGGGCTTCTACGGTAGGGTAAAAATCGTCATCGCCGTTGTCATCGGTATTGTCGCGTGAGGTGGCGTTCAGAGTGACCATGCCTTCCACTTCAAGTGACAGAGGCATCATGACTTCGCGCCCCGGATCATCACATTCATTGGAAGCAGCCAGATCCAGTTCATCGGCGCAGCCCGTCAATGCCAGCAACAGGAATAAAATTCCCGCCCACTTAAAACGGATAATATTTGTTGAAATGTCGTGCATCGTGATATTGCTATACATGTTTGGAGGTGGAAAAAAGAGGATGATTACTTCCACCAGACGGTTCCGTCGGGACCCGTGTTATTAGAATTGGAACCCCAGCCACCTTCGGTGATAGTGCCACCGCTATTCCAGTCGCCGGTGGTGGTTGTGACCTCCACGCCGCCCCAATCGATCATGGGACCTCCCGGGTTGGAATCGTAGGGATCATGGACGCCCACGCCGTTTGAATAATCGAGTAGGTAGGAATAGGTATAACCCGGCTTCCAGTCGACCTTTGCCGGGGCGGCGGCCCAGCCGTAATGGCGTAGCTCCTCGGTGGCGGGAATCTCGTATTTTGTGGAGGTGCCGTAGGCATTGCCGTATTTATCCAGGCGCTTCATAACGGTGCCGTCGGACTTGCGCACAGAGAGGTATACGATGTAGTCCTGCGACTGGGGGTCGGTGGAGGGGTAGACGCGGTGGTGGTCGCCATCGTGCTGGGTTATGCGCACGAGGACGCTGAAATACATACCTTTGGGAGAGGTGGTCTTGTCATTATGGTGGTCCCACATATCTCGCTTCTGGGGAATGACCATAGCTTTGCCGCCACCGCCCATGAGAGAGACGGCGGTCTCCTTGGTGTTGTGCTCGGTGGTGTTGATTCGCACAAGTTTATCGCCGGGGGCAAAGACATAATCGACATATCCGCGTGGGGAGTCGTTGTCGATGAACCACTGGCCGATAGTGTTTTCATTCTGCCCGGGATTGGCAATTTCGTTAGAGAGGCTGAAGTCAGCCTCCACGACAATGCCCCCCACACGCCATCCGGCAATCTCGATGTCGTAGAGCGAGTTGTTACCCCACGCGCCGAGTTCCACGCCAGATAGCTGATGCTCGAAATGGAGCTTGATGCCGGAGTAAAGGTGGTTGGTTTTGTTGCCTTGGCCGATAGCGGTCACGAAGTCGACCTGCTGGGAAATATCGGGGATAACCCGGAACTTAGTCAGGCGGTAGTCGTAGTTGACTACATTGCCGTTTTTAACCGTAGAGTTAGAATATATAAAACAATTGTTATCGTTGCTGATGCCGGCGCGCTTTTTCATTTCCCTGATTGAGGGGTGAAAGGCAAAGAATTTCAGGGCGCCAATCGTGTCGTTGCTGTTGCCGGGCCATCTGCACTCGCTGGAGCGGAACGCGCCGTCGGCCTCGCGGCTTACGGTTTTATCCTGAAAGTGTGTGCCGAGAATTCCGTCGGCCCCAGGAATTTTTTCCGGGCCGATAGCCGAAACAGTAAAGCCGCTATCAAGGAGCTGATTATCCAGCTCATACGTTGTGCGCGAAGACACTTCCGGCATGTCGGCGACAAAAGAAATTTCATCGCCGTTGACCATAAGGCGCGTCTCCATCACTTCGTCCTGGGAGCAGGACAACAGCAACAGAGAAAGCGATATGGTTGATGATATGATAAGATCGATTCGTTTCATAGGATAACCGATGGTTTAAGAGCCGGGAACCGGGAAATCGCTTCCTCCGCCGACTTGCCATTCTTTAACGGTGTAGGTAATGCCGACTTTGTCGCTTATGACGGGGTCACCGGCCTTAGGGGCGGTTGTGGAGACAGCCGGGTCGTGGAGCCCGACTCCCAGGGTGTAGTCGAGAGTATAGGTGTAGATTTTCCCGGGGGCCCAGTCACCGGTAACGGGGAGGGCGGCCCAGCCAAATTCCTTGACTTCCTCTGTGGCGGGAAGGTTGTAGGCATTTTTGCAATCTGAGTCGGTGAAGTAGCCGCTGCCGTTTTTGTAAAGGCGAGTGGCGACTTCGCCAGAGGCTTTGTCGACAGCAAGGTAGACAATAGGCACGTTTAACGCGTCGGCGCCCTGCGAGAGGTCTCGGTAGGGGTAGCGCTGTTTCTCGGCGGGATTCACGCCGGCAGTGAGGGTGGCATCGGTCACCCTGAGCAGCACGCTTATGTACATCTGGTTGCTGCCGTTGCGGGGGTCGTTGGCAGCGTCCCAAGCTGCATAATTCGCAGGGATGAGCATGGCGCAGTTGTCGTTGTCTTTATCGTTGACATTGTCGCCCGCGTTGTCGCCGCGCTTGCTGCCCATTATCGAGATTGCGGCAGTTTGCTCTACCTTGTGATTACTACCACAGGAGACAATCTTATCGCCGTTTCGGAACACATACTCTACAATGCCGCGTTCAGGGGTCAACCACTCGCCGGCGCGGTCAATGGGTTTGAAATCAAATGTGGCCTCAACGCCGACTCCGCCGATGCGCACTCCGGCAATCTCGATGTCGCAGCTCTCGTGGGCGCCGCAGGCTTTGACCTCAATGCGGCTGAGCTGGTGGACGAAGGGCAGCGTGATGCCCGAGAAAAGATTGTCGGCCATCTTGCCGGTGGTATAGGCCGTTATGAAATCGACATGATCGGCGATGTCGGGGGCGACGCGGAAGCCTGTCAGCTTATAGTCGACGTCGGTGGCGGTCGACGTGTTGACCAATCGCGCTCCATCAATCTCCTCCAGACCGGGATAGAAGCCGAAGAACGTCACCAGGTCGCTCTCCTTGCCCTCGTCGGGCCAGCAGCAATAGGGCGAGCTGAAATTTTTCTTGCCGGCGACTATATCGATTTTCTCGTTGTCGAAAAGCGTCTGCATAACGCCTTCGCTCACCTTGGCAGGATCGTCGAAATCGAAGGCAGTAACGCAGAAGTATTTCAGATTGCCCTGGTTGACAGCCGCGGCACGGCTCGTGAGCTCCGGGAGGGACGCACGGAACACGATGCTTCGGCTGCCGTCGCCGTCGACACGGGCGGGCACATCGTCCTGCGAGCAAGAGGCAAGCGCGATTGCCGAAAACAGGAACAGGTATGTGGGTTTTATCGCGATATTCATTTCCGATCGGTTTATTTCCTTGGTACTGTTGTGGTTGTTGTGGAGCCGTCTTTCCAATCCTCGATGCTGACACTGAATTGAACGAGGCCATTGGCGATTCTCAGCGCCAGAGTCACGCTGGCGCCGGGATTCCAGCCTTTGGGCACTAAAGCCTTTACGGTTTCTTTCTCTCCGCGGTTTGTAGTGTAATTGAGCTCCAGCTGAACCTGCAAATCAGGGTCGTCGGGGTTAGGCAGCAGCAACAGCGCGTCGCTGCTGGAGAAGAGCAGTGAACCCTCGGTATTGGCCTGGATGGTTCTTGGAGCATCGGAGGGGAATTTGATTGTCAAATTTCCCTTGTTGGTGATGTTCCAGCCCTGGAGCGAGCCTTCGCCATGCACCCAGTCAGATGTCATATTGCTTAAGCCAGTGACTGGCGCCGGCTCTATGGAGTATTTAGCCTCTAATGGTATATTTTTGAATGTTATGTCATCAATCGTAATGCTGGTTGGCCCTGAAGAGCTGCCTTTGTAGGACACCAACATATTGACGTTGGTGAGAATGTGGCTGAAGCTGAAGCTCACGGGACTGGCCGTGCCGCCGGCGTAATCGCGCCGATGGGTGGCGATGAGCAGATCAGAGGCAGATTTATAGTCAGTAGGTTGCGTGTATGTGAATTCCAATTTATTGCTGGCGTACTCGACTTCCGTCACATATTGATTGTCGGCAGGATGACAGGCGACAAAAGAGTATTGAAAGCCGGGAAACCAATATTGGGTGTCATCGTATCCCCATTGATCGCTGGACGAGTCGTAAGAGACCCGCGTCGCGTCCATGACCGGGATAAACGCCGACTCGGTAGCGGGGTCCAGGTTCGTCATGTCGCTGTAAACGGCAAAAGGATACGCCGTGAGGTTATCGTTGCCGGTAACCCCGGTGCGCGATTTGAGCTCGACGTTGAACTCCATCGACGACGTCGCGCCCGGTTGCGCCTTAGGTTCCCGCGAATCGCAGGCCACCATGAGGCACGCGAGAGTTAAAGATAAAATAATATGTCGGTAAGAGATGCCAATCATCTTTTCAGAAGAAAGCTGGTTCGGAGATAGATTAGTCTGCCTTAATGGAAAATCTTGGTTATAGCCGCAATTTAAAATGCAAAGCTATGTAAAGAATTTGTGGTGAGCAAGTTTTTTAAAGAATTTTGTCAAAATAACGGCGACTTGTGAAACATTATTGTACCGCCAGGCACATAATCGGCGGGGCTTTTGGGGGGACACCCGTGCCAAAGCCGTCCGGCTATGGCAAAGCCAAGAAACCGCGGACCAACCTGGTAGTCCGCGGTTTCTTGACGCGATAAAAAAATCGTTTTTGGCTTCAGGCCCGGGGCGTTAACCGAGCAGCAGCACGAGCACTATGCCGAAGATAATCAACACGGTGTTGGAAACGGCGTAGGTAATTGTGTAGCCGATGGCAGGGACGGTGCTTCCGAGGCGCTCCTGGATGGCTCCAAGCCCGGCAGTGGTTTTGCGGGCTCCGGCGCAGCAGCCCAGGGCAATCGCGGGGTGGAATTTGAACACTTTATAGCTCAACCACAGACCGATAAACAGGGGAACAAGCGTCACGATGAGGCCGGCCACAAAAATTTTTGGGCCCACGGCCATGAAAGAGTCGACAAAAGTGGGGCCCGAAGCGATACCAATCACGGCGATGTAAAGGTTAAGGCCGAGGTTGTTGAACACCCAGAGGGATGCCTTGGGGATAGCGCCGTAGACCGGGCGCTTGGACCGCAGCCAGCCCAGGATAAGCCCCATCACGAGCGCTCCGCCGCTGGTGCCCAGACTCACCGACACGTTGCCAAACTTCACCGCCAGGCAACCCAGCAGACCGCCGAGCAGCACGCCAAGCCCCACGAACACGAAGTCGGTGGCCAACGTTGGCTTGTCGGCATAGCCGAGGCTTGCCGAAGCGGTGTCGACATATTTCTTGCGCCCCACGAGCTCAATCACGTCGCCAGCCTCAAGCTTTACATCCTTGGCGGGAGTGATGGAGCGCCCGTCGCGACGGATGCGCTTAATCTCAACGCCATACATATAATCGTTCTCAACCAGTTCGGGCACTGTCGCTCCGGCATGCGCCTTGCTCATCGTGACTTCGACATCCTCCACGGGGAAGGTGAGGATTCCGACACCGGCTACCTCCTCGCCCAACCAGGCATTGTCGCCGACAATGAATTCCCTGCGGCCCGAGACCACAATCACGTCGCCAGGGTGAACCAGCAAATCCTTGGTTGCGTCGCTCACGGTGCCGTCGGCGGCCTTAACGCGCTCAACCAGCAGGCGGCGCCCCGACTCCTCGAACCTGGCCTGGATTTCCTCAACAGTACGGGGATCTTCCATCCACGAGCCGTTGACCTTGAAAGCCCTGAACGCCACCGGGCGGCAGGCGTCGAAGAAGGCGGGGTCGTCGGAGGCGCTACCTTGCGAAATGCTGCTCTCGTACTCGCGGGTCATGCGCTTCACCTTTTCGAGGCCGCCCATCATCCATGGGCCGATGTAGCCTATGAGCCACACAGCGCCCAGGGTGCCAAACACGTATGTCATAGCGTAGCACACCGGGATGGAGTCGACCATGGCCTTGATGTTCTCCGGCGTGTCGGGTAGAGTCGCGATGGTATCTTCGGCTGCTCCGACCACCGGCGAGGCCGTCGAGGCGCCGGCCATCATGCCCGCGGCCTGCCCGGCGTCAAGGCCAAGCCACACGGCCACGGCCCACGACATGCCCAAAATCATCACACACATCACGACAGCGAACAGCACCTGCTTCAGACCCTCGCCCTTCATCGACTTGAAGAACTGAGGGCCAACGCTATATCCGATGCAGAAAAGGAAAAGCATAAACGAGAATGTCTTCAGTGGGCCGCCGACATTGATGTCCATCTGGCCGACGAGCACGCCGACAATGAGCACAGAGGTAACCGTTCCAAGGGAAAAGCCTTTGAACTTAACGCGGCCAATCAGAAATCCAAGGCCGATTGTGAGAAACACGGCCAACGCCGGATTATGCCGAAAAGTGTCTAATAACCACATTATAAGCTGAGTGATGAAATTGTAAAATATCAATTGACGGTCGCCGAGCGCAATCCATGCGCCGCCGTCTTTGTCAGTATAACGCATTACAAGTTCCCATTGTTTTCTCACACTAATGTCTCACCTAAATAATAAATGAAATGGCATCGATTAAAGTTAAGTTCAGACCCTCGACCATCGCTGGCCGCGAGGGGACAATTTATTACCAGATCGCCCACGAGCGAACGCTGCGGCAATTGGCCACCCGACACAGGATTTTTTCAAGCGAGTGGGATCGCGAACGCCAAATGGTGCGCGTGGCCCCGAGCGGCGAGCGGCGTGCCGCGACCCACTCGATACGCGAGCTCGTTCTTTGTGATATAGAGCGATTGCGCAATATCGCCGGCAAGCTCGATGTCAAGGGCCTCCCCTACTCCGCCGACGATGTGTTGGAGGAGTTTGAGCGGTATCTAACCGACTGCTCACTGTTCAACTTTATGGAGAGTGTTATCGACAAACTGAAGCAGAACAATAAGCAGCGCACCTCCGAAACATATCGGTCGACCCTCAACAGTTTCAAGCAGTTTCGGGCCGGGCACGACATCATGCTTGACCGCGTCACATCCGAGGTCATGGAGGCCTACGAGGCGTGGCACCGGCAGCGCGGCAACACCCCCAACACAATCTCGTTCTACGCCCGCATTCTTCGAGCCGTTTACAACCGCGCCGTGGAGGGGGGAATGACTCCCGACAAGCAACCTTTCAAACACATCTACACCGGGGTCGACAAAACTATTAAGCGGGCGCTGCCACTCTCGACCATAAAGAGAATAAAGCTCCTTGATCTGTCAAAGAACAGAACGCTCGACTATGCCCGCGACATGTTCATGATGAGCTTCTACCTGCGGGGAATGAGCTTCATCGACATGGCTTTTTTGCGCAAGAGCGATCTGGCCGGGGGCGAAGTGACCTATCGCCGCCGCAAAACCGGTCAGAGGCTCACCATCGGTTGGACCCCACAGATGCAGGCAATTCTTGACAAGTATCCCGAAAACACCAGTCAGTATCTTCTGCCCGTCATCAAGAGAAGCGGCATCAACGAAAGGGCGTGCTACCGCAACACCGCCTACAACATAAACCACAATCTGAGGAAGATTGCCGACATTTTGGAGCTCGATAGGCGGTTCACAATGTATGTGGCACGCCACTCGTGGGCGTCGGCAGCCCAATCAAAAGGGATACCGCTCAGTATAATTAAGGAGGGGATGGGCCACGACTCGGAGGCTACCACCCGGATTTACCTCACTTCGCTCGACAGCTCCCTTGTCGACCAGGCCAACAGCATAATCCTTGACTCTCTCTAAAAAGGATGCCTCAGTGCCGTCACAAGCGACACTGAGGCTATTTTGTGTGTGTTTATCGTCCAAATCTCTTGGGAAGAGATGTGGATGATTAGTTTTGCGAAGATGGATACGGCTCTCTT
>CAYTBH010000006.1:9614-50311 GCA_964435935.1 uncultured Alistipes sp.
TCTCTTGGGAAGAGATGTGGATGATTAGTTTTGCGAAGATGGATACGGCTCTCTTCCCAAGAGAGTCTTATCCCTCAGGCTGAAACCAACCATGCAAATCACTAACAATCAGCTTAATGAGCTAAAATAACGGCCAAGGTTGCGACAACCAGTAATCCGATTTTTTGACACCAATCATAAAATGAAACATAAGGTTTTTTTATTCACGATAATTGCCTTCATGGCCGGTATGTGGCACAAGGCATCGGCCCAAGATGTCGCATTGAAGACAAACGCCCTCTATTGGTGCACCACTACCATCAACGCGTCAGTTGAATTTGCCACAAGTAACAAATTCACAGTGGAACTCGCCGGCGCTTACAACCCCTGGACGTTCAAGGACGACAAGAAGCTGCGGTTCTGGCTCGCGCAACCCGAAGTGAAATACTGGTTCTGCGAAAAGTTCGAGGGCCATTTCGTGGGGATGCACCTCCACGGAGCCCAATTCTTCGGAGGCTTCAACAAGAAACGCTACGACGGCTATCTCGCCGGATTCGGCTTCAGCTATGGCTACGACTGGATTCTCTCGCCCCACTGGAATCTTGAGGCGGAAATCGGCATTGGCTACGCCCATCTGTGGTATGACGAGAGCGACCGCATCCCCTGCCTGAAGAACAAGACCCCGAAACACAAGAATTATGTGGGGCCCACGAAAGCCGCTCTCTCCATTGTATACATTTTTTAAGCCTCACTCGCGATGAAACTTAACAAGCAAACCATATTGCCCGTGATTGCCGCCTGTGTGATTGCCGGATGCGGCACCGAGCGCAAGGCTATCACCTCCGAACCCTCAAACTGCGTTGTCACCCCCACCGACGAAGGGTATGCCGACCTTGACGTAGATTTCAAAATCCCCGGCCACTACTTCTCTAAGCGTAGCCGGCTTTTCATCACCCCAACGGTGGTGGTCGGCGACTCGGTGGTCGGCGAATACGAGCCGCTTGTGCTCGACGCGTCGATATATAGAAAAAAGACCCGCCGCAAGGAGGTGCTCCACGGATATGTCGACCCCTACGCCGAGCAGGTTGTGGCCTACGGCCCGCTGTCGAAACCGGGCGTTGTTCACTACAACGACAGCATCGAGGTGACCGAGGATGCCGACAGAGGCCGCATCCTGGCCGTGATTTCCAACGACGGCTGCGGCCAGTGCACCGGAGTCGACACCATCGAGGTAGCCACGATTTCCTACCCCCCGGTAGTGATCGACCCCGCCAACCTCCTCAAGGACGCCTGGATCACGCCCGAATTCGTGGTGCGCGAAAAGGTGCATCACGGCAAAGGCGAGTCGCGCCTGCAATTCGTGGTCGACAAATGGGATATCGTGATGGACATGGCCGACAACAGAGCCGAGCTCACCAACATGCTCAACACCCTGCGCCCCATCCTCTCCGACTCGCTCACCACGGTCACGAGCCTCAACATTTTCGGCTCGGCATCGGCTGAGGCGAGCTACAAACACAACGTCATGCTGGCCAACAACCGCGCCAACGCGGCCAAGAACTGGCTTTCGGCCGAGCTCAACCTTCCGCGCAAGGTGCGCGACATAATCCGCGTAGGCGCAGCCCCCGAGGGTTGGGAGCCGGTGGTGCAGGCCATGATTGCAGCCAACGACCCCGACAGCACCCTTGTGCGCGAGCTGATGATCAAATATCCCGGCCCCACCGACGACGCTGCCGAAAAATACATACGCCGTCTGGCATGCTGGCCAAGAATACGCCAGAACTACCTGGCGAAAGACCGTAAGGTAATCTACGACTACTCCTGGACCGTCAAGAGCTTCACCAACGACAAAGAGATGATCGAGATTTTCAGCACCCGCCCCGACGCGCTCAACGAGGAGGAGTTCCTCCATGTCGCCGAGCTGGCTAAGGACAACTCCTCGCGCCTGCAGGTTTACGAAGAGTTGCTCAAATACTTCCCCGAATCGGCCACCGGCATCTCCAACCTCGCCTACCTCTACGTTGCCGCCGGCAATCACGACAAGGCCATAGCCCTGCTCGCGCCGGTTGCCGACAAAACGGACCGCATGCGCATGATCATGGCTTCGGCTCTCCTCGAGCGCGGCCAGGATGGCGAAGCCATGGAGTTGCTTGAAGGTTTGGACAATACCGACGCGGCAGAAACCATCGAACTTATCAAGAAAAAACAACGCCGAAAGAAATAAGAGATGAAACAATTCAAAGCAATCTACATCGTGCCCGCGCTCGCGGGGCTGCTTTTCGTCTCCTCGTGCATTCGCGATGAAATTCCCGATTGCCCGCCGCTCAAGGTGACAATCGCGGTTAAAGATAAAAACTACTTCAATGTCGACAAAGTGGAGTTTGAGGACCGCAAGCCCGACGACCTTCCCCTGCGCGAATATGTGCCGACGCTCTACTGGGTGCTCCGCGACGTCAAAACCGGCGACATCGTTGACGAGTCACCGCTCATCCACGTCGAGGGCGACAGCCAGACCTACCCCGCCAACATCTGCCCCTGCATCGGGCACGGCAAATATGTGCTGACCGTATGGGGCGGCCTTGAAAATCTCGACCCACTGGGCGACGACCCGACCACGATTGACTTCCACCCCGAAAACATGGAGGGTCGCGACATCTACATGACCAACGACACATTGGTCTACGACGCGTGGAACAAAGACTATGTCGTGGAACTCGAGCGCACCAAGGGCAAGCTCATCATCGAAAAGGTAGGCCTGCCCGAGGAAATCATCGGCTCGGAGAAAAAGATTGCCGGGCTCTACGCCGGGGTCACCAACGAGTTCAAATACTCGGGCGAAACCAACGTCAGCAAGCAGACCGACCTCGCGCCGGGCGCTAACCAGACCATCACCAAGACCGTGCTCAGCCCGTCGATGAAAACCGATGGCTCGTGGCTTTCGATGAACTTCCTGACCGAGGCCACCGCCCGCGGAGGAGCCTTCACCCCCGACGACGTGAAAATCACCATGCGCCGCAACGAGCTGACAGTGCTCCGCTACCAGTGGGACGCAAAGAAATCGACCTTCAACATCTACATCCTCATAAACGACAGCTGGGACCTTCTGAACGCCCTAACCATCGATTAACCGAACAAGGAACAATCCACATATTAATTAACCATTTATTATCAACTTTTCAAATCACAAAATGATTAAGAAAATCCTTTTCAATGCAGCGGCAGTCGCAGCTGTATGCCTCGGTGCTACTTCGTGTAGCAGCGATGAGGAACCGATCCTCAAGGGTGGCGACGCCGCCGAAAATGTGATTGCACTCGCCTTCAACGACGGCGGTGACAATTCCAGCCGCGCAGCCCGCCCCGTAACCTCGTCGGCAGCCGCCAACAACGTGAACCAAGTGAAGCTCGCCATCTTCGTTGAAAACGGCACCAACAACTGGGAAGCCGCAACAGGCGTCACCTTCAACGTTAACAACGAGGAACTGGCCGAAGGCATTCTCGATTGGGAACCAACCACTAAACCTGCTGATGCCGAAGGCGTTCGCGGCGACAACTCCAAGCTCAATCGCGACTTCACCGAAAAGCTCACCCTCAAGGGCCTTGCAGCCAGCAAGAAATACCGCATCGTTGCTTACGGCTACAACAAAGCGCTGACAACCACTATCACCCCTAACGGCCAGGTATTCACTGCCACCCCCAATGCCGGTAGCGAGGTCGAAGAAATCTTCGCCGGCCGCGCCGAGTTCTCGACCAATGCCGAAGGCAAAATCACTTCTGCCACCACCGAGGTTCGCATGAAGCGCCAGGTAGCAGGTTTCCTCGGCTACTTCAAGAACATCCCCGCAACCGTTGAGGGCACCGTGGTAAAAGGCGTGCGCGTAGTGGCTTCGGCAAGCGCTTCAGCTTACAAATTCAGCGGCACAAGCTGCATCGCCGACCAGAACCAGGTTGAGACCATCGAAGCTACCGCTACCGTCTTCGACATGGCAATCCCTGCCGACGCTACCATTGATCAGGGCATCTACAAATTCCAGCAAAAAGTCAAGGGCCCTTATGTAGCTCCCAACAGCCTTCTCGCCGGTAAGTTCCTCGTTGCCTTCGCAGCTCAGGAAGGTGTAGCAACCTTCACCGTTGAGCTCTACGACGCAACCGGCGAACGCATCAAATGGTGGGAAGTTAAGAACGGCTCGGAAACCAGCTACGACGTGAACCGCAACGAGTTCTACATGATTGGTAAGAAATACACCAACGGTAAGATCCCTACCCCGACTCCCGAAGATCCCGATCCCGATCCCACCCCCGATCCCGACGAACCCGATGATCCCATCGACCTCAGCAAGGATAGCGAAATCCTCCTCATCGTCAACGACCTCTGGGATGTAATCCACGAACTCACCATTTAATCCACCACTTATGACTCCGAAGAGCCCCGGGGCCTGGAAACCGGCCCGGGAGTTCTTCGGAGTTCCTCTCACCAACCACGCTTCTCTCCCCCACTACTCCGCTCTCTCCGACATCACAACCCGTCAGCCACCCATTGCGCAAGGCCGACCACCCCACATGACTATCACGACGAAAACTACATATACCTCCCCCGTTATGAAACAAATCAAAACCCTGCTGATGGCGGCTGCCGTGGCGCTCACGGCTGCCTCATGCTCGCAGCAGGAAGAGCCGACGCCCACCCCCGCCCCGGTCGAAACAGGCCGCATGCAGGAGGTTGAACTGTCGTTCAGCATCAACGCCGGAAACATAGCCAATACACCAGCAAACGGCCGCGGTTCGCGCGCTGCCTACGATTACTCGAGCGTTTGCTTCTTTCCCAAAAAGGGCGACGCTTATTTCGATGAGAATCCCGGCAAAAACTTCGCCCCACCCCGCGAGCTCGACTGTGAAAACAGCTGGCAGCAGGTCAACGACGTGAAAGTCTACGTCTACAAGGAGGACAACGCCGGGGTTTTCCGCCATACCGGCAAATCCTACGTCATAACGGATTTCACCAATAAGTTCAACCCCGAAATGGGCGGAGGCCCCACGGCGATTTGGTGTGGAGCGCTGGCCAACGACACCTACACCCTGGAATCGTACTATTACACCACCCGTGAGCAAATGGAAACGGGGCGATACAAATTCCTCGCCATAGCCCGCGACGACAAAGGGGTCGACGGCACGATGCTAACAATCGACGGCCTGACGGAGGGAGCGTCGCTCGACGAGGTTACCGCCACCGGTTCCATGACCGGCAATCGCCACCAGACATCGGAGTTCTTCTGGAAAATCGCGAGAGACGCCGATGGCAAGGAGCTGGTTTACACGGTCGACGACAATACCACGGCTCTTTCGGTGAACATCGGCAAAATCAACCGCGCTGTTGCCGGCCTGCTGTTCTACGTTGAGAACATCCCGGCCACCAAGACTGCCGCCGACGGCAAAGCATACTCCGTTGATTATATCGGCATATCGACCGGCGCCTTTGCCGACGCTACCAGCCCAACCAAAAACCTTTCGTCGGCCAAAAACACTGCCAACCCCGCCGGAAAACCCTTCGGGCATCACTTCGGACGCGCATCGCTCAAGGGATTCAGCGTTGAGGACGGCTACTATGTGCGCGACAACCCTTACAGCAAAAACCACCCCAACGCATTGCTGTTAGGTTCGTTCGTCATGCCTCAGAGCTGCGCCGGGCTCAGCGCCCAAAAGGACGCGGAGGGGCTCACCAACTCGCTCTACCTGGTTTTCTACCACGAAGCCAACGGGGCTGTCGAGCCCATTTCGTGGATTCCCATTAAAGACGGCCAGTCCATGAGCTACGCTTTCGACCTCACCGCCAACCAACTTTACACCCTCGGCACAAAGCGATACACCCACGACGGGCACGAGTATGACGACCCCGCCGAGGACGACCAGCCGGTTGACCTGAGAGAACACACCGGCATCGCCGACCTGGTGCTCCACGTCTGCCCCTACTACGAGCAATCACATACAATCACAATAAACTAAACGAGCTGACACTCCCACGATATGATGTTTCGCAAATTATTCCCGGCCTGCGGCGCGCTGCTCGGCATTTTGGCTTCCGGGTGCTCCTCAGATGAGTTTGAGCCTGAAACACCCGTTGAACTTCAACGGCCCACGGCGTCAGCCGAAATAACCATAAAGATTCCCGTTGGCTACAGCCTCGACGACGAGTCGCGCGCGGCACCTCCGGGATCCGGACCGGGAGCCGGCTATAATCCTCTCGCCGACGGAGACGCGTTGAAAGACATAGCGAAGGTCGACCGAATCAGAATCATTACCTTCCGCAGCGAAAACGGGTCGGAGAGCTTTATCCACGACTCTTCGAGAGACGCTATTCTCAACGTGAGCTATCCCGACAGCACCATTGTGACCGACGACAACCACACTCACCTTGTGGCCCACCACACGCTGCACAAGGAGGAGAATTGCCGCTACCGCATAGTGGCCCTCGCCTACTCGTCGACCACAGTGAGCTCGTTCCCTTCCGATGCGTTCACCCTCCCCGCTCCCGGCGACCAAAGCCGTTTCAAGCTCACTTGCGACGGCGACGAGCTCGCTCCCATTAGATACGAGGCGTTCAAGCTGGATATTGTAAAGAACAATTGCGCCAAATGGAACGACTTTTGGAAAATGTTGCCATCAGATTTGGCACTAACTCATTATAGCGGGATATCGTACGACACTGTTGAGACTCCGCAATTGTTCTTCGGCGTGTGCACGACATCATCCGGCTCGGAAATCATCGACTACTTCGAAACCGACAAGTATGGCAGCAAGCGCACCGACCTCCCAATCACGGGCATACTGCGCCGCGGCATGGCAAAGGTCGATATAGAGTTCACACCCAAAGATTACAAGCCGACCCTTACGGCATACAGTCCGAAATGGATTGCGCTTTTGGCTGATAATCCCCGCCTCGAAACAAAACTTACAAGTTACGATGACTTCCTCCCCCAGGTGACGGACGGAGGGACAGATGCAGACTATCACCCAATCGCATATATGCCATTGAGTGCTGAGGATGTCAACTCTGGCGATAAAAAGCACTTCACAGTGTGGCTCCTTCCGGGCAAAACGCGCCTGGCAATCCGTGAACGCCACGACAAGGGGGGTATCCACTACCTGCTCAACGGGCAGATTACAGCAGCTAACGTGGAGATTAGCGGCGGCAACGCCACCGGCGTGATTTCTCCCGACCTGATCGACGGCGAGTTCTATTTCCGCCGCAACCATAAATATTTGATTAAAATATCCGACCCCCTCAAGATTTTAAAAAATAGTTCTCTCAAATGAAGACAAGGTTTGATTTAATATTATTGGCCATACTGATGCTGTTCCCCTCGATGGCGGCAGCTCAATATGTCGACGCTGAAGATGCTGTTGAAGGTATCTATAAGTACCTGTGGTATGAAGACAGCGAAGAGGGCGACAACTTCGAGGGTAAAGTGATAACGGTCGACGGCACAGGCCGAAAACTCAAATATAAGAAGCTCAAAAATCGCCGCACCCTCACCGGCGAAATGTGCGCCATAAACAAAATAGTCAACACTGTCGACGTAGGTTCCGGCCAAAAGAACCTGCACTACATGCTCGACGACGATCTCGACAACTACTCGGAATTCATCTCAACAATCAGCGCCGGCGTGGGCTACGACCCGCTGGTGAGCGTCATTGACCAGAGCTGCTACTACGCCCGCGGCACCGAGGCCGGTTTCTGCATCGTGGCCGGAGGCGGCAGCACAGTGCTTTCGCTCGACCTGCTCAACGCGCTCTCAATCACTTTCTATTGCGACGGCAATCTGGTTGGCACGGTAGCCATTAAAGATGGCCAGACCGCCGGAGTGCTTGACTTGGGTTTGATCAAGATTCCCGGGTCGGACCAATCTGTGATAAACCTCACAGCGATTGCCCCGGAAACATTCAACGAAATAGCTCTTGACTTCGACGGTGTAACCGTTGGTGTGGGCCAGCTCTACCGCATCAAATATGCATTCGTGGGGAAGCCCGTAGAGTTTACCATCACCGAGAACGAAAAGAATGGTTCGGTGGGCCCGGCTTCCGGCGGAAGCACTGCCACCCCCTTCCAGCGCTATGATCCGGCCAACGCCAACGTAGACCTCGCGGAAGCCGGCGGATACAACACTACTGCCGGTATTATCTGGGTTCCCATTAAGGAGGGTGCGAAAAATATGACCGATGCCGACCTTACCAATACCATGGTGATCTTCCCGCTTATCGCTATTGGCGAGTTAGGCCGGGCATCATTCCTGATGACCGACAAAGTTGACCCTGACCGCGAAATCTACAAAGCCGGTACCGAAGTCGGGTTCAAATATCAGTTCGCTGGCTTGTTGGACCTTAAAGTAGGCAGCTTCATTAGAATCCACCTGTTGGACCGCAATGGAGAAGCGAAGAAAAAAATCGATTTGGACGCCCAGGTTCTCAACCTCGGCGTGGGCACCGGCGGCGAGGCCATTTCGTCGGTCGTGGCCGATGTTGACTTTTCGGGCGCTATTATCGAGTTCTGCACTGTGTTGAGTGTCGACCTCAGTGGCATCGGGGTTTACTATGCATTCGTGCGCGAGCAGCCTGAGATTCGCCACCACTGCCCCATCAATCCGAGCGCCGACGCATACCTCTGCCTGGAGCAGACCACATACCAACTCCATGCCAACCCGGCTCTGAACGTCACCTGGGAGCTCACCTCCTGCCCCGAAGGTTCCGGCGCGACGGTTACCCCCGAAGGGCGCGTCACCGGGCTCGACATCAAGGGCGTCTACGTCTTCACCGTGACTGCCGAAGACGGGTGCTCCGACAAAACCACCCTGTTCTACGACATGTTCCCAGAGGACATAGACTATGGCAACCCTATGCTCAACGATGACGACTTGGACAACGGCACATACGTCCTTTCAGACACCCACAACGGCGAAAGCTCAGGCGGCCTGCTGATTATCGACAAGCTCACCAATCCTGAAAACGTCATTAAGGGCACCGACGACTACGCCGTTTACAACGGGGGCCTCAAGCTGGCCGACAACAATCTGATTATCGGCGTGAAGCGCACCGACGGCCTGATCATGAGCTACAAAAATGAGCGCGAAAACAATCCCGAAACGTCCGACCCGATTGGCAAGCGCCTTGGATTCGTAGTGTCGTCGTCAGTCGTGGGACTTAATGCCGGGGTGCTCCACCTTTGGAACATCCGCTGCTTTAGGAACGGTAAAGAAGTGTATCGCCATGTGGTCGACGAGTCAAACGCCGTTTCTGCCGGGCTGGCAGGCTCGAGCTCAAACAACAGAATGCGCTACAGTATCACTGTTCCCTGGCTCGACAAGGACCTGAACGGGATGGAAATCGACGAAATCCAGCTGTGGTCGTCGGGCGTGCTCGACCTCGGAGGCAGCGACCTCAACATCTACTATGCCTTTGTTGAAGATGCTTCGTCGGGCTCAGCCGACCCGCTCTACTGCTCGGCCACGTTGCTTTCAAGCGTTGATACCCACACCCGCATCGACTACGCCGCGCTGGGCAACCCATCGCTCGTGAAAGCAGTCGGAGCGATGAACAACATCTCTTACTTCGTCGACGACTCGCTCGACACCGCCCTTGAAGATGTTCACACAGCCGGCGTGGCTGCCCGCACCACGATTCCCGTGCTCCTGGGCCGCACGCTCGACTTCCGCCACGAGTTGGGCATCGTGATGTATAACAACACCTACCTCGCAGGCGTTGACCTCGGCAAAGGCCTGACGGTATACACCATGTATCGCGGCGAGAAAACAGGCGACACATTCTCTGACTGGGGCGTTCTCGGCGCCGACGTTGCCGGGTTTGGCGACAAGAACATTTTCTACATCCACCCCACGACACTCTACGACGAAGTGGTAATTGACTATGGCCAGGCTGCCGAGGTAGCTGCCAACACGCAATACTTCGGCCTCTTTGTCAGAAGCGACGCCGACAACGACGGCGTGCCCGACTGCCAGGACCCCTGCTCGTGCTCCTCGACTCTCGAGTCGCTCAATGTCGACGACGTTTGCGAGGGCTACGACCTGACAATCAGCGGCCAGGGCATCCCCTCCAACGACTATGTGCTGGTGTTCACCGACCCCGCGGCCAGCGAAGAGCCGGTGATTATCAAAACCGAGCCATTCTCGAAGGTCAACCTCTCGTACACCTACACGACTCAGACTCCGGGAATCTACCACCTCACAATCCGCGAGTTCGGTTCCGACAAAATCCTTGGCACCGCGGCCTACGAGGTGCATCCTCTGAAAACCGAGTGGAAAACCGATGCAGAAAACTCAAACTGGAAGGACCGCGCCAACTGGACTGCCGGCACGCCCTATTGCTGCACCGACGTTGTCATTCCCTCGGGGGCTTCGCGCTATCCCGTGCTTAGAGACAACAATCCTCATGGCGACGAGTTCTGCTGCAACCGCATCCTCATCCGTCCCGGCGGAAGTGTCGAGGGTGTGAACAAACTCAACTATCGTCGCGCATGGGTGCAGATGGAACTCACGCCCAACTGCTACAACCTGCTTTCGGCTCCGCTCAAGGGTATGGTGACCGGCGACATGTTCGTCCCTGAAAATGACCATGGCGTTCATAACCCCGAGCTGTTTGCCACCCGCGAGGACGACAAGCTCGACGACACCAACACTCCCGAAAACCGCTTCAACCCGTCGGTTTACCAGCGCAAGTGGTACTCCACAGCGCCTGAGCATCGATGGAACGGCCAGGACGACCTGCTGACAAAACTTGAAGGTATCGACAACATGAACATGACGAAATGGTCGAGCAACTTCAACCACGTCAGCACCCCCTATTCGGCCACCGAGGGATTCTCGATGTGGGTCGACAATGGCAAGCTGTCGGAGGATACGCAGTTCGTGTTCACCTTCCCGAAAGAGAACGTGACCTACAACTACTTCAGCGACTTCGACTATACCCCGGTGAAAGGCTCGGAGCAGACCATCAAACGCGCTGCCGCCGACATGGGTCGATTCATCTATGAGACCGACGAGCCTTCGCGAACCATGAACTACGAGGAGGTTGAACGCCGCCTCTACGACTTAAACGAGGGCATCAAGACAACCATCAGTCCCGACGGCCTGGCTGCCGGGGAAACCACCAGCTACTTCCTCCTGGGCAATCCCTTCATGAGCCACATCGACGCGCGCAAGCTCATTCTGGAGAACGCCGACATGATCAAAGGCGTGATGTGGTACGACGGCAACGTCACCTCATCGCTCGTCTACGATCAGGCAAGCGGCGCGTTTGTCAACACCGGCGCTAACGAGAGCATCGCGCCGATGACCTCGGCATTCGTTATTGCCAACGCCCCCTACTCGTCGATGGAGTTGACGCTCACAGCCGAGATGATTCTCCCCGACGAAGAACCTGAATCGGCCGAAGAGAACGAAGCAAAAATGATGCGCATATCAGCCGTGATGGGCAACCTCGAATCCTCGATGGTGGTTCTTCCCGACGCTGAAATTGTCAACGAGTCGCTGTTTGATTCAGAGGTGGCACCTTCGCTGGCTCTCTTCGCCCAGGTTGACGGCACCGCCTGCGACATCATCCCTGCCGCCGCCGAAATACCCCTCACCCTCATCTGCGATCCCGCCAAGAGTGTAAGCCTCAGGTTCGATTGCCCGGAAGGCATTGCGGCCAACTGGCAGCTCGTCGACAAAGCCACCGGCGCCGAATACTCCATTGAGAGCGACGTGACGCTGCCCGGCGGCACCTCAACTTCGTCGGGCCGTTTCGTTCTTCGCGACATGAGTGCCGGAGTAGACAATGTGGCCTCCATCGACGCATCCGATGTATTCCTCGAAGTTGACAACCACACTGTCACAGCCCGCTCGAACACCGATTCGATAGAGGCAATCGAGGTCTACACGGTAGCCGGCATCAAAACGGCATCGGCCCGATCCGCCGCCACTAACTGCCTGAGCGCGGCGGTTGACCAGGGCGTTTGCATCGTGAAGGTAACGGCCAACGGCAAGACAACGGCCCACAGATTATTGGTGAAATAACCCAAAACAGAAGTTCAGCAATAATAAGTGAAAAATCGAAATACGGCCAACCTGAGCAATGAATGTGGGTTGGCCGTATTTCTTCCCCCACCCCATAGGTATGTCAACCACAGACGCGGAAAAGAGAAAGCGGGAGACGGAGGCACGATATGCCGCCGCGCTGGAATTATATCGCTCCACAGACCTTTCGATGAAGGAAATCTGCGAGCGGACCGATACCAACCTGATTGGGTTTAAAGGCTATCTCTACCGCAATCACAGGGAATTGATGTTTGCCCGGCATGGCATAGCCCTTACATCAGCGCAGGCCCAGAACACAAAACTGCGCGAATCAAAAGGCCAGACAGAGGAATCGCAAGCAAAATACAGCGATGCCATCTCGGCGTGTGGCGACATCAAATATATCAAATACACCATAACGCAAATCGCAGACATATTTCACGTTCCGGCCACAGGCCTTGCCAACCAGCTGAGAAATCATTTCCCCGAGATATTGGAGCGCAGGGAACTGGAGCGGTTACAGCGGGGTATTGCCGACAACATTCATCGCGGCACGCCCCAGCGATGCAAGGAACAATATGCCGCGGCTGTTGAACATCTGCGTAACTCCGACGACACAATAGCCCAGACGGCACAAAAATACGACCTGTCGTACACCGGACTGAGAGGCCACATTTTATTCTACCACAAAGAACTTGTTGCCCAGCGAGAGAACAAGCGCAAAAACGCAACCGGGAAGAAAGCGTTGGGGTCGCTCACCGGGAATGGCGCAAGGCATCAACCATCCGACGAACAGCACCGCGTTTATGAGAAAGCGGTCTCCCTCTATCGGACGACCGCGATGACAATGAAAGAAATCGCAGCGACCACCGGAATCTCGCTCAACGGGCTACGCAACTACCTTCGCACATGGCATGTCGACCTCATGCTTGAACGACGCGGCGCGAGCCCTCGCGAGAACACCGCCGACGCGTTGAGAACGTCAAAGCAGTATCTCAAATCCACCGCGGCGAAATATGCCGAAGCCATTGAATTCTTAAAGAACAGCGATTTGTCGACCGCCGAAGTGGCCAAGCGATTCTCCCTCCATCCCGAAAGCTTCAGGAGCTACCTCTACGAGCACGAACCTGAACTTGCGGCGCGACTCGGCATGGCTACTCTCCCTAATGGCAAACTTGTGTTGGCCCGCAGCGCCCGCAAATATGAAACAGCTATCACTCTTTACAGAACATCAACCGAATCTCTGAAATCGATAGCCCGACGGTTCGGACTAACCTACAACAGCGTGTGGGGATTCATCAAGCGCAACATCCCCGAAGCAATTGAAGCCCACAACAAACTTGTCGAAGCCGCAAACCATCACCAACAAAATCAAGCCCCCACAACCGCCGACACCGCATCTCCCCAAAAAACCGCAATCAAATAGCCTTCCACCGGAACTCAACTGCCCCGCTAACTGAAGAGATAACAGACGCTACAAAATATGGGGTCAAGAGATGGCCAGGCAGGAAATACCCAATTTATTTTCAATATTGGCTATGCTTTTAAAGCTTAGATTCTCTGTACCAGAGAGCAACTTGCTGACATATTGAGGCGAGACACCGAGCTTTGACGCAAGATCGGCACGTTTCATACCATTATCTTGCATGTAACCTATAAGCGTCACAGCAAATTGACGCGACCAACGAAGCCAGCTCGCATTTTCCCTGCGCCAGGTGGCTTCTTCAACAAAACGCGATTGCGCGCCGCACTCATTAGCTTCTAAGAATTTGATTGCCTTGCTTGCCATAATATTATTCGTTAGTCAATTCAACAAAACTATCGTGGTCAAAAACTCCGTTTGCTTTCAAAAATGCTTTGCAACGGTTGAGTTTATCGAGTTCGTGGGCAGTATGCTCGCGTTCTTGCATTGTACGGGTTAATTTAATTGCGCCGCCAGTAACCACATACACGTTTGGTTCCAGCCTAATGGCGTAAATTCTTAACCAACTTGCATGGCGTACCCTTTCCCAGTTGCGTGCCTTCTCCCGGGTCAATTCCGACATCCGGGCATCTGTAATATCCAAAGGTTTGAAAAGCTCGTCAAGGTGTTCGGTATACGGAAAATCAAGAACCAGCTCTTCAAGAGCTTCGGCATCTTCAAATGTATCCTCAACAGCTTGGTCAATACGTTCGATTTTAAAGAAGCTTTTAAGATCCTCGAAATTCTCCATAAAGAAATCAAGGAGATATTCAGCATTATTCCATCTACGGAATAATAAAGTCAGCTCATCAACTTCTTCTCCCGCGGATTTGACTGCCCAAAGATGGTTGTATTTAGGGATAATCCTTACGAACTTCATATTATTATAAACGCATCTCAAAGTGCAAAGTTAATGATTCTCTCCAAAAAATGCAACCGATAGGTTTACAATATGACTCTCTTTTATTATCTCTAACCGGAGTAGAATTTTGCTCGAAGCCAATTAAATATAAGTTTAATTATTTTTAACTTAAATAAGCGGTGCGGGAGGGGGATGGGGAAATCTATTTTGTGATTTGGGCCGTTAATTGAATAGTGAATCGTGGAAAATAGTTTTCACTTAACTAAATCAAAGACTTATTATGAAAGCAATTCTTTCTGTGGCGGCGGTTGCCGCCTTGGCTCTAACATCGTGCGCCGGCGCTGGCAAAACTGCCACCGACGCTTCTGAAAACAAAGAAACTAAAGAAACTACCGCCGAGCTGACTGGCTACTGGTATATTGAAAACGTAGTGGCCAACGACACCCTCTCGGTTCGCCCGGCCGAGGTCGATGCTGAAAACCCGCAATATGCGGCTTTCCTCCCCGACAGCACCTACGTTTTCGCAACCAACTGCAACTCCATCAGCGGCCAATATGTGGTGAATGGCGATTCGATAAAGCTCTCCGGCTTTATGCAGACCCGGATGGCGTGCCCCAATATGGAGGTTGAGCAACTGCTCGCGCAGGTTCTTCCCAACGTGAACACTGTTGACGCCGTCAACGATTCCGTTGTGCGACTGAACACCTCTGACCCCGCTCAGTACATCGTGCTTCGCCACTCAGCAGTTGACCCCTCAGCCCAGGACACCACTGAAATCGTACGCATGTAACCAAAGAAACAGCAACAAAGAAGGCACCCCGACTGCAATCTCCGTCGGGGTGCCTTTTTGTGGTTGCGGGGTATATTTAGCGATTCATAACTTTATGGCCGTTTTTTATTACAAAGCCCCGATAATCATCGGCAACTTTTTGGCCAAGAATGTTATAGCACGCATTGTCGGTGAGCGTTTCCTTGTCTTCGGTAATCCATTCAATTTCAGTGCTACCGCTCACAAGCTCAATTTCCTCGCCTACCGAAGTGGGAATATCATACAGGTAGGTCGTGGGAAGTTTCGTTGTCGGAATCTTGCTCTTATCCGCTACAATCGGTGCGGGCATATTGTAGGGTTTGGTCAGTTCATTGGTGTTTTCGCCTTGGGCGAGTGAAAGAGCGCTTCCGTCGACCCTCTTCAAAGGGGTATTAGAGCGGATACGGAGGTTTCCTCCGATGGTCGACTTAATGGTAACTCTGCTTACAAGGCCATCGCGCCATGTCAATTCCTCGACTTCGAAGCCGCCTCTCGCACGCAGACCATTCACCTCTCCGGCAGCCCACTTGGAGGGGAGTGCGGGCAACAGGTGTATGAACCCGGCGTGCGACTGCAAGAGCATCTCAGCAATGCCGGCGCAGCAACCAAAATTACCGTCAATCTGGAATGGAGCATGAGCGTCGAACATGTTAGCGTATGTGCCGCCATTGGGGTCCGACATCGTGATTTCGGGCGATACCAGGCGAAGCTGGTTCTTGATGATCGACAGGGCATGGTCGCCATCAAGCATTCGGGCCCATTCACAGACCTTCCACCCCATTGACCATCCGCGAGCCGCGTCTCCTCGTCCTACAAGCGACTTGTGCACACCCTGGAACAGAACCGGGTTCTCGTAGGGCGACACTTGGTTACCGGGATACGCACCCCAAAGATGCGACAAGTGGCGATGCGAGGTTGATTCGCGGTCCCAGTCTTCCTGCCACTCCTGCACCTGGCCATATTTACCAATTTTGTAGGGTGTGAGCTTCGATTTCAATTCGTCGAGCTGGTTGGCAAACTCATTATCCTTGCCAAGAATGCGGGCAGCCTGCGCGGTGTTCTTGAGCACATCGTACACCATCTGGTTATCCATTGCCACCCCGCCAAACAACGCGCAGTTGACATTCGAACCTTGGTCGTTGGTATAGGATGCCAATCCAGGATGATTTTCGGGGGAATTTGACGGGCAAACCACCATATATCCAGTGTTAGGGTCTTTCACGAGGAAATCCTGGAAAAATTCCGAGCATCCTTTGAGCACAGGATAGACATCGGCAAGATATTCCTTATCGCCGGAGAAGAGATATTTTTCCCACAGATGAGAGCTGAACCACGCATTGCAGGTAGGCCAGACACCCACAGAGCCATTGTCAACGGCGCCGGTCGTGCGCCAAAGGTCGGTGTTATGGTGAAGCGCCCATCCACGCGCGCCATACATCTTCTCGGCAGTTTCGGCTCCCGTCACAGCAACTTCCTTCACCATCTGTATAAAAGGTTCGTGACATTCTGCCAAG
Organism: uncultured Alistipes sp.; assembly: GCA_964435935.1. GTDB lineage: Bacteria > Bacteroidota > Bacteroidia > Bacteroidales > Muribaculaceae > UBA7173. Next base: position 26,299 of record CAYTBH010000006.1, read on the forward strand.
TTAGCAGTTTCGGCAGCCCAATAGTTCATCTCGACATTGATGTTGGTGGTGTATTTGGAGTCCCAGGCCGGATATTGGCGGGCGTTGGGATTCCAAATGCCCTGCAAATTGGCAGGCTGGGTTCCGGGTTGCGACGAGCTGATGAGCAGATAGCGTCCGAATTGGAAATAATTGGCAACAAGGCCGGGGTCATTATCGTTGGAATAAAACTCTTTGATACGTTGCTCGGTATTCTTAACCTCCTGGGCAGCATTAGAGCCGAGGTCGAGGCTGACGCGGCCAAACTGTTCCTGATATTTCGCCGTATGTGCGGCAAGCGCTGCTTCAGAGTCGCGGTTCTTGGCAATGTACGCGTTGAGATAATCCAGCGCTCTTGTCTCGGCATCGGCACTGATATCGTTATAATTCACAAAGTTGGTTGCCGATGAAATAACAATTGTGGCACTTGTTGCCCCGCTTACTTCAATCGACGGAGCAGCCGTGTTACCCGCCACAAGTCCATATTGCATCACATTGCGCTTCGAGGTTGTTTGAATACCTCCGTCGTTAATCACCTTTATAAAGGTGAAGCAGTTGAGTTTGTTATCTACATTCTCAGTCTGGGTTTTAGCCGGAACGAGCGAAGCCTTAATCAACCCGTCGGTTGTGAGCTGGTTGATGCCGAGCTTGGCCATATTCGTCTTTATTGGAGCCGCATAGCAAACGTTAAAGTCAAGCTTTCCCGGTTCTGAAGAGTGAAGCCTTATGATGGTCACATTATCGTCGAACGATGTGAATACTTCGCGGGTATAGGTAACGCCATCAACTACATACGATGTGGTAACTACTGCTTTCGCGAGATCAAGGTCGCGCACATAGGCTTGCGCATCCTTGGCATCGGCGGTGGCACCTGATTCCTCATCGTCGAAGCGGTGCCCGGGGAATCCGAGGAGTACACATCCCGCGCCCTGATATTGCGCTCCATGCGAGCCTTTCGACATCCAGTTGGGTATCGCGAGTTTCTGGGCCGAGGCATAATCTTTGTTGAATATGTAATTCTGCACCTGTTTGAGCACAGAGCGGGCATCGGCATTATAATTCTTGTTAGGCGACTGGCCCCAGAAAGTGTCTTCGTTGAGTTGGATGGTATCCATTGCAACGCCGCTGCTCACCATTGCCCCAAGGCGACCGTTGCCAAGAGGAAGAGCCTCCTCCCAATAGGCAGCCGGGCGATTGTACCACAGTCGGTTTTTGCTATCGAGCACGGGTGGGGGCACCGGCCGTTTATCCGATGTTGTGAAAGTAGTGGACATTGCCTGATCGCACACATTGCCCGCGACATCCTGGAACGAATTTGCCGGCACGCTGAAGGTGTAGGAGGTCGACAGGTCGAGGTCTTCGAATGCGAAAGTAACTTTCGAGTTGCTTACCACAGGGGTGAGTTTTGAAACAGCGTTAGTGGCATTGTTTTTCAACGAACCTTTCACGCTGCCTTTGAGCGCCACGCTTTCATTGAAAAGCAGAGTTATCTTCCCCGTCGGCACAACGCCGGCATCGCCATCGGCGGGCGTCACGCTTACTAATTGGGGAGCCTGGAAATCATCAGCAAGAATGTTGACATACTTTAAATTGTAATTGCTGGTTTTCGTAGCCGACTGAATGAGCATGCGGAAAATAACCCGCTCTTTGTTGTCGGCATTGAGCGCATAAGTGGCATCCTGATATGTGTTCCAATGGCTTGCGGCCACATAATCTTTAAGCACCACCCACGATTGGCCTCCGTCGATTGAATATACTACACCAAACGTTGTCGACGAGCTCGAGCCATCACCTATGGCAAAATTCACTTTCACGTTGCTTAACGCGGTCGTCGGAACCGAAATCTCAAAGAACTGGTCGTGCTTCTCCCCGTCGGCATAGTCGGCTTTACTCGTGAAGTTGGTAGTTGAAGCTGTGTTCAGGCGCAAGAGGTAGCTCGGGGTCGAACCGCTTGAGGTTAGTTGCCACTTGCCGTCGCTTGTGTGCACAGTCACTTTGCATTCGTCCTGCGGCATCGAGCAACTATTTGGGAGGAAATAGGGTTGCTTGCCGCTCCATTGTTGGTTGGCCGAGGCTGCCCATCCCGCATCGTTCGGGGTGAAAATAGCGGCAGAACCCTCTTTGGTTTCATCGTAGCCGGTGGTAAATTCCCAATGGGCCACGACGGTTTGCTCAACCGCCGCAACAGCAAGCGGAGCCGCTGCGGAAAGCAATGATAGCAATAGTTTTTTTGCTGCTTTCATCTGGTTTGATTTAAGTGTTAAAGAGTCATTTGATTGTTTGTCGCGAATTTATCGGTTGCTGTCATGGAGCATTGAAAAAATCAGGTCATATTCACTAAAAATCGGTTCAAAGGGGCATCGATGCGTCAATTTTTACTACCTTTGGCGCAAATTCACACCCCTCCACGCCCTATGCGAAAGAAAAAGGCCGCCTTGATTCTGTTACCACTGCTTGTTTGCCTGGCGGCGATATGCCGGGCAGAAGATAATCGGGCCATTGCGCGTTATGGCGAAAGCAGTGGAATGTCGAGCAGCCTCGTTGGGGGCGGCATTCAAGATCGCAACGGCTTGCTATGGTTCGCTACCTGGAACGGGCTTAACTGCTATGACGGTTACGACTTCCATTGGGTGAAAATCAATCCCGGTGATGGCGCTTCGATAGCCACAAACCATATCCGAGACATTCTTTTGGCTGAAAATGGCAACATAATATGCCACACCGATGATGACATTTTTGAATTTGACCTCGACACTTACACCTTCAAAAGCCTTCCCCCAAACCGCAAGGACGCTTTGATTGACAAAGTAGGGCAAAATTGGGAGGGCTTGACAGACACTCAGGGCAATCAGTGGACTGCCGACCGTTCCGGACTCTACAAAACACACTCTCCACACCACCCGGCAACGCTGTTAAAGGGTACAGAAGGGGAGCATCCGCGCTCAATTCTCGTTGACAAAGACAACAATTTGTGGGTCGGCACGAGCCGCCATCCCGGAATTAAGGTATTTTCGCCAGAAGGGACCATTATTGAGGAAATTTCTCTTGACGCACCCCCCTACTGCATTTTTCAGAGTAGTAACGGCGATGTTTGGGTTGGTGGCAAACCCGGTTTTCTAAAGAGGCTTGATGGCGACCTCATATCCCGCGACGTCGTTTACGATATTGCAGAGGACCGCCACGGGCGCTTGTGGATAGCGACCTTCGGCGAAGGGATAAAATGCTGCCCTAATCACGCCGACGACAGTCCGTCGCTTTCATCATCGCTTGGTGGGAAAAGAGTAAGGAAACTGCTCATCACTCCTTCCGACAACCTGGTGGCAGCCACTAACGACGGGCTCCTGATAGGACATATAAATAACGATTACGCCAAAACTGAGCTGCGACCTATTCGACGCGATGGGAACAACCCCTCCAGCTTGAGTAACGACGTGGTTATGAGCCTGACACAAGATTCTGAAGGGAACATATACATCGCGACTGAAAGCTCGGGCATCGAGTTGATAAGCGAAGAATCCCTATTTTCGGCCAATCCCAAGTTCCGGCATTTTAACGTTGCAAACGGCACTCTGCGAAGCGATGTTTGCAACGCGATTGCGATGGACGGGGACACTCTGCTCATGATCGCGGGTAACGACAATGTCACGGCCTTCAATCCCAAAGATGCACATAATGTTAATTTCAGCACGGCCTTTTGGGGCGACACATGCAGATTTTCCGAAACAGCACCCGTAAAGTTAGCCGACGGCACATGGATTTTTGGCGCTGAGCAAGGCGCGTTCATAGCCACGCGCCACAATCTCTATTCGAGGGGATTCATTCCTCCAATCGTTTTTACCACAATATCTGTCAATGGAGAACCGGAAACATTCACGCTCGTTCCACGCGACAGCATTTCTCTAAGCAGGGACGAAAGGAATGTAACCATTCGATTCGCAGCCATCGATTACATTGACAACCGTGACATTGTTTATCGCACTCGGCTCGACAATTCGCCTTGGACGGCTGCCACACGCTCGCGGAGCGCCACCCTCTTCAATCTCGCGCCCGGAACACACAAGCTCGAAGTGCAGTCGACCGACCGCTATGGCCGCTATGTCGACAACAACCGCCTATTGACTATTAAAGTCGCACCTTATTGGTACGAGACAAATTGGGCGAAGATTCTATTTGTCATTATCGCGATTGGGCTAATTGCCGGCGTAATCTACACATTCCTTTACATTCGCCGTGTCAACCGTCAACGAAAGGAACTACTCGACAAATATATGGCAGCTATCGGAAACGCTGCAGATGGCGAGATGTCGACCATAGTTAACGCCACAACCACACAATCAGAGATGCCTCGCATCGAGCAAGCTCCCGAGGTAACGGCGTTCCTTAACAGAGTGCTCCGCTATATCGAAGAAAATCTGAATAATCCCGATGCCAATGTCGACGAAATGGCGCTCGCAGCGGCAGCCAGCCGCTCGACATTGAACCGCCGCCTGCGCTCACATCTTGGCATCTCAGCGGCCCAACTGTTAATTGAAGCCCGTATGCGCAAGGCCGAGCAATTGCTGCGAGAATGCCCCGACGAGAGATTCTCGTTGCCACAGATAGCGCTTGAATGCGGCTATTCCGACATACAATACTTCCAGCGGGTATTCAAGAAAAAGCATAGTCTGTCACCCGCCGACTTCCGCGCCCGCCACAAAAAAGCATCAACGCAACAAGTTTGCGCCCATTAATTAAATCCAAAGAACGTGCTTGATATATAAATGGCTGAATAACCTTTATTATTATGGGGAGTGAACAACAGGGCGGGTAGAGTTGTTGGAATAATGTAAGCGATTAACAGACGTAGATTCTAAACATCACAAACTCAAATCGCCCCTAATTCTTAACTCTAAAAACTATTAAGCTATTATGGACAAGTATGTTTGCACAGTATGCGACTGGGTCTACGACCCGGCAGTCGGCGACCCTGACGGCGGTATCGCGCCCGGAACGAAATTTGAAGATATTCCCGACGATTGGGTATGCCCGATCTGCGGTGTCGGCAAAGACCAGTTCGAAGTAAAAGAATAAAACTCTTCAACCCATACGAATGTCAAGGTGTTGTGCCGTTTCAGGCGTGACACCTTGATTTTTTACTCGCAAACTGTTTGATTGTCGTTCTTTGACTTCGTGATTATAGTTCCATAACTATGTGATTGCCTGCGAATAACAAGCCAGTGATATTACTGCTTTGCGGCTAAGCGGGCGGCTTCCTCCTTTTTATAGTTAAGGAAGTCGTTGAAATCGCGGATATAGTCGTCCTCCGAAAAGCCTTCGGAAGCGAGCACCAGGCAGATCGAACCCGACGAGAAGCTCTGCTCGGCGGCCCATATTCCCGGTGGAACGTGGAGGCCGTAGAATGGACGATTCAATAGTATAGTGCGAGCGTTGACTCCGTCGTGGAGCACCACTTCGAAGCTGCCGCTGGCAGCCACAAGTAGCTGGTGGCACTGCTTATGGGCGTGCGCGCCGCGGGCCTCCCCACCCGGAATGTCGTAGGAATAAAACACGCGCTTAATGTCGAACGGAACGTTGACAAACCTATGTATGGGCGTAATGTTTCCGGCTCTGTTTTCAATGCGCGGCAGCTCAATCACACCGCAGTCGAATACCGAAGGCGCAGGTTTCATTTCTCTTGCGAATTAGTTGGTTGAATCATTGCCATAAAGCCGCTTGAACTCATCGTAGTCGCGGATATAGTCTTCGGGGGTATACGGGGTCGAGGCGAGCACAAGCGCGAGCGAGTTGGTCGAGAAGTTGGTCATCTCGCGCCAAACACCCTTCGGCACATAAATGCCGTAATACGACCTATTGAGCGAAAACCGCTTCTCCTGGCGGCCATCGTCGACAATCAAATCAAAACTCCCTGAGAGGGCCACGATGAACTCCTCGTTTTCGCGATAAGCGTGGCCCCCGCGGTGCTCGCCGCCGGGCACATCGTAAATCCAGTAAGCACGCTCTATTTTGAAAGGTATCTGCTTGAATTCCTCAATGAAAGACAGGTTGCCTCTCTGGTCGAGATGCTTTGGCAGATGTATGAGGCGGGGTTCTTGAGTCTCCATGGGCGGCATTATTATACGCGTCACTTTTTACGCGTCACGCAAAGATAAGTATTATTCCCCGAAATATCGCTATCTTCGCGCCATGCACTTTCTGACTGACGAAAATATACTCATCACCGGGGCACTTCTCCTTATTGCCGGCGTGCTGATTGGCAAGACAAGTTACCGTACCGGGCTCCCGCTGCTGCTTGTGTTCCTCCTTGTGGGCATGGGCTTCGGCACCGACGGGCTCGGAATCCAGTTCGGCAACATGCACGCTGCCCAGTTCATCGGCATGATAGCCCTGTGCGTAATTCTTTTCTCCGGCGGTATGTCGACGCGCCTGTCGTCCATCAAACCAGTGCTCGCGCCGGGGCTCGTGCTTTCGACCGTCGGCGTGCTCCTCACCGCGCTCCTCACCGGCTTCTTCATATTCTGGCTCTCGGGGATGCCATGGACCAACATCCATTTTGCCTTGATTCCGTCGTTGCTGCTGGCGGCCACGATGTCGTCGACCGACTCGGCATCGGTGTTCGGCATACTCGGCACCCACAAAATAGGGCTGCGCCAGAATCTCCGTCCCATGCTGGAGCTCGAAAGCGGCTCCAACGATCCAATGGCATATATGCTCACCATAATCCTTATCGAGGCCGCGACACTCGGGAGCTCACTCTCTGGCGGAATGCTGCTGGGACAGCTCGCGCTGCAGTTCGGAGTGGGCGGAGCTGCAGGTGTGGCCATGGGATTCGCCGCCCGATGGCTCGTGAACTTCTACCGCCGTCTCGGAGGAAACACCGAGGATGCCGGCCAAGCCACCGCCATGAGCGCCATACTCGTAATCGGCTCAGTGTTCCTCACCTACGCAGGTGCCACCGCACTCGGGGGCAACGGCTACCTGGCCGTTTACATCTGTGGCATAGTGCTCGGCAACTCTCCCCTGCCCCACCACCGCGGGATAGCGAAGTTTATGGACGGCATGACCTGGCTGGCACAGATTGTGGTGTTCCTGATGCTCGGCTTGCTGGTAAATCCGCATGAGATGCTTTCAGTGGCCGCCGTATCCTTCCTCATCGGCATTTTCATGATATTGGTCGGGCGCCCGCTGAGCGTTTTCCTGTGCCTCGCACCATTCCGCCGCATCAATCTAAAGGCCAAGATATTTGTGTCGTGGGTAGGGCTTCGAGGCGCCGTGCCAATAATCTTCGCGACGTATCCAGTGGTGGCCGACGTACCCGGCGCCTCGCAGATTTTCAACATCGTTTTCTTCGTCACCCTGCTCTCCCTCCTCATCCAGGGTACCACCGTAATAGCCTCGGCCCGAAAACTACGCCTTATCGAGGACACTGCCCCAACCGAGGAAGACTTCGGCGTTGAACTCGCCGACGAGCACCCCACGTCGCTCCACACTCTGTTGCTCACCGAGCAGGACCTCGCCTCGGGGAACACCCTCAGCCAAATCACACTGCCCGAGGGGAGTCTGGTGATGATGATACGCCGGGGCGACCGCTACATCGTGCCCAACGGCAAGCGCCGTCTCCACCCCGGCGATTCCCTCCTTATCATCCGCGAATCGCCCGCCCCCTGACCTCAATTTGACAACACCGAAAACGCAGGTCTCATTTCTCTTGAAAAAAGTTGGCTGGCAATCTTCGCACCTATTCATTAACTTTGCCATGCCAAACAAAATTTCATCAGATGGGAAAAATCTTTATATCTATTGCAACCATTCTGGGAGCGATACTTATCACAAATTCTTGTTGTAAACCCGACGTTTACGCCCAGCTTTCCGCCGAACTTAATGAATTTGTGAACAGTCAAAACGCTGAAATCGGGATTGCGGTAATAATAGAAAGTAAGGACACGATTGAGGTAAATGGCACGAAGCCGTTTCCAATGATGAGTGTTTTAAAATTCCCTGTCGCGCTTGCGGTTGCTGATTTTTGCCAACGCCATAACATTTCCTTTACCGACAGTATAGACATCTGCCCGTCAGAGATATTGCCTGACACCTATAGCCCGATGCGCGAAAAATATGGGCGCAAGAGCCTTCGACTACCTATTTCCGAATTGCTCAGTTACTCAATAAACCATAGCGACAACAATGCTTGCGACATTCTTCTGCGTATGATCGGAGGAACACAAACAGCCGATTCCTTAACCCATGCGCTCGGATTCAGGAATATCGCCATAAAGCACACCGAGGAAGAGATGCACACCAACACGGAACTAACTTTGGCAAACTCGGCAACGCCTTTGGAAATGGCAAAGTTGCTGGACAAATTTAACACCCGGCTCAAAACATCGTCGGAACACACGGAATACATCGCCGTAGAGATGGAATCATGCCTGACAGGCACCGACCGCCTTGCGGCCGCCCTCCCTGAAGATTGGATAATCGGTCACAAAACCGGCACAGGTGACCTCGATGCGACGGGACATCCTACCGCTTTGAACGACGCGGCTTACATCAACCTGCCCGATGGACGACACTATGCTGTCGCAGTGTTTGTGGCAAATTCAAACGAAACAATGGCGGCAACCACCGAGATGATTGCCGCCATTTCCCAAATCATTGTGAAGCATTTAGGAAACTGAGACGGGCTTGGGGGCCCATCTCAGCATACCAATAAAGCCTATCTTACCACGAGTTTTTCAATGCGGGTTGCACCAGACTGCGAACGCTTGCAGACGATGTTCACACCCTGCACGGGGCGTGCGAGGGGATGACCCTGGATGTCGTAGATAGCCACGATCTCAAAGTCTTCGTCAACAGCTTCGTCAAGGCCAGATGTCGAGGGAGTGCCCTTTGCCGACAGACCGCCAAATTCGTTGACTGCCTGAACCGCATAAGCGTTTGCGGCGCGGGAACCGTTAACATCAACCTGGGTATCGGTGGTGATTGCAACGACTTCGTCGCCGTTGGTCACGAGGTAGCAGATCGCGTAGGGGACTTCATCCCAATAGATGGTCGAGCCAGCGATGGTTGCTTTCGGGGTTTCGCAAGCCTCAGTCTTGATGACGGGCTGCCATGCGTCGGAACCAGAAAGAACGTTTGCAACAGTGTACTCGGCAGCTTCTTCGTCGGTCAGGATGTTCTTGGCCTTGCCATAAACTTTTACGCCATCCTCGGTGCGATAGTAGGTGTCGCGGCGCTGCGAGAGGTCAACGAGGTTACCGTTGGCATCGGTGGTGTTCCATTCAGCCCAGATAACGGGGAGACCACCCATGGTTTCATACCAGCCGGTAGCGGGAATCTTAACTTCGGCGCGGGTGTTGAGGAACACGGTCTTGGGATAATTGTGCCAGGGACGGCCGAGCCAGATGCTTGTCTTGGAGGGGTCGCCGGGAGCTGTGATGGTGCAGTCGCGGAACACATAGCCCCAAGCCACATCAAGGTCGTGCGAGGGAGCAACGATGTAGCCACCCGAGTCGCGGTTGATCAGAAGAGTGGTGTTCTCGATGTAGATGTCGCCGCTGTTGTAGATGAAGTCGACAGCGCCCTCGATGAGCGAGTTTCTAACGTATGCGCGGTAGGCCGACTTGCCCGGGGTAATCCAGGTATCCTGGTAGGAGAGCATTGCGACATTGTTGAAGATGGTGCGGTCGCCGCTGGTGTTGAGAGCGAGAGCCTGGGGACCAGACTGCTTTTCATGTCCGTAGGAGTTCTCGAGGGTGATGTTCTCGAAGAAGCAGTCGTTGGAGTTCACAACCACGGTAGCGCCCACGCTGACGTGAACAGCGGTTTCACCGCCGCACAGACGGTCGTCGAGGATGACGGTCTTGTCGCGGTCCTGGCCGATGATGTGGATGAAGGGCTTGGCAGCGGGGATATCAACGTGCTCTTTGTAATTACCATTCTTCACGAAGATGAGCCAAGGTTTAACGCGTCCGGCGGGAGCAGCGTCGACAGCGGCTTGAACCGAGGTGTAGTCGCCGTTGCCCTTGATGTCGACAATAGCGTCGTAGAGGCGAGCTTCGGGCTGCACACGCTCCATTGTGGTGAAGGTGAGGTGAACGGCGGGAGCCGCGTTGCCGCTGCGGTCGGTCACAAGCCCGGCGGGCATGTCAAATGTGTATTCGGTGTTGTAAGCGAGGCCGGTGTAACGGAAGACGACACTCTTACCAGAGATGGTCGGAGCGATTGTTTCGCCGTTGAGGGTAGCGTTGCCGTTACCAATCATGATCTTTTCATCGTAGGTCAGAACAACGGAACCGGTTACAGAGACGCCGGTTGCCTCGTTGGCGGGGATGGAAGTGGTGAGCACGGGAGCGATGTCGTCGTCGAGAGCCATGGGAGTGGCGAGGACGTAAACGTCGCTGATGGCCACGCCGTCGTAGTCGGTTTCGTTACCGATGAGGGGGGCGTTGAAGTCGGGATACCAGCGCACATATACGCGGCTCTTGTCGTTTGCTTCGGCGGGGAGCTTGAAGTCGGCATCGGTCCAGGTGCGGTTGCCGGGAGCCATTTCGCCAAGGTTGGTGTAGTTCTGGCCGTCGAGCGAGTACTGCACGAAGAAGCGGTTGTAGGTGTTGTAGGAGCAGCTGAGAGCCGAGCCAACGGTGATGTCGGTGTAGCCCTGGGTCGAGAACGAAGCCTCGAAGAAGAGTTTCTGGGTGCGGAGCTTCCAGATGCGGGCAGCGTAGCGACCGTTTTCGTCGCCGCGGCTCACACCGCGCGAAAGCCAGGCAGAGGTTTCGCCATTTTCGTTGTGAAGCGAGAGGAGGCCGGCGTTGTCGGTTTCAGCCTTGAAGTCGGCGGGACGCTCGGAAGCGGGTTCGTCGTAGTGGAAGTCCCAACCAACGATGAAGTCGTCAGCCGAGAAGTTGGCAACTATGTCCTTCGCGCCATCCATGCGGATTTCGCGTTCGGCGTTGGTGCTGTTGTCTTCCCAGTTGGTGAAGGTGATGATGCGGTTGTTGGTGGCATTGAGCATCACTTCGGTGCCGGCTTCGTAGTAACGAACGCCGTCGATCATGTAACCTTCGGGAGCAACGTTGACCATATAGTCGTTCGCGCCACCCTCAATGGTGAGGTTGAGAGGATAAACGGTCAGACGGTCGTAGTTGGCAACGAGAGCGAGGTCGCTGGTAGCGGTGAAGGTGTAGGGGTTGGCGGTAGAAACAGTCTGACCGTCGACGCTCCAACCAGTGAAGCGGAAGCCAAAGTTTTCAGTTGCCGAAACAGTCACATCGGTGTTCTCTTCGACAGTTGCGGTGCTGGGAGTGATTGTAACCACGCCAGCCTCTTCAATCGAGGGAACAGCGGTGATGGTGTAGCGCTCAACTTCGATTTCCTGGCCGGAAACAACACCTTCAACAACAACGTCGTGGATGGTGATGGTCTTGGTGTCGCCAAGGCCGGCGATGCCGATGCGCAGGGTCATTGTGTTGTCGTAAACCACGACGCCGTTGACATCGAACGAAGCAAACTTCTGCTTACCCTCGGCCTCGTTGTTGTTGCGGACGGGGATAATGTCGGTGCCGAGTTCGGTCCTGGTGCCGTTTACTTCAAGGGTGCAGTTCATTTTACCGCCGTCCGTACCATTACGGGTAGCGTAGAACGAAACTTTCTTGGGCTGGAAGGTGATACCTTTCTTCGGACGGAGGGTGAAGGCTACCGAAGCCTGGTCGGTGTAACCGGCTTGATTGCTTACAAGGGGCTGGTAGTTTGTGCCGGTACGGTCGGCAGGCTTGCCGGTACCTGCTACTTTAAGGTCGGAGCCTACAGAATAGCCGGTGAACGAGAAAGCGTCGCTGGTTGTGTCGGCTGTGGTAGCATTGTCAACGCCCTTGTCGAGGGGCCAGGAGAGAGTTACGTCGGTTGAAGCGTTTTGAACGTAGCCGTTGATTTCAACGCCCGCTATGCGGAGGGGAGCGTTGGCAACGCCGTTCTTAGTCCATGGGTAAACGCGGAGGAGCAGGGTCTGGCCTTCGCCAACGTTGATGAGCTCGGTGGTCTGCGCGTTGTTCATCACGCCCTGTGCCATCGAAGCGGGGCTGTAGAAAGTCTTGGGTGAGCCGAAGCCAGCCTCGGTCGAATAGCTTACATGGCACTGCATGTCGGCGGTAGAGAAACCACCAATCTGGAGAGCGAGCTTGTTGACCTGGATGGATTTCCCTGCGGGAGCCTTGATGCCGAATTCAACGTAGCGTGTCGGCGATTCGTCGATATCGCCGCTGGGCCAGCTGCCACCAACAGGAAGGAGGTTGATGCCGCCGTCGAAGCCCTGAGCCTCGAGACCGACGAGCTTCATGTCGACAACTTCAACTTCACCGTCGAGGGTATAGTTGGTGTTGGTCGTAAGGGGCCAGTTGATTGAAACAGCTCCGGTGCCGGGAATAGCGAGCGCCGTGGCGGTGACGGGAATCGACAGTGTGGAGTTAGAGGCCGAAGCGGTAACGGTGCCCGAAAGAGTGCCGGGGTTTTTCAGCGAGCCCTTCACATAGAAGGTGCCGATGAGAGTGCCACCGCTGTAGGACATCTCGATGCTGTTGGCCCAACGGCTCTTGTCGGCGGAGAGTTCGAAAACGCCGTCGGAAGAGAGAGTCACCTTGCCAGTCTCGGGGGTCAGACCGAAGCCTGTGAGGGTGAACTCCTTGGTGAGCACGTTGCCAACGTAGGCTTCGCCGAGGGAGGTGTCGGCGGGCGAAACGCTGAGGGCGGCATCGCTAAGGTTGATTTTGTCGGCAAGGATGCCCTGGGCAGACATCAATTCAGCGCACTGGCGAGCGATGAGTGCCGCGCCTGCTACGCTGAGGTGGGTCGAGCCCTGGCCGTCGGAAAGCATTTCGTGGCACTTGGCGTCGCCATATTTAACAAAGAGCTGGCGCGAGGACTCGGTGATGTCGAAGAAAGGCACGTCGAGTTCCTGGGCGAGCTGCTTCATCTGCCAGCCGAAGTCCATCGAGTGGTCGTCGGCGCCAACCTTGTTGCCGGTTGTGGGGCCGTTGGCGGTGAGTTTGCTGAAGCTGTCGCCAAGGTCGTGGCGGCCGGCGCGACGGATGTCGCCATTAGCGAAGTTCATGCGGCAAATCGAGGAGGCGAACAGAGGTATACCCTGTTTTGCGCGGATTTCCTCAACAAGCTTGCGGAGAGTCTTGACGTAGGTGTCGTGGGGAATCGAGCCGCGGGTATCAACAGCAGCCGCGGCAGCCTGGTCGCCCTTGGCAAGATAGTAATCACGAAGCTGGTAGCCGTCCATACCGCCGTTCTTCTCATCGTTGTGAGCGAACTGCAGAAGCACATAGTCGCCGGGCTTCAGATTTTTCTTGATTGTGGGCCAATAAGCGTCGCCGTTATAGAACCCTTGCACATCCATGCCGCCTTTGCCGCGGTTAATCACCGTGACGTCGGGGCTGAAGAACGAGCCAAAATACTGGCCCCAACCGCGGGTCGGAGTCGAGCCGTCGGTCGCGTACTCGGCCATGGTGCTGTCGCCACATGTGTAGAGCGTTTGAGCCGCGATTCCCAAAGGAAGAGCGGCCACAGCAGCCGAGAAGAGAAATTGTTTGAGTTTGTTCATGGCTTAGAATCCATTTTAATGATTTGTTCGTGGCAAAGTTATGGATTCGATATATGTGCCATGGTGGTAAAATTTGACGCTCCAAGAGGTGCAAACTACCGCGACGGCCTGTAAGCCTTAATTACTTACATCTTTTTTCGGCGTCGAGAAGCGTATTCCGAGGGGGTTTGGCCGGTTTGCTCCTTAAAAACCATAGCCATATACTGCGGAGTTTTGAAGCCGCATTTATATGCCGTCTCGGCAACGTTCAGCTTCCCTTCATCAAGGAGCCCGATGGCTGCTTTCACCCTCACGAGGCGAATGAAGTCCTCCAACGATATGCCGACAGCACTCTTGACATCGCGGCGCAAATCGTTGCGCCCCACGTTGAGCTCGCGGGCAATATCTTCGGCCCGCAGCGTCGGTTCGGAATAGCTGTGCCCTACCGTGCGGCACACCGACACCATGACATCCGCCCCGTCATCAGCCTTGTCATCGCCTCGCAACGCGAGCTCGACATAGCGGGCAAGGACGCGTTCGCGCTTGCGACGCCGGTATTCGCGGCGCACGACATAGACAACGGCGATGCCGAGGAGCAATATGCAGAAAACTATGGCGCAGTCGCCGGCAATCTCGTGCCACGAGCGGGGCACTTCAATGGCCATCTCAAACGGTGGGTCAACCCACGTCCCGTATGAGTCGGTCCATCTGATTTGCAACCGTGTCTCTCCCGATGGAAGACTCGACAGGCGCACCACGCGGTCATTATTCAGGTTAATCCAATCATTGTCGCCAAGCCGGTAGGCATACATTATGTTTCCAGCACCTGCGAAATCGAGCGCCGCGAAACAGACCGTCACGTCGCGGCTGTCGCGAGGGAGGCGCAACACACCGCCATCGGGGAGCCCGAAAAGGGTTCGATCGCCGGCCTCCACACCAGTGATCGAGAAGCTCGGCTGCCCCTCCTCCCCTATCGATTTGGAATCGATTATCATCACCCCGTCGCGCATACCGAAGGCGAGGCGTCCGTCGGCAAGCGTCTGCGGCTTTGCTTCTGTGAGATGTAGCGTATGGCCGGTGTTTCCGGCGTTATAAGTCGCTTTGTGGCGCCACTGACTGTCGAAGCGCGAGATGGCATTGTGCGATACTACCCAAAAATCGCCGGCAGCGTCCTGCACAACCGACTGAACCGGGTCTACATCAAGAACATTGCGGATGTTGAAATTCTCGAACTCCGGGCTGCCGTCAAACAAGTCGTCGCTTGAATTGAGGTAATCGATGCCACCGGAATATGCTGAGAAATAAAGCTTTCCATCATTGGCGCGGACAACGTGCTGGATGTCATTGTTGCTGAGGGTTCCATTTTTCGAGGGGTCGGTGGTGAAAAACCTGAATCGAATATCGTCGGGTCTTCCGCCGGTGGCGAACGCCACGACACCACGGGTAGTGGTTCCGACCATCACCTCGTTATCCACCAGCTCCAAATGCCTCACACGGCCAGCATCCTCAACCGGGTAGTTTTTTGGGAACGATAACGATAGTCGGCCTGCGGCATCCTCGCTAACCTTCGCGACGCCTTTGCCAAAGGTACCGAGCCACATATTCCCTTCAGCATCCTCGGCAAAAGAGTAGATGTCGCCGCAAAGCAATCCGTTCTCCCCCTCCTTATATATATTTATGGTGAATTCGTCATCGTTGACCGGGGTCAGTAACGCGAGCTCCTTTTGCTTCGTTCCAAGCCATATTCGACCCTTACTGTCAGAAGTGATTGAATAGACCATCAATCCGGAAGATTGCCTGGGGTCACGGACAATCTTCCCGGAGTGTGAAAGATTGCCCAGCCAGTTGCCCGCTGAGTCGAAAAGCATCACCCGCTTGTCGCGCGCCGAAGCCCATAGCCGTCCGTCGGGAGCGGAATAAAGAGTGTGAATATCGCGTCCAATCGGTTCGATAGCTTCGCTATCAATGAATTGAAACGCTTTGGGGGCGGCTGAGACGAAATCCACACCATTGTTCTTGCGCACGAGCCATAAGTTGCCGTCCCTATCGGTGAAGCTCAGGGGGGTGTCAATCGGGAAAGCCACCAATTCGGGCCTAACAGCGTTCTGCGGGCGCTCAAGCGACGCGAACCGCGCGCTGTCGGCTGCCGAAGCGAGCGAGAAGTGGCCGGTGGAAGGGTCAAGGAAATAAACGCGCCCCGTGTATGTCATTACCATCATACGCCCGTCGGCATCTTCGCGCACCTTCTCGACCCTGTTGTTGTCGAGCTTCACGGAATCACCTGTGAATGAGCGATAATTGAGAAACTCATAGCCGTCGAAGCGATCGACCCCGGTCCAGGTCGCCAGCCAGATGTAACCACGCGAGTCCTGGGTGATGTCGCGGATATGCGAGTGCGCCAATCCGTTGTCAGTGTCAAAATGGCGCGTAACTACCTCCGCGCCGTTCAGCAACATAGCGCACTGGCTCCACAGAATAGCGGAGAGCCAACAAACGATATGCGACCGGCGCCACCTCATCAACTCAGATTGCGACTTTAACCACCTTTCGCACCGTGGGCGCTTTAACTACGAGGATATATAGCCCCGGATTCAACCTTAGCTCCAACGCAGGCTCAAAGGCATCGGCCTCGGCAACCTTGGTGCCATCAAGACTGAAAACCGACACCAGCGAACCGCCAGGGCAGTTTTTAATGACAACCGCTCCGTTGGCAACATCAACATCGGCTGCGGTTTCAACATCAATGGATTCTGTTGAGGAGTCCCACGCGTAAACGATGTTCTTGAACTCTTTCCACCCCTCAGCCTTCGCGACCTCCTCGACCGAACCGCTTTCCAAAACAATACGACACTTATTCTTATCGACATTCAAAAAAGCGGTTTCAGCCACGGTCGGCGGAGCGGGGTAATAGCTAAGTCGAATTTCAGAGAGTGAAGTGCAGTTGGCAAACAGATAGTCGGGCAACTCGGAAACACCGAGACCGATTTCAACAAAAGCCAAATGAGCTTGCCCTGAGAAGGGGGAAAAGCCCCGGCGCTTGTTATACTCAACGTTGCGGCCAAGATACAACGAAGTCAGATGCGCGTCGGCAAAAAGTCCATCGTTAAGATTAGGGATGTAGCCGAACGACAGAGGCGGCGACACCGACCGATCCCCTCCCCCTAAATAGACGCGTTTAAGCGATTGGCAATAATTGAACGCGTCGTTGCCAATCGAGCAGATGGTGGATGGAATCAGAATGCTGCTCAAATCAACGCAATCAACGAACGCCCCGTCGCGTATGGAGCTGACTGTGTAGTTTACTCCCTGATAGCCCATCTTGCCCGGAAGGATGATTTCCCCGCTTAAGCCAAGGTCTCCATGGGTTATCGCGACCTCAGTGTCAGAGATAGGCTCGTATGTGATACCTTCGTGCGTGAACGCGAGGCAATCAAATTGGCCGGTGGCAAGCGTCAGCAATGACGCGAGGGCCACTATGTGTCGATTAAAATTCATCTTTTTTCGGTTGTGAGCGTTGGAACAATCGGCGGCTTGCTCGACAGCGGATAGCGAGCCTTGTCGGGGTTCTCTATCATGCCCTGCTTGATCATAATCAGCGAATCGGTCGGTGTGAGGGTTTCCTCGCCGTCAAATACCGACGACGCTTTTGAGAGGCCAGCAGCTCTGTCGAGCCGGCCGCGACGAGCTCCGTTTTGCGGAGCGGCCTCACCCGCGGTCTGCCCTGGGAATTCGAGCTGCCCCAGACGCGCTTTCGAGATGCCTGTTCGGAACACGCGGTCGATCTGCTCCACGAGGTTGATGCGGGTGGTGTCGGCAATGGCCTGACGCTCAACCACCATCTTATCCTTGAATTTCGCTCCGCCCAACCTTATCTTCATTTTCTCGGGCGTACCTTTCACGTTGATGCCGAACTTGAACGGAATCGGCGATTTCAGCACCGAGACATGGTAGTTCAGGTTCATAGCGAGGTCGTTGTGCCCCATCACGCCAAGTCGATAGCGGTCAATGTCGAAGCGGAACGGATAGAGCTCGATATTCGAATTGTCGATGACCACCTCGACAGCCATGTGGTCGATCATGTTCTTTTTCTTATCGCGGAATAGGAGCCACTTCGAAATGGTTTTGAATGTTTCCTGGTCGAGGAGCACCAGCGAGTCGCCCTCGATTTTGATTGCGGCTTTCAGCGACGGGATGTCGATATCCATGCTTGGCAACAGATTGGTTGTCACGGCCACGTCG
Source organism: uncultured Alistipes sp. (assembly GCA_964435935.1). Lineage (GTDB taxonomy): Bacteria > Bacteroidota > Bacteroidia > Bacteroidales > Muribaculaceae > UBA7173. Next base: position 44,138 of record CAYTBH010000006.1, read on the forward strand.
GCGTTAACAATGCCGCCGAAGCTTTTCAGCGCGGGAAGCAGCGAGTCGATGGCTGGAATCAACGACTCCAGGCGGTTAAGCCGGAAATCGTGGACGCGCATCCCGAGGCCGAACTGCAGGTCGTCGGCAGCCGGAGCCGAATAGAGGCCATTGACGTCGACCGACCCTATATCGGTCGAGGCTGAGAGGTCGCGAAGATTCACCGCGCCGTCAAACACCATAAGGTCGCCGTGGAAGTCGCGGAGCGCCAAATCGGAGTAGAGTATGTTGTCGGCCCGCATGCGCAACCGTGCCTCGACGTTGCGCGGCACAAGCAGCGGACCGGGAGCAACCGTGTCAGCCATCTCGGCCAATCCCCCGTCAGAGAGTTCGTTGTCGGTCCAGATGGCAGCCGAATCTGTTTGCTGGGCGAGCGAGGGCCCGGCAAACAGAGCCTGCACGATTTCGTTAACGTTAATTGTGTCGGAACGAACGCCAAACTCAACCCTGATGGTGTTGTCGCGTTTGGAGGTGAGCGCCCGTCGAAGGTTCGACACAGTGCCGTTAATAAGGAAATCGCTTCGCCCGGCCTTGTAAGAGAGGTTTGAAAGCACTACGGAGTCCGAGTTGAAACGCAGGTCGATGTGGCTCAGGCGGTTGTCAAGCAGGAAATAAGGGGTTACGAGTCTGCCGCGGCGCGCCGTGACACGTCCGTCGAAATCCCAGCGGCGCAGAAGCGAACGGCTCTCCTTGTCGAGAGTGAGGTCGATGTTTCCGGCGTTTGCAGCCGCGATGGCCGCCGAGTCGGGGCGGTTATGTGCCTGTCTGCGCGTACCGGCCGCCACATTGCGCTGGGGATGCTTGCGCATGTGCACATTCAGTTCCAAGTTGGATTTCAGCATGGCCACCTTGTTGAGCGCCTGCCCCAGGAACATCATTCCAGCCTCGACACGCAGGCCCATCTGAGGCGATTTGGCATCGCCCTGGAAGCGCCGGAGCGACCCGGCTATCGAGGCATCGCGCAACCGGGCGCGTAGAGTGTCCTCTGGCGAGTCGAATTTCAACTTGGCCACCGACACGCGGAATCCGAAGGGGTTGATTTCCGTGGTGTCTTTCGAACTTTCCCTATTCATCGTTCCGGCTCCGGCGAGGAAGTCCTTCGCCTCCATATCCATACCCATGCCGTTGAACGAAACGGAATCGATTTTCAGCGAAACCTGCAGAAGCGAGTCGACCCTCACGCCATCGGGAGTGACAAACTTGCCGTTGGTGCCGAAGTCGAGAATTGCTTTTTGAACATAAGCGCGTCCGACGCTGTCTACATCAGCCATGAAGCGACTGAGAACAATTTCGCCATCAATATTCGCCCGATGGAACTGCTGCTCGGTGAAATCACTTGCAGCGAGTTTGAAGTCGGCATTTCCCTCGACGATGCCCGAAAGCGACATGGGCATCAGCGAAGCAAGCCGCTTTGGAATTCCGCCCAAGTCGATTCTGCCTTTAAAGCTACCCTGCACCCGCGGGTCAGAAACGCAGTTGGTGACGAGCGCTTTCAAATCGACGTTCACACCAAGCCCCTCGGCAATGAATTTCTCGATTTCAAATTCAGAGTCATCAGGGGTCACGCCGTCATAGTTGGCATTCACCTCAGCCTCAAATTTGTCAATCACAGCGTTTTCATATCGGAGCGAGCATCGGGGCACACTAAGGTGGGCCATGAATGATGGGGCAATGGTGTCGGCCATATTCCACGGCGAGGTGAGGCTCATTCCCAACGTAAGCATCATATCGGTTTCCAACGGGGCCACCATCGACGCGTATTCGGCTGGGACATGGCGCAATAACGACTCCAATGGGAGCTTGTCGGCCGACATGCGCAGCTCGTTGAGCATCGGAGCTTCGGTGACATCCAATGTGGCATTAATCAGAAAATGAAATTCATCCAAAACCACCGCCACATTGTCGACGGTGAGAGCGAGCGGAGTCGAATGGTGCCACGAAAGGTTGCCGAGAGCGCTGAAGCCCACCGACTTAAAGTTAAACTCATCAAGAAGCGGCGTTGCGAACTCGCCATTGACCTCAAGCGCGTAAAATGGCACTTCGTCGCAATCAAGCGCGAGGTTGCGGAGCGCAACAGACGCGTCAAGTGTGTCAGGCAACGAGAAATAGCGAATCGGCACCGCGTCGGTTATAGCGAATCGGTTAATCGAAATGTCGGGCAGGCTCAATGGTTCGTCAGCCTCCTCAGCTTCATCCGACGGAGGGAAGATATCATAGTTGGCAAGCGAGTCGGTTGCCTGCACAATGTTCACCCTCGCGCCCGAGAACTCGACATCGTAAAGCGAAATCTTGCCAATCAGAAGGGCGGCGACATTAACACCGCCGGTAAACGACTTAATCGAGAGCAATTTCGACGCGTCAGATGGCAGCCGGGAGGCAACCGAATCGGGCAGAGCGCCGAGCGCGTTCGACGTGAGCACCAGCGAGTCCACATCGACCCTCAGGTGGGGGAACGTGCGCCAAAAAGTCAGTTCCACTTTCTCGATAGCCAACTCGCCGTTGATAGCCTTCGCCGCCTGCTCCTCGACAAGGGGAGTGAGGCGCGCAGGAGTCAGAATCCACACAACCAACGTGCAGATTATCACAAATAAGGCCACCAACGTCCCGGCGATTATAGCCAATAGCTTCAGCCCTTTTTTCCACCACGGCTTCCCGGGCTTTTTTGCCGGCTCGGAGTGTGAGTTTTTTATATGATTGGTTTCTGTATTCGCTTCCATTTCCCTAAGTTTTCGATACGCAAATTTAGCAAAAAATAACAACCCACGAGGAAAACTCAGCGTAAAAACCATGACGTTGCCCAATAAAATTCAATTTCGGGAAATAGGAGTTGGTTTTGCTGTCTGATTCAACAAAAAATCGCTAACTTTGTCTTGGATATGAAAGAGAAGACCCTATATGTTAGCGACCTCGACGGAACGCTGCTCGACAACACCTCGCGCATCTCGCCCGAATCGGCATCGATGCTCAACGAAGCCATAGCCGACGGGGCGTTGTTCACCGTCGCGACCGCCCGCACTCCGGCCACTGTGCAGACCCTGCTCAGCGGCATCAAGATGACGCTTCCAGCCATCGTGATGACCGGCGCCGGGCAGTGGGACCTCTCAGCCCAACGCTTCCGCTCGATAACCCTCGTGCCCGAGGAGGATGCCGAGCGCATCGCCAAAGCGTTTGAACAGGTAAGTCTTCGCCCTTTCGTCTACTGCGTTTCCGACAATTCGTTCATTAACGTCTACCATCCCAAGGTGATGAGCAAGCGCGAGGCATCGTTCTTTGAGGAGCGCCGACACCTCGCGCTCAAAAGATTCCATCTTGGCCAAAAGCCGTCCCGACACGACAAAGTGGCCCTCTTCTTTGCCACCGGGCCTGAGAAACTTGTGGAAACCGTGTGCGGCGAGCTTCGGGAGCTCAACGATTGCGCCGTATCCTGGTACAAGGACGTCATCACCCCCGACACGGGGCTGATCGACATCTACGCCCCCGGCGTTTCAAAAGCCCGCGCCATTGAGCGACTCGCACGCGAAGTGGGAGCCACCCGCGTTGTAGCCTTTGGCGACAACCTCAACGACTTGCCGATGCTGCGGGCAGCCTCCGTGGGTGTCGCCGTTGAAAACGCCCTCCCCGAGGTGAAGGCCGAGGCAGCCCTGACCATTGGCCCCAACAGCGCCCACTCCGTGGCCCGGTTCATTCTCGACGACTTTCACGCAAGCAATTAACCCGCCGGCCCATGAATATCTACGACATTAGGAAATATGGCAAAGCGCTCTTCCTGACCATCTCGGTCGGGGTTGTTGCCTTTTTCCTTTATGTGTCGAACAATCTTGTGAAAGACCTTGCCGCCCAGGAGCGCGAACGAATGCAGATATGGGCCGACGCCACCAAGCAGCTTGCCGACATTAGCTCAATGCCGGGTGGCGACGCGCAGGCCGAGAACATCGACTTTCTGTTTTCAATCATCCAGCGCAACCACAACATACCTGTAATTCTCACCGACGACGACGGCAATATCCTCGACCATCGAAATTTCGACCTGCCGGAGCCTCTCGACTCGACCGATGTTTATTCGCTCTCTGAGGTCAACGAGCAGTATCTGCGCCACAAGCTGTCGGACCTCGAAGGGAAGCAAAATGTGATCCACATAATAATTTCGGCCGACAATCTGCAGCACCTCTACTATGACGATTCAAAACTTTTAAAGCGGCTGAGCCTTTATCCCTATGTGCAGCTGATTGTGATGCTCGCTTTCATCGCCGTTGTCTATTTTGCCGTAAGCTCCACAAAGCGAGCTGAGCAAAACAAGGTGTGGGTGGGCTTGTCGAAGGAAACCGCCCACCAGCTTGGCACCCCCATCTCGTCGCTTATGGCGTGGATTGAAATAGCCAAAGCGAGCGGCGCGGACCCCGACATGGTCGCAGAGATGAACAAGGATGTCAACCGCCTGTCGACCATCGCCTCGCGCTTCTCAAAAATAGGGTCGGAGCCCCAGATGGAGGATTCAGACCTGAACAAGGTCGTTTTCCACGCCGCCTCCTACATGAAGACCCGCATCTCGTCGCGCATCGACCTCTCCGTCGAACTATGCGACGGGGCTCTGCCTGTGCGCCTCAGCGCCCCACTGCTCGAATGGGTTATGGAGAACCTCATTAAAAACGCCGTGGACGCGATGGAGGGCACCGGCTCAATCACCGTCGTCACCTCGGCCGACGGCGGCAAAGCCAAAGTAGTGGTGACCGACACCGGCAAGGGGATTCCGCGCAAAAACCAAAAGACAGTGTTCAACCCGGGATTCACCACCAAAAAGCGCGGCTGGGGGCTGGGGCTCACACTTGCACGCCGCATCGTGGAACAATATCACAAGGGACGCATCTTCGTCGCATGGTCGGAACCGGGCAAAGGCACATCCTTTGAAATCGACTTGCCGCTATATCGCGACAAAACCGCTATTAATCATAGCTAAATGAGAGCATTTAACACCTAAAAGCGGCACATTCGGCACAGCATATTGCGTATTTGGCGGCATTTTGCTAATTTTGCAAAAATTTTGCCCATCAAACCTACCTATGGAAAAAATCGACAATATCGACAGCCTCGACCGCAAGATACTCGCCATTGTGATGCACAACGCCCGCATCCCCTCGAAAGATGTCGCCCAGGAATGCGGCGTTTCGCGCGCGGCAATCCACCAGCGCATCCAGCGCATGATCGACCTCGGCATCATCACCGGCTCGGGTTACACCGTGAACCCCAAAAAGCTCGGCTACTCCACCTGCACCTACATCGGCGTGAACCTCGAGCGCGGCGCGCTCTACCAAACCGTTGTTCCCGAGTTTGAAAAGATTCCCGAAGTTGTGGAATGCCACTTCACAACAGGCCCTTACACAATGATGGTGAAGCTCTTCGTGCGCGACAACGAGCACCTCATGGAGCTTCTCAACAGAAAAATCCAGATGATTCCTGGCGTCACGGGCACCGAAACTTTGATTTCGCTCGACAACTCCATTTACCGCGCGATTCCGCTCCGCTCTGAATAATCACCCCATGATTATCGGCTACGACGGCAAACGCGCCGTAAAGAACAACACCGGGCTCGGCAACTATTCGCGGCTCGTGGTAGAACTGCTTGCACGCCTCTACCCCGACAACCGTTACCTGCTCTACACCCCCTCGCTGTCGGACAACCCGCGGCTAAAACCGCTGCGCGATTTCGGCAACATTGAGTTGCACTGCCCCGACAGAGCGGTGTGGCGCGGCATGTCGGGCCTATGGCGAGTAACGGGCGGCATCACAGCTCAGGCGCGGCGCGACGGGGTCGACCTGTTCCACGGGCTTTCGGGCGAGCTGCCGCTCGACATCGCCAAACTCCGCAAGCCGTCGGTTGTGACAATCCATGACGTGATTTTCCGCCACTACCCCGAGTGTTACGCGGCAATCGACCGCGAAATCTACGACTACAAATTTGCCCGAGCCGCACGCAACGCGACCAGAATCATCGCCATTTCGGAACGCACTGCCCGCGACGTGGTCGAGTTCTATGGAGTCGACCCCTCGAAAATCAGCATCGTTTACCAGGGTTGCGCCTCGCAGTTCCACCGCGTCCCCGCGGCAGATGAGGTAGCCGAGGTGAAACGCCGCCACGGC
>CAYTBH010000007.1:0-2738 GCA_964435935.1 uncultured Alistipes sp.
AGGCAGATGCTCACCTTCATTTATGTCGACGACCTGGTGGAGGCGATGTTCCAAGCGTTTGAGGCGGGTGTGGAGAAAAAGAAATATATAATCTCCGAGCCGAGGGCCTACTCTCAAAAGGAGTTTCGCGAAATCGTGGCCGAAGAACTGGGCACGAAGTTCGTCGTCCCCGTTCGGCTGCCGATGCCGTTAGTGTGGGTAGCCTCGTTCGTGGCAGAGAAAATCGGCCAGCTACGGATGAAGCCCTCGACATTGAACCGCGACAAATTCAAGATAATGCGCCAGCGCAACTGGAATGCCGACATCTCTGACGCTCGGCGCGACTTCGGGTTCAACCCGTCGTTCTCGCTGCGCGACGGCATCCGTGAAACAGTGAAGGCATATCTCAAAGAGAAAAAGAAATAACCCCGATGAGCGACATCGAAAAAACCGCGGCCAAGCCGCGCGTCCCCTGGTGGATGTGGATTGTGCTTGTTTTGTGCATGGCCCCCGGACTCTCGTTCCCGTGGATTCTGCAAATGGCCGAGCGGGCCGACACCATTACGCGCGGACTGATCTGGTTCTATCCGTGCTACGTTCTCTGCTCAGGCTTTCTGGCTTGGCAATGCTACGGCAGGCGCACCTACCTCACCTGGATTGTGCTCGCGCTGTTGGTGCTGAGCCACCTTTGTTTCTACTACCTCGCATTCGCTTTGCTGGGACAGTCACTTTCGCAAATTTAACGCCATGAAAAAGAAACTCGTAATCTCCACCGGCGCCGGAATGAGCGCCGAAAGCGGCATCAAAACCTTCCGCGACGCGGGGGGCCTTTGGGAGAACCACAACGTGATGGATGTCGCTTCGCACGACGGCTACCTCCGGAATCCCGCCTTGATCCATGAGTTCTACAACGCGCGCCGCCGCGAGCTCTTGAAGGCCGAGCCAAATACCGGCCACCTCGGCCTGGTTGAATTGGAGCGCGACTACGATGTATATGTCATCACGCAGAATGTCGACGACCTTCACGAGAGAGCCGGCTCGAAAAACGTGCTTCACCTTCACGGCGAACTCATGAAAGTGCGCGCCGTCGATGACGAAAGCAAGGTTTATACCCTGAAACCCGACGCGCTCGCGACCACGCCCGACACTGTGATTGACGGACACCGGGTGCGCCCCCACATCGTTTTCTTTCAGGAAGCTGTGCCAAACATCGAGCCGGCAATCGAACTGGTTCAGGAGGCCGATGTGTTCGTTGTCATCGGCACCTCGCTCGCGGTATATCCCGCCGCGGGGTTGCTTCACTATGTGCGCCCTGGAGTCCCGGTCTATTACATAGACCCGAACCCCGCGCAGGTTCCTGCCGGGGTGACAGTCATTCCACTCCCCGCAACGCAGGGAGTGGCACGACTTGCCTCGATTCTTAAGAGTCAGTTATAGGTACTTGTCGCCGTAAGCGAGCTTCACATCGTTGACCATCTGCTTGATGCGCTGCTCCTCCGACTTAGGGCATACGAGCAGCACATCGTGCGCATCGGCCACGATATAGTCCTTCAAGCCATCAACAACCACGAGCTTTTCGCCATCAACGGCGAAGATGTTGCCGGTGGAGTTGTAGGCGAGCACGCTGCAGTTCTGGGTGACGTTCCCGTCGCGGTTCCTGGGCGAGCAGTCGTAGAGGGCGCTCCAGGTTCCCAGGTCGCTCCAACCGAAGTGGACACACTCGACGAAAACGTTTTTGGCCTTTTCCATCACGGCAAAGTCGATGGAAATGCTCATGCACCCGGGGAAGTTCTCACGGATAAACCGGGCTTCTTCCGGCGTTCCAAAAAGCGAGGCGCCGCGCTCGAATGTGTTGGCCACGTCGGGCGCGTTGTCTTTAAGCGCCTTTATGATGGTGTCGGCTCGCCAAAGGAATATGCCTGAGTTCCAGAAAAATTCGCCACTTTCCAGGAAAACCTCGGCCAGCTCGCGGCGCGGCTTTTCGGTGAAGGTCTTCACTTCGTGGATGTCTCCAGCCACCTGCGGACCCACCTGTATGTAGCCATACCCGGTTTCGGGGCGCGTTGGTTTAATGCCGAGGATGAAAAGGGCATCGTGCTTCTCGACAAAGTCGAAGCCCTCCATCACAGCCTCGTGGAAAAGCTTTTCGCGGGTGATGAGGTGGTCACTGGGAGTGACGATGATGCTCGCTTCGGGGTCGCGGGCGGCGATGTGGTAGGCAGCCCAAGCGATGCATGGCGCGGTGTTGCGGCGCGCGGGCTCCAGAAGAATCTGATGGTCGGCCAGATCGGGCAACTGCTCGCGCACAAGCGAGGCATATTGCTCATTGGTGAGTATAATGATATTCTCGGCGGGCACGATGTCGAGAATTCGGTCGTAGCTCATTTGGAGCAGCGACCTGCCCGTGCCGAGGAAGTCAATAAACTGTTTGGGATGCGAGGCGCGGCTGTAGGGCCAGAAGCGGCTGCCGATGCCCCCGCACATAATCACGCAATAGCGGTGGGGATTAACCATGATATCTTGCTTAATCAAAATTTTTCGGTTGTGGCGGCGCGAAAACCGCGCCGGGGTTTCACTTTTTAGGCATCGCTAAATTAGCACATTCCAAATCGAAACGCAAATATTTGCGAATAAATTTTTAACTTCGCCGAACAAAACCGCGATGCCGTTTGTTACTTGTTTATCCGTGAATCGCAAAAAGTCGCCATGACTCATACACGCAAAATAGTCTTGTTGCTTTTCGTAGCAGGGGCAGCCGT
>CAYTBH010000007.1:2838-39093 GCA_964435935.1 uncultured Alistipes sp.
CGGGGCGCCATCGACATTTACCGCTCGATAATCGGAATCGCCCCCGACAACTATCACACCCTCCTTGAAATAGGCAATTGGTATGCGATGCAAGCCGAAAAAAGCAACCCGGTTGACAGCGCCGACGCCAAAGAAGCCTCAGACTATCTGCTGAGGGCATACGGAATAAAGCCCACGCCTCACGTCGCGGCGACCCTGACCCGCCTTGGCTATTCCCCGGCGGGCACCGGCGGCAAAAAGCACCGATAAATTTGCCCTAATCAAATAGGTTTTCGTAACTTTGCATTACTAACATACCTGCACAGCCTCCAACATCCCAGCACAGCCTAATGAGTAGCACTCTGACACCAGCACCCAGCGGGGCTGCCGCGCGCAGCGGCAGCGACTCTGTCGTAATCATCCCCATGTACAACGAGATGGAGAACGCGGCGGCAATTATCGAAGCCGTGCTTTCGCTCCCCGTCCGATTTGACGTTCTGGTGGTCGATGATAACTCGCCCGACGGCACCGCGGCAATTGTCAAAGAGAAGATTGCCGAGCATCCGGGCCGCGTGATGCTCATTGAGCGCGAAGGGAAACTCGGGCTGGGGACCGCCTATATCGCAGGATTCCGCCGGGCTCTCGACGAAGGCTATGAATACATCTTCGAGATGGATGCCGACTTCTCGCATAACCCCAACGACCTCTTGAAACTTCGCGAGGCCGTGGCATCGGGCAAAATGGACCTGGCCGTCGGGTCGCGCTACCTCACCGGGGTAAATGTTGTCAACTGGCCCATGGGCCGCGTGCTCATGAGCTATTTCGCGTCGAAGTATGTCCGGCTGGTCACCGGGATGCCTGTGTGCGACACCACGGCGGGCTTCGTTTGCTACCGCGCCAACGTGCTCCGCACCATGGAGCTCGACAAAATACGCTTCAAGGGATATGCCTTCCAAATAGAAATGAAATTCACCGCTCAAAAGTGCGGATTCAAGGTTGGCGAGGTGCCGATTGTATTCGTGAACCGCGTTCTGGGCACATCGAAAATGTCGACCGGGATTTTCGGGGAGGCGCTTTTCGGAGTCATCCGGCTCAAACTCGATTCCTGGCGTAGAAAATATCCCCAGAAAAAGCGCTCCTAAGGCGCTGACCAGCGACACACCACACACACTATCAAATTTGCTCAAAAAGGATTTTCACAATGAAGCCCAAGATACTTTGCAACGGACTGATATTCAATGAAGGACTCCGATTTCGGGGAGCCATCACCATAGTTGACGGGCAAATCAAAAAAGTTGATGGCGGTGAGGTCGACTGCTCCACCATTTCAAGAGAAAATTACGAGGTCCACGACCTTCGCGGCCGCATGGTGCTTCCCGGCGCCATCGACACCCATGTGCACTTCCGCGAGCCGGGATTCGCCGAGAAAGGCAACATACATTCCGAGAGCATGGCAGCCGTAGCGGGGGGCATCACCTCGTTCTTCGACATGCCCAACAATATCCCGGCAACCACCGATATAGAGGCTTGGCGCGACAAAATGCGTCGCGCCGCCGAATCGTCGATGGCCAACTACGCCTTTTACATCGGCATGACGGCTTCAAACATCGAGGAGGTGCTCTCGCTCGACTACACTAAAATCCCCGGCGTGAAGCTCTTCATGGGCTCCTCGACAGGCAACATGCTGGTCGATAACGAAAGCGCCATACATCGCCTTTTTGAAGAATTTCCGGGCGTTATCGCCGTGCACGCTGAAAGCGAGCGCATCATAGCCCGGCAGAAGGAAATCCTCTCCCAGCAATATCCCGACGGAATACCCGTAGGGCTCCATCATCTGGTTCGTTCAAGCGAAGCGTGTGTCGAGGCAACCCGTCGCGCTGTCAACCTGGCAAAGGAAACAGGCGCCCGGCTCCACGTTCTCCATGTCACCACCGCCGACGAGTTGAAGTTCTTCACCCCGGGGGCCGTGGAGGGGAAACTCATCACCGCCGAAACCTGCCCCCACTACCTCTATTTCGACTCTGACTCGGTGGCCGAAACCGGCGGCCTTACGAAATGCAATCCCGCGATCAAGTCGGCTGAAGACCGACGCGCGTTGCGCCACGCCGTTGCCGACGGCGTTATCGACACCATCGGCACCGACCATGCGCCCCACCAGCTTGTGCAGAAGCAAATCAACAACGCCCTGAAAGCCGCGTCGGGCATGCCATCGGTTCAGTTCGCCCTTCCCCTGATGCTCCAGCTCGCCAACCGCGGATGCTTCACCTTCGAGGATGTGGTTGAAAAGATGGCCCACAACCCGGCCAAGATATTCAACATCGACCGTCGCGGCTTCATCCGCGCCAACTATTGGGCCGACCTTGTGGTGGTCAACCCCGATGTGGAATACACCATTTCACCATCGGACGTAATCAGCCCCTGCGGCTGGACTCCTTACGATGGCATAGGACTGCGCTTTGCCGTGGAGCAGACCTGGATTAACGGCGACCTCGCCTACGACCGCGGTCGTTTCCGTGGCGAACACACGCCGCTGCCGGTTCGCTTCTCCCCTTCGCACTATTGACGACCCCAACACATATATGAAGACTTTCGCCTCATTCATCGCAGCTGTGGCTGTCGCTTGCACCCTCACCGCGTGCGGAGGGCTTTCCGACCGCGAAAAACAGATGGTTGGCAACTACTACATTCCGGCCATTTCCGACACAAAACCGATGCTCGAATTGGGCAAAGACCGCTCGGCAATCGTCCGGGCAATCCGTCCGGGCGAACTCACCTATAATGTCGGAGGCAAATGGAAACTCAACCGCGACACTCTGGTAATCGAAACCAACCCCGCCAGCATCACCATTGAGGAGGGGGATCCCGCGATGGTAGGCACCGTGGCTCCACGCCTCGCATATCCCGTTGTGGCCTTCAATGAAAACACTCTTTCGCTAAGCAAGCAAGGAGTGACCTACGACTACCACCGCCGTTCGGAATAAAAACACCCACAACTCTATGGACTGGAAAGACTCGCTTGCCTCCCTGATTTCAGAGCTCCCACAAGACACCTCAGCCGAACAGAGCGAGGCTGAAAGCACTCGCGAACCCGACAACGCGACTGAAAAAGCGCGGCTCGACATCCTGCTCGACAAAAAAGGGCGCAAAGGGAAAGCCGCCACGATTGTCTGCGGCTTCACAATCGACGACAGTGCGGTGGAAGAGATAGCCGCGCAGCTCAAAAAACGGCTCGGCACCGGCGGTTCGGCCCGCGGAGGCGAAATACTGATCCAGGGCGACAAACGCCGCGAGGTCGAAACAGCGCTGAAAGCGATGGGCCTGAAATGCCGCATTATTTAGCACGCGCTTCCATCCTTCACCGCGAAAACATAACCATCAATTCAAACACAGTCAAACGATACCATCGGCCGCCATGAAAACTCTAAAGATGTACCCGACGAGCATAAACGAACGCTACATCGACCAAGTTGTCGAGGAGCTTCGCAAAGGTGCTGTCATACTCTATCCTACCGACACAAGATACGCCATCGGGTGCGACGCACTGAATAACCGGGCGGTCGAAGCCGTCTGCCGCATGAAGGGCATCAATCCCGACAAGCAGCGGCTGTCAATGGTCTGTGCCGACATATCGCAAGCGAGCGAGTTTGCCCGCATCGACAACGAGGCATTCCGCATCATGCGGGCCAATCTTCCAGGGCCGTTCACATTCATTCTCCCCGCATCGACCAAATTGTCGAAAGCGTTCAAGGGGCGCAAAGAGGTGGGCACCCGAGTGCCCGACAATGCCATCGCGAGGCGCCTGGCCGAAGCGCTTGGCAATCCTCTGCTGTCGGCAACCGCCAACTGGGACGATGCCGACGACGAGGACCTCGAGAATCCCGAAGCTATCGCGGCGCACTACGGGCGCGACAGCTCGGTTTCCATAATGATTGATGGCGGTTCTCCGGCCTACAACACAGACTCAGGCATCGTGTCGCTGATTGACTCGGCCTCGCCTGAAACCCTTCGAGAAGGGCCCAAAACACCCGAAGCAATCGACTGAGCGCCCTTTCGGGGTATTATTTATGGGGATTTGGGGGCAAATCTGACGTTTTTCCCGCCCCCTATTGCGCCAATGTGGCTCGTTAGGTAATTTTGTTTTGAAAAATTCACTCAGATTTCAACGATTACCATGATTCCACATCGCCTTTCAAGCCCCACATTGCCTTTCAGGAACATTGCCGGAAAAGCGCTGGCAGCCCTCAGCGTGCTTCTCGGAACGCAGTTAGCCGCTGCCGACGACTATTCGAAATACTACCAACGCGAGCTCCCCGTTGAGCTCACACCTGTCGAATGCCCCGCAATTCCCGACTACGAAGTTTCCATTACCGATTTCGGAGGCAAAGGCGACGGAGTCACCCTCAACACCGAAGCGTTCGCACGCGCTATGGCCCACCTCGCGGAAAAGGGGGGCGGTCGCCTCATGGTGCCCGGGGGTATCTGGTACACCGGGCCTATCACTTTTGAGAGCTGCGTGGAGCTTCACCTCGACCGCGGCGCGCTGATTATGTTCAGCGAGGACCTTGCCGACTACCCCGTGTCGCGCTCCGACTGGGAGGGCGTGCCGACCTACCGCGCCAAATCGCCCCTCAACGCCCGCGGCAAGCACGATATCGCCATCACCGGGTTCGGCACCTTCAACGGCAACGGACAATGCTGGCGACCTGTTAAAAAGAACAAGACAACCTCCGGGCAATGGAGCTCGCTCAATGAAAAAGGGTGCGTTAACGCCAAGGGCGACATCTGGTTTCCCAACGAGCGCATTCGCGACATTCACGCCGACAAAGCACTGCAGGAAAGCGTCCACACAGCCGACAGCACCGAGCTGGCCTACCTGCACGACTTCCTGCGCCCGGTTCTGCTTTCGTTTATCGAATGTAAGAACGTGATGCTCCGCGACGCTACCTTCGAGAACTCGCCGGCCTGGAACATCCATCCGCTTCTGTGCGAGAACCTGATTATCGACAACGTTAATATCCGCAATCCATGGTATGCTCAGAATGGCGACGGCCTGGATGTTGAATCGTGCAACAAAGTGTTGGTGGTCAACAGTCGCTTCGACGTTGGCGACGACGCCATCTGCATAAAGTCGGGTCGCGACAAGGAGGGACGCGACCGCGGTGTTCCCTGCCGCGACGTACTCATTGAAGGGTGCACCGTTTACCACGGCCACGGCGGTTTCGTGATTGGCTCGGAGATGTCGGGCGGCTGCCGCGACATTGTGGCCCGCGACTGCCTATTTATCGGCACCGACGTAGGCCTTCGATTCAAATCGACCCGCGGACGAGGCGGAATCGTTGAAAACATCCATGTCGACAATGTGAAAATGACCGACATCGCGGGAGATGCCTTGATTTTCGATTTATATTATGGCATCAAACCCGGAGCGCCCGTGCCCCCCGTCACCGAGGAAACGCCCCAGTTCCGCGACATACATCTGTGCAACATCAACTGCCGCTCGGCCCATCGCGCCGCGTTCTTCAACGGCCTGCCGGAAATGCCGGTGAAGAATATCACTATCAAGGACTCTCGGTTCTCGGCAAAAGAGGGCTTCCACATGGCCCACACCGACGGGCTCACGCTCAACAACGTGTCGGTTGACACCCCCTCGGAACCATACAAAAGCGGCCCGGGCGTGACTAACCTCATTACTGACTAAGCGATACTCACGATAACTACATACAGAACGACGCGCCGGATGTTCCGGCGCGTCGTTCTGTATGTAGACTGCTAATCAGCCTTTTGGCGGATAACAGGTCAGCAAGTCATTTACCATCCATGAAGCTGGTGAAGTTTGTGCGGTCCTGAGCAGGAACTCCGCCTTCGGCTTCTTTCTGGGCATTGATGGCTTTTATAAGGAAAGCCATGTTGCGCCCGAGGTTACGCATTGTTTGCAGGCCCTCGAGATCGCGCTCCACATCTTCGGCAGTGAAGCCGTGGACTTCGTTCCAGTAGGTGCTCGACACCACCGGCATAGAGTTCATGGTGAAATACTTGTTGATTTCGTCGAAAGCCGAGGTCGATCCCGCACGTCGCGACGAAACCACGGCTGCTCCTACCTTCATCGCCGTATTTACTCGACCCATCGTGCTGTAAAACAGTCGGTCGAGGAAAGCGAGAGCCTGGCCGTTGGCACCAGCCCAATACACCGGGGTACCGACAACGATGCCATCGGCTTCGGCAAATTTCGGGGCAGTTTCGTTAACGAGGTCGTTGAATACGCATTTGCCATGCTCGCGGCAGTAATTGCAGGCGATGCAACCGCGAATATCCTTAACGGCGATTTCAATGCGCTCGGTTTCTACTCCGTTATCGTTAAGCGTCTTTTCCAATTCGGTCAACGCCCTCGCGGTGCACCCATTGATATGGGGGCTGCCGTTAAATGTCAGTACTTTCATTGGTGTAAATTGTCATTGATGAACACTTTTCTATAACGATCAGGCACCTTGCAAAGTTCGGAAGTATCCGATTCTCAAATATCATTGTTTGGCAGCGGATTGCTGGGAGGGAGCGGCGGCAGGCTGCTCATCATCCTCTTGCGGGGCATGCTCGGGAAGCGAACGCCCGAGGATGATGAAGCCCAGGATGCCGGCTACAAGCGAGCCCACCACGATGCCGAGTTTCGCGTGGTTGAGGAGGTCGATTTGAGCGGGAGTGCCAAACGAGAGGTTCGCGATGAAGAGTGACACCGTGAAACCGATGCCGCCAAGCATCGCGGCTCCGGCCATCATTGCCCAGCTGGCACCTGCAGGCTTGGGAGCGATGCCCAACTTCACAGCGCACCACGAGAACGAGAAAATGCCCAGGAACTTGCCAAGCACAAGGCTGACAATCACAGCGAGCGAAACCCCTTCGACCACGCTGGCCGGGTCCATATCGAGCAGGAAGATGCCCGCGTTGGCAAAAGCGAAGAGCGGGATGATGATGTAATTCACCACTGGATGCAACGAGTCCTCCAAATCCTGAAGCGGCGAAATCACCTTGTCGGAAGCGTGCTCCACCTGTTTCAGCCAGTCCATCTGTTGGTGGCTGAGAATAGAGCGGCGGTTGAGCGTGTCAACATCCTCGGCACGGAAATTACTCATCGCGCTTCTGATGATTTTGATGTACTTGTTAGGATTCAGCACCGGCTTGGCAGGAACGCAGAATGCCACGAGCACGCCGGCGATGGTTGGGTGGAGCCCCGAGTTGAGGAACAGGAACCAAACCACCCCGCCGAAAAAGAGATAGAACATCTTGCTCTGGATGTGCATGCGCTGGCCAAGGAGAAGCAGAGCCAGGAACACAACGGCAACCAGTAGTGGGATATATTCAATGCCGGTGGAGTAGCAGGTGGCAATCACGATGATGCCGCCAATATCGTCGACAACAGCAAGGGTGGTTAGGAACACTTTGAGAGCTACCGGCACCCGGCTTCCGAGAATCGACAGAATACCGAGCGAGAAAGCGATGTCGGTGGCCATTGGGATAGCGGCTCCCTGGGCATAATCGGTGCCGCGGCCAAAGCAAGTGAAAATCACCACAGGCACAATCATGCCACCAATGGCACCGATAATCGGCAGCAACGCCTTGCGGAACGACGAAAGCTCGCCCACAAGGATTTCACGCTTGATTTCCAAGCCGATGGTGAAGAAGAACACAACCATCAGCGCGTCGTTGATGAACTCGATGAGAGTCATCGGATGGCCTCCGTGCGAGAATAGGTTGAACGAGCCGAGCTGCAGGCGCACCTCCTGCTCCCAAAATTCAAAATAAAGGTGGTTGAAGTGAGGAATGTTCGCCACCACGAGCGCGGCCAAAGTAGCCACAATCAGCACTGTGCTACCCGAGGCGTGCCGACGTATAGTTTGGGCGGCGGCCCAAAAAACGCCGGTTGTTTCCTCTCGTAAAGTCGAAGAATTTTTATCCATAAGTAAATAGTTGAATCAATAGGTTCTTGATATTTCAAATAAGGATTAGTTTCAACGAAGTTCGGCGGAGAGAGAGGGGTTTACGGAGTCGAGTGTTATTAGAAATGAGTTGATATAAACATCGGCGATACCGGCATGGCCTCGCCGGCGGAGTTCGGCTTCGCGCGTGCGCACGTCGATGAGTAGTTTCTCCATCTCGATGGTGTCGAGTGGCATCGATGCCGAGAGTTCGAGGGCCTGCGCCCTTCCGAGCACGCGGGCGGCGTTCTCTTCATGCTGTTGCTTTGCCGATTTTCCGCAGGAGGATACCGCCGCAAGCAACAAGAGGCCGGAAACAAACACGAATAATAAACGCTTCATCGGTTCACAAGGTTCTCGATTTTTTCCTTCACTTGCTCCATGAGCCATCGCGGGGTCGACGTCGCGCCGCAAACACCAATCGTTTCAGCGCCCTGGAGCCACTCAGGCTGAATCTCATCGGGGTTGCTCACGAGATAGGTTTGGGCATTGACCTCCTGGCAATTGGCATAGAGAACTTTGCCATTGCTGCTCTTCTTCCCGGCAACGAAAATCACCGCGTCGTGCTCGCGGGCAAAGTGCTGCAGCTTCTCAACGCGGTTGGCCACCTGGCGGCAAATTGTGTCGTAGCTCTCAAAGCTGACACCCGGCTCCATGCGGCGCTCGATTTCGGCCGAAATCTCACGGAGGCCCGAGATTGGCTTGGTAGTTTGCGAGTAAAGGGCCACAGGGCGGGTGAAATCAACCCTATCGAGGTCGGCAACACTCTCAACGACGATAGCTTCGCCATTGGTCTGCCCTACCAGGCCGTTAACCTCGGCGTGGCCGAGCTTGCCGTAAATCACGATTTGCGGGCGGGTGGGCAGAGGGCGGTCGTGGCACTCCTTTATGCGGCGTTGGAGCCGTAGCACCACCGGGCATGTGGCATCGATGATTTCGATATCCCTCGCGCGGGCAGCCTCGTAAGTCGACGGGGGCTCGCCATGGGCGCGCAATAGCACCTTCACCCCGCGGAGTTGGTTGAGGTCGTCATGGTTGATAATCCTCAGCCCTTTCCGCGCAAGGCGACTCACTTCATCGGAGTTATGCACAATGTCGCCAAGGCAATAGAGGGTTGAATCGCCTTTGGCAAGCTCCTCTTCGGCTTTGTTGATGGCGGTGACCACCCCGAAGCAAAAGCCCGAATCCGCGTCAATCTCAATCCGTGGCATAGTCACGCGTTAGCACGTTTGAGAGCTTCGTTATAGCGGTCGAGAAGCCATGTGTCCTGCTCGTCAATCGTCATCGAGGAGTTGTCGAGGCCAATGGCGTCGGCAGCCCGGCGCAGGGGACTCTCCTCGCGGGTCTGGTCGATGTGGTCGCGCGACTTAACGTTGGCGAGCACCTCGTCGTAGCTCACCTCCTGACCCTTGGCTCGCAGTTCGCGCACTCGGCGCTCGGCACGGCATTCGGCAGGAGCGTCGAGGAAAATTTTCAATTCGGCATCGGGAAAAACGGTGGTACCGATGTCGCGTCCGTCCATCACGATTCCGCGCTCCTTGCCAAAGGCTTGCTGCTTGGCAACCAGGTCGCGGCGCACTGCCGGTATGGCAGCTACGGGCGACACATAGCCCGAAACCTCCATACCGCGGATTTCGGCTTCGACATCCTCGCCGTTGAGAATGGTGTGCTGAGAGCCGTCGGGGCACAACGCGAATGAGATGTTGATTTCAGGAAGCAGGCTGGCGAGCTTCGCGGCATCCACAGCGCCGTCGGCCGAGATGAGCCCCGCACGCATAGCGAAAAGAGTCACAGCGCGGTACATGGCGCCGGTGTCGACATAGCGATAACCTATTCGGCGTGCAAGTGCCTTGGCCATAGTGCTTTTACCCGACGACGAGAAACCGTCGATCGCGATTATGATTTTCTTATTGTCAGTCATTATGTGATGTAGTATGATCAGTGCAGCAAATCCTGCAGATTGAGATTCAAGTTAAACATAAAGGTGGTAGCGCCGGTGTGGGGTTGCGCAAGAGCCACCGCGAGGCTCACTTTGCGCAAGTTCAGGCCGGCGCCAAGCGAAAAGCCGCTGAGGAACGACCGCTTGTAGGTCGACATATCAGTGCGGGTCTTGTAGTTATAGCCCAGTGCCACAAAGAAGCGGTCGCTCGGCACAAAGTCGAGGCCGAACACCAGATGGCGGAAAAGATTGGATGAGAAGGTATCCTTCTTCTTAAATGGGTCTTTGTTGGTTCCGTCGCCCGACTCCCAATAGGGCAGATGCCACTTGGTGAGGTTCCACGCTGTGATCGAAACGCGCAGCGGGATGCCCGAAAAACCTTTTGCCACGCCGATGCGGAGGTCCATGGGGAGGCGGTCGGTCTGCTCGTTAAAGCGCTTTACCTGGCCGCCGAGATTAGCCCCGACGATAGAGGCTGAGAAATCGAGATCGGGGTCGTAATAGTTGATACCTAAGTCGGTAGCCACAGCCATAGCCGAATATTGTTCGTAGGCGCTATAAAGGAACTTCACCGTTATGCCCCCGCGCAATCGGTCGGTGATGTCGTGGGAGAAAGAGCCCGAAAAGTTGACATCCTTTGGCGAGAACGAGCCGGTGATTACGCCGTTTTCATCGGCGGCCTTTATGTCGCCATAGCCGAAATAACGCAGCCCTACACCCCACGCGCCCCGCTCGCCAATGGCCTTGGCATAGCGCACCCCGGCGAAATTCGATTCGCCAACGTAGCGCATGTAGTCAAAAAGCACCTGGTTATCCATTTCGGGGCCGAGGAGGGCCGGATTCTGGTCGGTCACCGAAAGCTCGTCCTCGACGGCGGTGATATTCACGCCTCCAAGACCATAAATTCGAGCAGAAGAAGTGACATTCAAGTAGTTATATGCCGTCGAGCCATCCTGCGCCGATGCGGTGAGGGCAGCAATGGCCACAAACACCAAAACCGCGACGCCATGCAGCGTCGCGGCACTCAATGGCCGCAGCAAGGCACCGACGCGCCTTTTATATAGCAAAATCATCTATTGTCGGTCAAGTCGTTTCTTTAAAAACGGAATCAAGCGCGGCTTATTATGACAAAAGGGGAAAAAACTCAGGCGAATATTCGAATTTTTGGCTAATTTTGTTGTTGAAATTAAAACTGAAAGTAACTGCGATTTTGATATATCCCGATAGTTTTGAGAGAAAAATAGGCTTTGATGCTGTGCGCAAACGCGTAGCGGCCCTCTGCGCGTCCCCCCTGGGCAGGGAGGAGGTAGAGGCCATGGCGTTCATGACCGATTTCAAGGCCATTGAGCAAGCGTTGCTCGGCGTTTCGGAAATGATGGAAGCGATTGGGTCTGACGAGGGGTTTCCCCTCGGAGGACTGTCGGACATCACGCCGATATTGAAGCGTGCCCGCGTGGAAGGGTCGGCAATCTCGGTCGACGAACTGCGCCAGGTGCGACGCACCCTGCAAACGTTTGCCGACGTAAGCAACTTCCTTAGCCGTTCCCGGAACGCCGAGGGGGTAACCCCCTACCCCGTCTTGTGCTCTGAGGCCGAGTCGCTGACGGCATTCCCCGAAGTTACCCGCGAAATCGACCGAATCATCGACCAGAATGGCAACATCCGCGACAACGCTTCGCCAGAACTCGCCTCGATCCGTTCGGAACTAAGCCGCATTTCGGGCGCTGTCAACTCGATTATGCGCAGGGTTATGGCCCGCGCCGTGGCCGACGGCTATCTCGAAGCCGATGCCTCGCCATCGGTTCGCGACGGGCGCCTGGTGCTCCCTGTGTCGCCGATGAACAAGCGCAAAATCAACGGCATCGTTCACGATGAGTCGGCCTCGGGCAAAACGTTCTTCATCGAGCCAGCCGAAGTAGTGGAGGTAAACAACCGCGCCCGGGAGCTTGAGATGGACGAACGCCGCGAAATAGCCCGCATTCTCGGAGAGCTCACAGCACGGCTGCGACCCATGATACCCGAAATGCTGGTGTCGGCCCAGGTAATGGGCCGGCTCGACTTCATACACGCAAAAGCGCGGTATGCCGCCGAGGTCGAGGCCCGCATGCCGTCGCTCTCCGACACCCGCGAGCTTGAGTGGTACCATGCCGTTCACCCCGTGCTCCTTGAGTCGCTCCGCCGCCAGGGCAAGGAAATCGTGCCTCTCGACATCACCCTTACTCCGCAGCGACGGCTGCTGATAATATCGGGACCGAACGCCGGGGGTAAGTCGGTATGCCTTAAGACAGTCGGCATCGTGCAATATATGGCTCAATGCGGCCTGCTGCCCACGCTCTACGAAAACAGCCACATTGGCATTTTCGACGACATCTTCATCGACATCGGCGACGACCAATCGATTGAGGACGACCTCTCGACCTACTCCTCGCACCTGCGCAACATGAAGCACTTCCTCACCCGCGGAAGGGCATCTTCGCTAATCCTGATAGATGAGTTTGGTGGGGGCACCGAGCCGCAAATCGGCGGCGCGATCGCGCAGGCAATTCTCAAAGAATTCAACAACAAGCAGATGTGGGGCGTAATAACCACCCACTATCAGAACCTCAAGCACCTTGCCGAAGAAACCGAGGGACTCGTCAACGGATCGATGCTCTACGACCGCCAGCAGATGCAGCCTATGTTCAAGCTCTCGATTGGCAACGCCGGGAGCTCGTTTGCCCTCGAAATAGCGCGCAAGACAGGTTTGCCGGCCAACATCATAGCCGATGCCCAGGAAATTGTGGGCAGCGACTACATCAACATGGACCGCTATCTGCTCGACATCGCCCGCGACAAGCGCTATTGGGAAAACAAACGCCTTGCCATCAGGCAAAAGGAAAAGAAAATAGAGCAAACCCTCGCACGCTACGAGGAGGATGCCGACACCCTGCGCTCAAAGCGGCGCGAAATACTCGCCGAGGCAAAAGAGGAGGCCCGGAAGATTCTCGACGGCAGTAACGCGACCATCGAGCGCGCCGTGCGCGAAATCCGCGAAAGTCAGGCCGAGCGCGAACGCACGCTACAGGCACGCCGCCGGCTCGAACAAGAAAAGAAGGAACTCCTCTCCGAAAAGCAAAGCGCCAATCCTCTACTGAAAAAAGCTCCCAAAAAGAAGCCCGAAAAGCAACCAAAAGTCGAGAACGAGGCACCCCTGGCCGTCAACGACAACGTTAAGCTCGACGGGCAGGGCCAACCGGGAACGATTCTCGAAATTTCAGGCAAGCAGGCAACCGTGGCTTTCGGAATGCTAAAGACGCAGGTGGCGCTCAACCGCCTCAAACGCACTCTATCCAAACCCTCGTCGGGAGCGAAAAACGCCTCGTTTGTCAGCAGCGCCACCACCGACGCGATGCGCGAGAAGCAACTGAGTTTCAAGCGTGAAATCGATGTTCGAGGCATGCGTGCCGACGAAGCGCTCCAGGCTGTCACCTACTTTATCGACGACGCCACGCAATTCTCCCAGGACGAGGTGAGGATTCTCCATGGCACCGGCACCGGCGCGCTGCGCCAGGCAATCAGGCAGTACCTGGACACCGTGCCATCTGTAGCCTCCTACCGCGACGAGCACGTTCAATTCGGAGGCGCAGGCATAACGGTAGTGTCGCTTCGCTGAGCATCAGCAGCATCTTTCAAACAACCAACACCTTGAACCATCTTACCGAATAGAAATCATTATGCGACTTGACGGACGAAGGAACAGCAACAACGTGAGCGACCGCCGCGGCCTTTCGGGCCGCTCAGTTGGAATCGGCGGGGGCATTGTGGGCGCTATAATTGTCGCCGTCGTCACCCTGCTGGGGGGCGGCGATGTAGGCGATGTGATTAACAACGTGATTGGTCAGCAATCGCAAGGCTATTACGAGCAGAACTACACCCCTGATGCCGAAGACGAGCGACTGGCCGACCTCGCGTCAAAGGTTCTCGCCGGCACTGAGGATGTGTGGACCGAGGAGTTTCGCCGCCAGGGATGGGGCGAATACGAATGCCCCAAAATGGTTCTCTACTCCGGGGCAGTGCAATCGGGTTGCGGTCATGCCACGTCGCAGACTGGGCCGTTCTATTGCTCAGCCGACCAGACGGTGTACCTCGACCTCGACTTCTTCAAGCAGATGCAGCAAACCATCGGGGCCGGCGGCGACTTTGCCTACGCCTACGTCATTGCCCACGAGGTAGGCCACCATGTGCAATACCTCCTCGGCACGCTCGACCAAGCCCACGACCTCATGAGCCGCGTTTCGGAAAAGGAAGCAAACCGCATAAGCGTGCGCCTCGAACTCCAGGCCGACTATTATGCCGGGGTGTGGGCCAACCGCGACAACGCGATGTTCAACTCCATCGAGCCTGGCGACGTTGAAAACGCCATCAACGCAGCGTCGAAAATCGGCGACGACTATCTGCAAAAGAAAGCCACTGGCCGCGAAGTGCCCGACTCGTTCAATCACGGACGCTCGTCGCAGCGCATGGCTTGGCTCGCAAAAGGAATCCGCACGGGCGATCCTTTGCAAGGAGATACATTTTCCCCCGCCTACGAAAATCTGTAGCCGGGGGGAAAACAAAAGGTTCTATTGCGAGGCCTAATCCCTTATTTCAAGGTCACTGTGTGGCTTAGAGGTGTTTCAGCTGACGATGGGCCGACAAGTATCTCGTATCTTCCGGCATCAACAACGAAATCGCCTGCCGCAGGGTCATAGTGGGCAAACGCCTCCTCGTCGAGCATTATTTCGTAACGCTCTGTGGCACCTGCTTTAATCATTTTTTTATCGTAGCCTTTCAACTCTTTGTAAGGGCGGAACACTTTCGGGTCGATGGGTCGAATGTAGAGCTGGGCCGCTTCCATTCCATCAACCGCTCCCGTGTTGCTCACATCAAAAGTAACGCGATAGAGCGGTTTCCCTTTTTTCCCCTCGTCCTTAACTTCCATGTTGGAATAGGCAAACGTGGTGTAGCTCTTTCCGAAGCCGAAGGGGAAATTCGGGGCGACACCCTTTGTGTCGTAATGGCGGTAGCCCACCAACAAGCCCTCGCCATATTCGACACGCTTGTCGCCGTCGGCATCATAGTAGAATGGATACGCGGGGTTATCCTCCCAACGTTTTTCGAACGTGACGGGGAGCTTGCCGCTCGGGTTTGTTTTGCCAAACAGAATCTCGGCGGTAGCCGTGCCCCCCTCCTGACCAGGGTACCACAGATAGAGAAGCGCCGGAACTTTATCCTGCCACTGCCGCATGTCGACATTTCCACCGGCGTTGACCAGCACGGCGGTGTTGGGGTTGGCAGCCACAACGCAGTTCACGAGAGAGTCCTGGTATTCAGGGAGTTCAAACGGGCGGTCGTTGCTCTCGCGCTCAAGGCTCTCGTTGAAGCCGATAGAAACAAGGGCTACGTCGGCCTGGCGTGCAAGCTCGGCAGCTTCGTCAAACAGCAATTTGTCTTCGCGCCAGCCAAAGGCGATATCAACAGGATGCACATTGGCAAAATACTCCAGTTCAACGGGATATTCTTTCCCACCCTCGAGCGGGAGCACGACTTCCTTGCGGGTGATGCCCTGGTCGCGCCATTCGTCGATTACCTGTTCATCGCCCACCTTGAGACGGAAACCATCGAAGCCGCGCACCACGAAACGGTAGTTGGCACTCTTCTCGGGGCGCACAACGCCGGTCCAGCGCATTGAGCAATGGTCGTATGGCAGGCCGCGGCGCTCTGTCGCTATGTGGTAGCCGTTGGCGATGTTAACGATCGTGTCGATTTTCGTTTCCACCGGCTCCCCTTTCAAGCGGGGATTGTTGAAAAACTCGGCCTTCAGTCCACGCTGCGTCGACCCGCTTTCGGTATAAAACACCGATGATGCTACTGTTTCCGGGAGCGTGGGGAGGCCGGGAGAATAGAGAATCTCCACATCGTCGCCCGCCAGCGCCTTGATGCCTTCGAGAAGCGAAACGCTGTGGAATGGGAATGTGTACGAAGATCCACCGCCAGATATGTAGCTGTTGGCATTCGGACCTATAACAGCGACGCGTTTCACCCCGCGGTTAAGGGGGAGAAGGTCGTTTTCGTTTTTCAAGAGCACGATGCCTTCGCGGGCAAGTCGCAGTGCGGCTTCGGCTCCCTGGGGGTTATCCATCGGGATAGTGGTGTCGAGCTGCTCTTTGTCGAAGAAGCCATTGGCAAAAATCATATAAAGCAGGTGGCGCACCTTGTCGTCGATAGTTTTCTGGCTAACTCGGCCATCTTTTAGCGCCGGAATGAGAACATCCTGGTTCATACATTTAGCACGGGGCATTTCCAAATCCAGACCGCCGTTGGCAGCTTCGACCCCGTCGTAGGTAGCCGACCAGTCGCTCATCACAACGCCTTTGAAGCCCCATTGATCGCGAAGCACCTTGTTGTTGAGATAGTCGCTTTGGGTGGCGTGCACACCGTTTACGAGATTGTAGCTATCCATCACGCTTCCGGCGTTGGCCTTCTGGATAGCCGCCTTGAATGCGGGGAAATAAATTTCGTGGAGCGTGCGCTCGTCGATATCGGAGCTCACGTTGTTGCGGTCCCACTCCTGGTTGTTGGCGGCGTAATGTTTAAGCGTGGCCACTACCCCCTGGTCCTGTAGGCCGCTGACGTAGGCACACGCGGTTTCGGCATTCAAATAGGGGTCTTCAGTGAAATACTCGAAGTTGCGGCCACACATGGGCGCGCGGAGGATGTTGACACCGGGCCCGAGAAGCACATGCACCCCGCGGGCACGGCTGTCGCGCCCAAGCTGCTTGCCAAGCTCATAAACGAGCCCGCGGTTCCATGTCGAGGCAGTGAGCACCCCGGCGGGATAGGCTGTGCTCTTGCCATCCTTGTGGGTACCTACCGGCCCGTCGGTCAGCTTGATTTCGGGCACGCCAAGGCGCTCGATAGCTCTGATATAAAAGCCGTTATAGCCGCCTATGTAGTCAATTTTCTCTTCGAGAGTCATGCGGCTGAGGAGGTCTTCCACGCGGGCATCAACATCGGCCGAAGCATCCTTATAAACCTGGCCCGAGGCCGCTGAAAAAGCTAATATCGAAATGGATAATATGGTTTTACGCATAGTTGGTCAGTTGTTAGTGTCGTATGAATTAATGGCGGTTACTCATTGATTACCTTGCCGAATTCTTTTCGCCAGATGTCATAACCCTCGGGAGCGGGATGGAGCCCGTCCTTGAGGAATAACTCGGGACGCACGTTGCCTTCGGCATCGAGCATCGGAGTGTGGATGTCAATGAACCGCGTTCGTGGCTGGCTCTCGGCAAAAGCCTTGAGCTGTCGATTGAACTCCTGAATTTTTGGTAGGCTCTTAACTCTCACAGGCGATGGCTTTACCGAAACCAGGCATATTTCGGCCTCGGGCTTCATGCGGCGCACTTCAAAGAAGAGTTTTTGCATGGCATCCATCATCTCGGCCACCTCCCATTTAAATCCAATCTCGTTGTCGCCCTCATAAATGATTATGCGCTTGGGATTAAAGGGCTCGATGAGTAGATGGCGGTAGTTGTATAGATCAATAGCCTTGGTGCCCGAAACGCCGCGGCGAATCACATTCTTGCCAGGGAAGTCGGTTTCGAGGCTCTTCCACATATCGATTGAAGAGCTACCGACGACGAGAGTCGCATCGGCCAAGGCTGCCTGCCCGGCATCGCGCTCCATATAGTCGGTTATCTTTTTCTCCCATTTCAGTTGTTGCTGCATCTTGGGCAGTCCCTTGATCGGGTTGGCTTCCGTTATTTCGCCGCGCACGAGAATGCGGCCCAGCATCAAATAGGCTTTCTCTCCTTTATCCTCGCTGATTTTGAGAGTCACCTGGTGCTGGCCCGGTTCAACCTTGACAAGAGCATACTGCGTCGTGCGCTCGGGGGAGTAACGATTGAGATAGTGTGACCCCGTCAAGTCGGTAGCCTCAAAATAGGGCTTTCCATCGTTTTCAACTTTCTTTAGACGCACCATCTGGCCGTCGACATAGACTTCGAGCTGACCCATTTCGGGGCCTCCCAGATCGTAGATTCCGAACATGTCGCCATCAAATCCAAACGATATTGTCGATTTAGGGTGGCCGCTGGTCATCACGGTCTCAAACTTGTCGGCAAATTGCTTCATTCGCGAGTCGCGGGCCGCATCAACGTCTTTCCACAGGCCGTGTTTATGGCAGACTTGCGACGGAACGCACATTTTCACATCCTCCCATCCGGCCTGGTCGAATGGCTGCGACGCGGTTTGCGCCATTGCCGCGAGAGTAGCAATCAAAAGCCCGACGGCTGTTAAGAATCTCTTCATATCTGGTGTTTCTATTTTGCTTTCCGTTTAAAGTTCAATCTCGTGGGTTTTCTCGTTGTCTCCGTCGGAGACTTTAACCGACAGTTTCACCTTGTCGGCTGGTTGGAATTTGGCGAATGACCATTCGTAGGGATATTCGGCAATCTCGGCATTGCTTTCGCCGCATGCGACCTCGACTTTTATGCCGTCAGCCGGGGGTGTCTCGCAGAATCCGTAAACCGAATCCCAGCCGAATGGCGAGCGGATGCGGAATGTGTAAATCTTTCCAGCCGCCGTGCCGCTATCAATCACCTTCCAGCCATCCTTCAACGCCGGAATCCGCTCCACTCCGAGTATGGTCGCGAGGGGCTCGCTCTCGGTAGCGCCCGGCATCAACGGCAACGCCACTGCCGCAAAACCCTTGGCCGGGAGCGTGATGGCGAGGTTGTCGCCCTTGGTCAAGGAAGCGCCTTTGCCATTGATTTTGGCTTTGGATTGGTTGGCAATCGCCGCGGTTTCGGCTCCGAGCGTAACCCGCGTCGTGGCTTCCTGGCGACTTTCATTGCAAAGGAGAATCCATAATTGTTTATCAGACACGGCGGTCAGGAAATTCACCTCGGGATTATCACTCGTAATCAAGCCCTTCTTCAGCCACAGGTGAACGTTGTTATCATCAAACACAGTGCCCGGGGCACCGCCGAAAACGCGGTTGGAGAACCACACGAATCCCTCCTGCTTGCCGTAGGGGAACGAGACCTTACCGCCAGCCCTCTGCACAGCCTCGCTCACGAGATAGTCGGCGGTGAACGCCAGGTGCGGGGGAATGTGATGGTAATAAATCGAGCTCACATCCGGGCCTTTGTAAGGGAAATCTTCGCTCATAGTGAGATCGGTGTAGCCAGTGGCGTAATATCCGGGATAATTCGTGAAGCGACCGATCACGGCGTTGCGGGCGTAGGTGTCGAAAATCTCATTCCCGGTGTGTTGGTTAAGCCTGAGCAGCGAGGGCGCCCACGAGCTCATGAAAACTGGGCGGGTCAGCTTCCCCTTGTTGCGGAGGAAATAAGTCGACGGCTGCTCGAATCCGAGCCCCACCGGCGAAACGCGCCACTGCTCCACTTCGTGTTCAGGCGCGTCGCCTTCCTGGCGCGGAAAACCGAGGCGGAACTCCTTCGCTCCCTTCCACCACATGGTGGTGTTGCCATTATAGACGCCCCCGGGGTGGATTGTCTGCACGGAGTCCTTCACAGCCGGCCAGGAACGAATTCCGGCAATAGTGTGAGCCGCTCCATAACGTGCGGCGTCGAGATATTGCTTGTCGCCAGTGGTTTCATACAAGTCGATGAAATCCCACCATGGAGCGTAAATTGTCGAGTTATAGAAAGCCTGATAGCGTTGGGGCTTTGTGCCGTTAGTGTAGATGTGCATCTTTGCATCGCGATCGGCAACGCTCTTAGCACGACGAAGCCATTTTTGATCGCCGGTCAGGCGATAGGCATAAAGGGCCTGAACCCACGACAGTATCGGCGTTGAATAGCCTTTCGGAGCGCGGAGGTCGCCATCGGGGAGCGCTATGTCGCGAAGCCATGGATTGCGATCGCCCAACAGGCGGTTGAGCCCCTCGTAGTAGGTTGTCGTAAACTGAGAGTCAAACGGGGAAAGGCGCAGCGTCTCGGGGTTTTTGTTATATCCGTCGTCGGTAGTGCGCGTGCTCCAGCGGTAGCCTTTACGCGAGAGGGTGTATTCGATGGTGGGGAGAGCGCGGTTGAGGTACATTTCCTCATCGGCGGCATTAATCGCTGCCGCGATGATGGCGAGGGGTGCGGAGTGGACAACCGTCGGCGCCTTAGTCGGCTTCCCCTCAATGTCGTAATAACCGCGCATCGCGGCATCCCACCCCCCAAACTCGGTGTCGTTCATCAGGTCGACAATGCTGTACATGGTTTCAGTGAGCGACTTGTCGGCCTGACGGCGATAGTCGCGCACGCCGTACACATTTTTAGCCACATGTTCGAGGGTCTCGTTCCATGGTTGCGCCGAGAGCCCTACGACGAACTTCCGGGTCACTTTCTGCCCGGCTTTCATCTCGCTGTCAGCCATGCCAAGGACCGGCGAGAAGGCTGTTGGCTCGACAATATTAGCGTGGTTTTTAAGCGTGAAGCCCATCGGCGAGTAGTCGACACCTCCCCAGTCGAGAGGAAACACGGTGTCGTCGCCGCTCACGAATGCCGTCATGCGGCGGTCGCCAGCCTCTGCTTCAACCATGGCCACCGGAGTGGGCATCATGACGGACAGGAGCATCTGGGTATCGTCGGGAATGCGGCGGTATTGGAACATCGGCGGAAGCAGGACGTTTGTAACCGAAGATGGAAGGGGTGCGTGGAGCCCCATGACACCCAGCGAGTAGCATCCGGCGGTCGAGGGGGTAAACTCCAGCGACAGGTCGGCACTTTTGCCGCTTTTCGAAAGGGTCCAGAAGCCCTTCACCAGATGGTCGCCGGCGGTGACATAGTCCACTTCGATAGTGTTCTTATCGAGGTTCCTGGCGCTGACGGGGACGGCCTCGCACACCGAACCGCTTGCGAAAGGATTCATCGACAGAGTGTCGGCCGAAGTCCATGCCGGGAAATATTGTTTATAGTTGGGCCGTTTCAGTTTTGTCGGGCCGGTGATAACGAACACCTTGTTATCTTCCATAGGCGAGCCAAATGGCATCCAGCGGCCATCGACTTTAGCCTCCATCACGCACGCCAACGCCTGATCGTTCTCGCCACAGCGAACGTAGCTCAAACGAACGTCGCTGTTTGAGATTG
Source organism: uncultured Alistipes sp. (assembly GCA_964435935.1). Classification (GTDB taxonomy): domain Bacteria; phylum Bacteroidota; class Bacteroidia; order Bacteroidales; family Muribaculaceae; genus UBA7173. The sequence continues at coordinate 23,847 of CAYTBH010000007.1, forward strand.
AAGCGACGCGTTCGGCATTGGCTCCGATTGTCAGTGGCGGGGTGACGATAATCGAACTCTGCGCCTGAGCCTCATACGCGCCCAGGAGAAAGATGGCGAAAATCGCGGCTAAGATATGTTTTGCTTTCATCGTTTAACGCGGATTAGTTCAAGTCCGTAGGGAGAGAGCTCGACTTCGCGGCCCGACGGTTCGGACGCGATTTGAATGGTTGCTTTCTGTGCTGAGCCCAAATCGTTGAGCAGCATCAGTATTGTTTCAGAATCGGTTTGCGCCATGACGATTTCCACATTTGGATTGTCGGATGTCGCAAACCCCGGTATCATGGCAAGACGCGCCTCTTCGCCATATACCGAGCCGTTGCCGAACCCGTACGCTCGGTGCGGGCCCACTTTCGGAGCGATGAATCCGGCGGGGAACAGAATCTTTCCATCGCTTCTCAATTCAAGCTCGGCAAGGAGATAGTCGGTAATCCACCCAACCTGCCACCAAGCGTGGTGGGGATAGGCACCGGCGCCGCGATTCATCGCGCTCCAATAGTAGGAGGCCACAGCTGTTTCATCGTCGACAAAGGCATCGCGTCCTATCGCTGCGGCACGCGCCATGTCGAGGAACAACTGGTCACCGGTCAACCGATACATTCTGACAAACATACCGGCATGCGAAGCAAGAAGGATGGGCCCGTGGAGGTTGGTGGAGCCAATTATTCCGCCATGCTCATACGATAAGCCGGAGGTGGATATTTCCCACTGCTTCCGCGGCTTCCCTTTTACCATCACTTCGCGTTCGGAGGCAACAGGATTGGTGTAGACCGAGGTGGCATAGAAACGTGCCGCGCGCAACGCGGCGTCGCGATAGCGCTCATCGCCGGTGATGGCAAACAATTCCAGAAGCGCTTCAGCGGCCTGGGCTGTCGCGAAGTCGGCAACGAAACGGGTGTCGCCACACACGCCCAGCCATTTATCCTGATTGACAGCATTCTCAACAAGCCAGTCAGCGCCAGAGCGGGCTGCGGCGAGATACTTTTCATCGCCTAACACGCGATAGGCAATCATCAGCCCATAGAACGTCGGGCGATAGTCCTTCAAATCGGCAAAAGTCGGGGTGCCGGTGGCATCGTCGTAGGCTACCACCCATGAACCATCGTCATTCTGCCAACGGAGCAGGCAATCAGCCGCATTGCGTATTTGCTCTTTGACCTCCTCGTTATCGGGGTTGAAAAGCGCGATGTTGCCGAGATCCATCAGCATATAGTAGGTTGTCGCGATTGGCTCGGTATACGGCCCCCACTCCTCGACAAAGCGCGAGAGATTGCGCAGATAGTATTGCCCTCGGGAGGCACCTTTCATAAAACCATCGGAAGTATGCTGCTGGTGGTTTTTGAAATTCAAAGCATGGGGGAGTCGCTTAGAGGTGATGAGCGAATCGCCGGTGAGAGCGCCCAGCATCCACATCGCGCCGTAGTCGGCATTCTTCATTGCGTCCTTCTTCGCAAGATAAACTCCGCCAAGGTACTCTTGCGCGCCAATCGTGTCGCTCTCGAAAACCTCTGTGTGCCATTTAGATGTGCTGTCGTTCACCAGATAACGGTGCATGCCATAAAGGCGGTCGGTGAGCGAACGGCGGTTGCCGCGCAGTCTCAGCGACTCGTCAAATTGGTAAACATCGTTGGCTACATGGTTGAAAACCGGCCACCACCCGCCGCGGGATAGCGTGAAGCGGAATGAAAATTCGCGCTCATCGCCCGCTTTCATATACGAGCCATCCTCGCCAAGCACCGGGTGATAGAGCGTTGGCGCGAGCTCGCCGTCGCGGTTCATTGCCGAGAGGCCAAGGCGCCATAGAGCGGGGTTATGCTTGTCAGTCTCCCAAGGCTCGGCGGCAGTTCCGGGCTCAGCGGCGACCGAAACGGTGAGGCCGTCCTTCGTGCTGAGAATAGAGGCCAAAGTCGAGGTTGAACGCTCGCGGAATAGAACCGGGAGCCGCGGAATCCCCCACCCGTAGGCGTAGGCGTGCGAAAAATCATCGCTCAACTCGTGGCCGTGGAGCATCCCTGGAATCAGTGCGAAATCAACATCCTCACCCTCGGCGGCAAAGAGGGTCGGAGTGGCGATTGAGTACCACCCGTCGCGTCCCGCCCGCAAGCGAGTCGTCACGCAGACGTCGCCATCTTCGCCAGCAACCCAACTCTCTTCAATCGAAAAGCCATCACCGTCATACGACATTTTCACCACTCCGTTTTCACCCTTCTCGACCTTCGCGGGGTAAAAGGCATGACTCTCCCCTGCCCTATTCAAGGCCACGGAGGTTGTTGCCTCGCGCCATGAGGGGATGACGTAGCGATATTGCGCTTCCGGGAATCCCTCCGTTCCGCCAAACTCGGCAGGAGCGAGGGGCTCAGTGGAGGGCTTCTCGGCGCTGAAAAGCACCTGATGTTTGCCGCTCGCGCCAGCCGCGGTCTGGCCACCGGCCTTCAGTTCGGAGAGTTTCCAACCATCGGCTTCTTTGCGCCAGGTGAAGGCGACGCTATCGTTGCCAAAAGTCACCACATCGGCACCAAGAGCAACGGAAGGAATGGAGAGAGCGGCAATTGCCAGAAATATGTCGCTTAAACGGTTCATTATTCAGTAACAGTGACTTTTACAGTGGTGATTGACGATGAGTTGCTGTTGTACCACACCGAGGTAGAGGCAAACACGGCCTCGTAGGTACCTGGCTTTTCATATACATATTGGTATTTCGACAGGTCGGTAGCTATATTCTTCAACACCACGCCGGTAGAGGGCTCGGCGGTGCGGAGCTTGAAGCCTTTTGAGACCACCCAGGCATCCTTGTCGTTGGTGTTGACATTGCCGGCTGCAAGCAACTGCGATCCGGGGAGAGTCCACTTCATGTCGCCGGAAATCGCCACATTCTGCCACCCGGCTGTCTTGATGTCGGCAAGGAGAGTTGACTGACCTTCGGGCGACACCTTTTTGATGTTGATGCTGCGCACTACCCAGCGGTTTTTCTGCGCCTGGCCGTCCAAGTCCCAATAGCGGAATGCGAAATAAACGAGGGCCTCGTTGTCCTGGCCGACATAACGCTTGAGGTTGACTTCGCCCGAGGGGGTGTTAGTGCCGGTTTTCACAGGGAGCGAGAATTCGCCCGTCACATCGGTCCAAGTAGCGGCGGCGACATTCCCGGCATCATAAATGCCATTGAAATCATCGCTGATGAGCACCTGGAAATTAGGATGGATGCCGGTCGACTGGTCGGTGAACGAAACGAAGTCAACCATCAGGTCGTTGTCGGCATACTGGCGGTCGCGCAGGCCATATTCGTGGCCGGTTTCGCCGGAGTAGAACACGATGTTGTCGGCATCGCCGCTGATGTTGAAAGTGACGGGCTGGCCGGCCTTGCACACCTTTTCGGCAACAGAAACAGAGAGCTTCGAGTCGGGCGCTTCCTCAGAGCAACCAGCCAGGATAAGCATACTTGCCGATGCTATAAACGCGCTATATTTTTTCATTTTCGTATGGGTTCAAAGTTAAATAGAATACGTCGGCATTACCAACCGGGATTCTGGGTCATGAGCTTGTTGACGGTGAGTTCCGTGTTAGGGATGGGGAACACCACGTTGCGCTCGGTGATGTTTTTGCCAGAGTTCCCGGCGTAAGCGAAGGAACCGCCGTCGGCAGCCGCCTCGCGGCCATAGTCATTCATCGTGGAAACGTATATGCCCCAGCGGATGAGGTCGAGCTTGCGCTGCCCCTCGAAGCAAAATTCGCGGAAACGCTCTTTCTGCACGGCCTCCAGGAAATCCTGTTCGCCACCGAGATTTTTCAGGTCGCAAACTTCCGACGGCACCATCGGGTCGAGCCCCCATGCGCGGCGACGCACTTGGTTGATGGCCTCGTAGGCTTCTTCGTTAGGGCCGTGGTTCACTGCATTAATCGCCTCGGCCTTCATCAGGAGCACATCGCTGTAGCGCATGATGGGGAAATTGGTCGAGTTATAGAGCTGTGCTTTTTCGCCGATTTCATATTCGCGGCGCCACTTACCCGGATTGCGGTTATAGATTTGGGTTTCGGTGTAGAACTTCTGCGAGGTCACGCCGGTGTTATCATCGGTCTGATAGTAATATGGGGCGATATTCCAGTCGCGGCGAAGGTCCCCCTCCTCGAAAGCGTCATAAAGGCGTTTCGTAACCTGCATCGCGCCACCTGAGTAGCCAACATTCACATCGCGGCAAAGGATGCCGTTTTCGACACCGACACTGCCGGCGAGGTCGACCGAACCGATTTTATTGCCATACATTCCTACCTCCCAGACACACTCCTTGAGGTCGTTGATGTCCTGGCAATGATTTATGAAAATCTGCGGATAGTCGCGGTTGAGCTGGTGTTTGTTGGAGGTCACGACTTTGTTGGCGTATGTGAGCGCGTCGGCATAACGGGCCTCGTCGTTAAGGGGCTGGCCGGCCATTTTGAGATAGACGCGGGCGAGCACGGCCTGAACCGCCGTTTTCGACACACGCTCGTTGGTTCCAAGCGCGTCGATGTCGAGCACCAAACTTTCGGCCTCCTTCATATCCTTTTCAATCTGAGCGTAAATCTCGGCCAATGATGCTTTGCCCGAGGGCTTTTCATTGGGCGAGAGCGTGGGCTCAAGACGCAGGGGCACCTCGCCAAAATAGGAAGTAAGCAGGAAATAGTAGTAGCCTCTCAGGAAATATGCTTCACCCTTCATCGCCATCTGCGCTTCGGTCGTGAGGGCCGAGTTGTCGGTGCAGGCGAGCAAATAGTTCGCGCGGCTCACACCCTCGTAGAGCACCTCCCAGAAGCGACCGATGTCGAGGCTTCCGGCATCGAACTGCATGACGCGGATGTTGTTGATGGAGATGTTTTTATAAAACGCTTCATCGCTGATCGCGAAATAGGAGTAGAGCGCTTTGGAGTACATGCGGCCATTGGGGTCGATCAGTCGGTTGTAGATGCCGTTGAGAGCCGACTCAACTTGCGCCGGGGTCTTATAGTAGTGGTCGGGCGAAAGGAAATCGGGCTCCTTATCGAGGAAATCGTCGCACGAGGTGCAGAGCATGCCCGCTGCCAGGGCAATCGCCGTAATATATTTTTTCATTGTCAAGATTCCTGTTTTAAACGTTTAGAAAGAGATTTCAACACCGAGGGTCATGGTGCGCGAGCGCGGATAGGGCGACCAGTCGAACGAGGGGGTCAGCGCCGTGTCGTAGGTCGACACCTCGGGGTCGATGCCCGAATACTTGGACCATGTCAGCAGGTTCTGCGCCGATGCGTAGAAGCGGAGCTGGCTGATGCCTGCGCGCTTGGTGATGGCTGCGGGGAGAGTGTAACCGAGAGTCACCGTCTTCAAACGCAGGTAGGAGCCGTCCTCGATGGTGCGGTCGGAGTAGGCCGTGGGACCTTGGCCCCCGACGCGGAAGAGTGTGTTCGAGGGGTTTTCGGGAGTCCAGCGGTCTTTTACCGACGCGAACATGTTGAGCGACGTGCGTGTCGTGGGGTCGCCGCCTTCAAACTCGATGCGGTTGGCGTTCTGAATTTGACCGCCGTAGGAGAATTGCAGGAAAATCGATAGGTCGAAGTCGCGATAGCGGAAATTGTTAGTGAAGCCGCCAATGAACTTCGGGTTGGGGTTTCCGATGATAGTGAGATCGTAGTTGTCGACAACGCCGTCGCCATTAATGTCGCGGTAGCGGATATCACCCGGCTTAATGTTGTCGCGGTCGTTGCCATTGTTGGGCACACCGGCTTTCAGCACATAGTTGTCGCCAACCTTGTCGAAATCTGAGTATTGATAGATGCCGTCGAAGAGATAGCCATAGAACATCGCGATGGGGTGGCCGGGGATGGCAATGTAGGGGTAGGCATTGTTGAAGTTGCCCCAGGTGACGCGGGTTGCCAGCGAGGGCTCGTCCTCGTTCAACGAAATCACCTTGTTGCGGTTAAAGGAGATGTTGAAGCTCGAATCCCACTGGAAGTCGCGAGTTTTCACGTTAACGGTGTTCAAGGTGAGTTCCAGACCGCTGTTTGAGACGCTGCCGATGTTGCGATACGCGCTCAGGAAGCCCATCGAGGGTGCCATGGTGGCATTGAGCAGCAGGTCGTTGGTGCGCTTGTAATACCAGTCGGCGGTGAAGTTAATTCGGTCGTTGAGGAAGCCCAGGTCCAGGCCGACGTTGTATTGCACCGTAGTCTCCCACTTGAGTTTGTTGTTGCCGAGGGCCGAGGGAACCACCCCTTTAAGCGGGGAGTTGTTCACGGAATAGCCTGTTGTGGGGGAGATAACGAGCGAAGTGAGCGAAGCGTAGTCTGTCACGCGGTTGTTGCCCGTGGAGCCTACCCCGAAGCGGAGTTTGCCGGAGTTCCACCATGTGAGGTTCTTCATAAATGGCTCCTGGCCGAAGCCCCATGCCACAGCAGCGGATGGGAACGAAGCCCAACGGTTGGCCTTCGGGAATTTCGAGCTGCCGTCGGCACGATATGAAACCGTCAGCATATAGCGCGACTTGTAGTTGTAGTCAGCACGGGCGAGGAACGACATCAGCGAGTTGCTGGTGCGAGTGACGGGCGATTTTGTGACGGTGCCCTCGTCGAGGCCGGCAATGCCAAGCTCTTCGTTGGGCACGTTAATCGAAGTGAAGCCGTCGGACGCATAACGGTTATCCTGCAGCGTGAAGCCGGCAAGCACTTTAAGGTTGTGCCCTCTTTTGAGTTTGAAAATGTAGGTAAGGGTGTTTTCGTTGAGGAAATTGGTGCGTTCGTAGTGAGTGATTGAGCCATTGACTTTCTCGTTGGTTCGCGGGTGGCCGAGTCGCGAGCTGGAGTTGTTGAACACCTCGCGGCGCTGGGTAATCTTGTTATATCCGCCCGTGATGCGGAGCACAAGATTATCGAGAATCTTCCACTGGAAATAGGCGTTGGAAATAAATGTTGAGGTATAGAGCGGGTTATACTCGTTCTCCACCGCCATTATCGGGTTGATGCGATAGTCGCGGCTTGAGTCGAGCGAGTCGTCATAGAGGTCGTCGAGCAGGTCGGGTTGCCAAAGCGAACCAACCGGGCGGTAGCCCCACATGCTGTACATGATTGAGGCTGTCGGCGAGCTGTTCTGCTCGGCAGCGATGGTGCCGAACTTCTTGGTGTAGGTATAGTTGAGGTTCAAGCCGACCTTCACACGGCGGCTCAAAGTCTGTTCGAGGTTCAATCGCCCCTGGTATTTGCGGAATCCGCTGTTGGTGATCACGCCGTCCTGATGGGCCACGCTGCCCGAAATGGAGTAACGGGTGGATTCTGTGCCACCGCGCACGGCGAGGTTGTGGTTCATCACAAACGCGTTGCGTAGCACTTCGTCCTGCCAGTTGATTCCTTTTTCATTGCGATAGTCGTCGAGAGTCTTCTCGTTACCGAGATACATCGACGAATAGAGCGATGGATTAACTTCAAGCTGATAGCGCACGAACTCGTAGGGGTCGAGCATCTCCTGCTTCTTGATGGCTCGCTGCACACCCATATTGAGGTTGTAGGTGACCACGGGGCGGCCAACCTTACCCTTCTTGGTGGTGATGAGAATAACGCCGTTCGCGCCGCGGGCGCCGTAAATCGCTGTGGCCGAAGCATCCTTCAAAATCTCCATCGACTCGATTTCCTCGGGATTGAGCACGTTGCCAAGCGAGGTTTCGAGCGGGAAACCATCGACAACATAGAGCGGGGCGTTACTTTGAGTGACTGAGTTGTTGCCTCGGATCACGATGTTGAGGTCGCTGCCCGGCTGGCCGTCGCTACTGGTTGACTGCACACCGGCTACGCGTCCGGCAAGTGCCTCCTCAAAGTTGGAAACGGGGGCTTTCTGCATATCCTTCACGTTGACTTTCGACACAGCACCGGTGACATCCTTTCGGGTGGTTGTGCCGTAACCGACAACCACAACCTCGTCGAGGAGCGCTGTCGATGGGCGCATGCGTATGTTGTTGCGCTTCGACGCGCTCACTTTCGTGGTTTGTGTCTCGTAGCCGATGGAGCGGATTTCGATGCTCACTTCAGATTTAGCGTTGCTGAATGTGAACTCGCCGTTCACATCAGTAATCATACTCGCGTTCTTGCCGTCGAGAGCTATCGTGGCGCCGATTACGGGCTCTCCGTTGTCAATGTCGACAACGATGCCGCTAATCGTGTGCTGGGCCGAGGCCGCGAAGCCACCGACAGCTACAAAAGCCGCAAGCAGACATGCGAGAGCCGTTTTCATGGCCGAATGTGATTTAAGATTGATATTCATAGACAATTACTTTACTACAAGATGGAAAAGGGTTGCTGGGACGCGGCGGCGAGGATGGCTCAGCCTTATGCGCAGTTTATCGGTTTTGATTGGTTTGTCGAATTTTATGCTGTTAACCGCCTGATAGTTGTCGGAAACCTTAGCGATGGTGCGGTTTTCTGAGTCAGCAACCTCGTAGTCGCGCACACAGAATGGCATAACGTTCTCGGAATGCCCCATCTGCACGGTTTCCATCGCATGGTCATAGTCGGTGTCGAAGAAGAACTTCACCTCGTTGATTTCCTTCGGTTCGGCCCACTGAAGGGTTAGTTCAGGAGCGGGGTCGTCAATCGACGCGGCCCAGGCGTTGGTAGCGCCTACCGGGCGAGTGAGGCTGTTCTCCATCAGATCGAGCGAGAAAATCTCTTGGGCGGGAGCGACGTGGAACGCTATGTTTTTCCCCTGGGGCCGACGCAGCGGGCACCAGAACTCAAAGCTGTCGATGCCTATATCCTCGGGGGGATCCTGACGGCCATAATTGGAAACGGCGAGATTGATTTGGTTGAGCACCGTGGTAGTGCCGCTAACGAGGTCGTCGCTTTCGCCGAGTTCAACCTTTTCGTTGGCCATAAAGCACACAAACACATATTGGCTCGCATCAAATTTGTGGCTGAATTTCACGACAATCTCCTGCTCGCCTTCGCGGAGGCTGACTGACGCGGATTCGATAGTTCTCTCAGGGGTGAAACCTTTGTCGCGAATCGCGTCGCGCAACTCGATTTTTAACTCCGTAGCCTCGGCGGCACGCACCGAAAGCGACAGCTTTGGCATCGCGCCTTTCACCGGGAACAGCGCCGCGGTTGAAAATTCGAGCTTGCGATATTGGCCGTTGGATTCGTAACCATTGAAGAGGAACGAGCTGCTGGCCTTGACCGAAGCCGAGTGCAGCAGGTTGCGGTTGTCGCGAATCTCCAGCCCGGGGATATACTGGCCGCTTTCCATAAGCGCCTGTTGCAGTTCGCCAATCAAATCGCGGCTCACATAGTCGGCGGGCATTCTGTTGTTCTCAACGCAGAGCGAAAGGGCGGTGCCTATTGCCTGGCCACCGCTCGCCGATGTGCACATGACTCGCGTAGAGCCGTTTGCCACATGCGAGGAGCTCATGATGCGCCCTCCAAACATGAGGTTGCGGATATTGGCTCCCAAATAGCAGCGGTAGGGAATCTGATAAACTCCCTTTGAATGCCACTGGTTGCAGGCGCGCCCGTCGGCATACACCCCGTTGGAAGGGTGTAGGTCGATGGCCCATCCTCCGTAGGAAACGGCATCGTAGTGGGTGCGCTGCTCAATGATGTCCTGCTGGGTGAGCGTGTAGAGGCCCTGCATGCGACGCGACTCGCGCTTGCCCGGGATGGTGCCCACCCATTCAAGAGTGTAGGTGCTCATCTCGGGGAACTTGCCGGAGTTCTTAATATAATTCCAGATTCCATAGACAACTTTCCAAAGCTCATGCTTGATATCTTCGGAGTCGTGGATGGTGTCGAGTCGGCCTCCGTACTCAATCCACCAGTATTTGCAGCCGTGGTGGTTGATTGAAAAATATTCGTCGTTGTGGATTTTGCTGATTTGCTTCTCGACATCTTTAAGCGCGAAATCCGGGGCCACATATTCAACCGGCTTGCCGGTATCCTTCATATAGAACAGAATTGTGTGGCCAAGGAGCTCGCCGTAGGTCTGCTTGTCGGGGGTGAATCCCTCGCCGTAGACCGCGCGGTCCTCAGAACCCATGCGGTAGGGCGCCCCGGCAAGATAGCTCACCAGGCCGTCGCCCGAGCAGTCGGCGAAAAAGCGGCCGCGAATCTCGTAGCTGGTTTCATTAATCGGGTTGTAGGCCACCACATAGTCGATGATGTCGTCGTTGCTCTTGACAACCTTGTAAACCACAGTGTTCAAGAGCATTGTGATATTGGGTTCGCGCATAACGAGGTCGAGGAGCACCGTGTCGAAAATAACCGGGTTACCCTCCTTGTTGCGGAACACGTTCTCAGTCATAATTTCGTTGATAGCCCCGCCCTCGCGTGACCAGCGGTTGTTGTTGCCCATGTGCGATGTCGCGCCAAGGGCCCACAGGCGTACCTCGCTCGAGGCGTTGCCGCCGAGCACGGGGCGGTCTTGAACAAGGACAACCTTGGTGCCGCGGCGTGCGGCGGTCAGCGCGCAGCAAACGCCAGTCAGACCACCCCCGGTGACCACGATTTCGGCGTTCACAACCTCGCGACGCGTAGCGCGGGAAGTAACAAATCCTTGACTATTCATATTCTGCTTAATATCTTTTTTACCTTGAATTTATTTCTTATATCTGATTACCAGGCCGGCTATGAGGACGACACAACCCATCGTCACGGGGATGAACTGCGAAGTGTGCGCCATGAATCCGAGCACGGCAATCAATACGCCGGCAATCATGATGCTCAAACCGAGCACTCTGCGGGTGAAGCGGTTGGCCGCCTTCCCTTCGGCCGCGGTTTCGGTTGGCTCACCATCCTTGCGGGCAATTTTTTTGTAGGTCGCATAGCGCGGGTCCTCGTAGTGCTTCGCCATGAGCCACAGCTCAGTGATCACGAGCAGCGCAACCGGCACAAAGGCTCCCACGCCCATCTCGGCACCGCGGCTCAGCGAGAGCCCGAATAGCGGTGTGATGAATTTGAACACCAGATTGACCGCAAGGCTTATGAGCGTCACCGACAATATGGTTTTGGCATTTTGGCGCCGGCTGAACAGCGACCATATAACCGGCAGGTAGATTGGAACGCCCGTGAGCGCAGCAACGCTGATAACCACGTTCACGATGCCACCCATGCTCTTTACCAATAGGGCCACCACAAGCGCCAGCACGCCAAACCCGAGAGTCGAGACGCGGGCTACCCGCATAAGGGTCTTGTCGGAGGCATTGGGCGAAAGGCGCTTAAAGATATCGTTGGTGAAAACACCGGCCGAAATGTTGAGCGTCGCATTGAGCGAGCTCGCGGTGGCGAATATCATGCCGCCGAGCATCAAGCCCAAAAGGCCGTTAGGCATAGCCTCTTTGCACATCAGCAGATAAGCGTTCTCGTTGTCGAGTCCGGCAAGCGAGGGGTCGTAAACCCGGTAGAGCATCGGCGGCAGCATCCACAGAAACGCGCTCACGAGATAGAGGCAGCCAAACAGCCAGCCAACCTTGCGGCTATCCGACGGAGTCTTGACCGAAGTGTAGCGCTGAACGTATGCCCAGTTACCCCCCAGAAAGAATGAATTGTAAACGCAAAAAGCGAGAAGGAACCACCAGGAATATTCTCCATGAACAGGTTCGAAAAAGTCAGCCGGAATGTTGGCAAGGAAGTTGTCGACACCCCCGACCTTCTCAAACGAAAGGGGCACGACTATTATCACCGCCGAGAAGAGGATGACGAATTGAAGAACATCAGTCACAACCACGCCGCGCAGACCGCCGATGGTGACATAGATCATGCTGAACACGCCCAGCACGAGAATCGAGGTAGTGAGCGGGATGCCGGCTGACACCTCCACGATTTTTGCCACAGGGTAGAAGAAACTACCCGTGGTGAACACCGAGACTATCAGGAAAATATAGGTGTAGAATTTCTGAACGTTAACGCCGAGGCGCTCGCTAATGTATTGTGCCGCCGTGAGACAGTGGGTTCGCTGCCAGCGGGGCGCGATCCAGGTGCCAACTACAAAGCCGGCCAAAGCCATGGTCATCTGTATCATCACGGAAACAAATCCGTAGGAATAAGCGATCGAGCCCCAGACAACGAATGTGCCTGCCGAGAAGAACCCCATGAACAGGGAGAGGCCGCTCATGCCCCAGGGCACGTTACCGCCGCCGGCGAAGAAGCTCTTCATATCCTTGCCGGTGCGGGAGAACGCGACTCCCGTCAAAAGCACTCCGACTGAAAAGAGAAGTATCGTTAATAAATCGACGTTGCTCATATTCTATTCCAGGTATTGTGGTGATTTAAGTCCAATGCAAATTTAGGAAATATAAACGTGTGATTTTCGTAAACTTACAATAAAATTAGCGGGAACGTTTTCGATGTTTTTTGGAAACGTTTCCGACTCGCGCCGCGACCGAAAAAGCCGGGAGCCGAGGGGGCGAAGGCCTGCGAGAGCACCCAAAAGCGCCCTCGGAACAACGATATCAAAGGTAGGAAATTAGTTGGCCGACGACTCCCTGATATTGAGCGTCGCATCGAGATAGACGGTGGCTTGCTCCGATGCTTTCCGCTTGCCCTGGAGGATATCGAGAAGCAGCATCGCGGCTTGACGACCCATCTCCTTCATCGGTTGCAAAACCGTGGTCAGCTGAGGTTCGACAACGGTGGCCATCGAGCCTTCGCTGAAGCCGACAATAGCCACATCCTGCGGTATTCGCTTGCCGGCGCTTTTCAGTGCTTTCATCGCGCCGATGGCCACCGGGTCGTTAAAGCAGAAAATCGCGTCGGGCAGCGAGTCGCCTGCTTCGAGAATCTTCTCCATAGCCATCTGTCCGTCCTTGATGAATATTCCGGCGGTAACGGCCTTCCCCTCGGGGTCGAGGCCGTGGCGGCGCAACGAGTTGGCGAATCCTTCGGAACGCATCGCGCTGATTTCCAAATTCACGGGACCGCCGAGGTGCAGGATGTTCTTGTGGCCCGAAGCAATGAGATGGTCAACAGCTTTCTCGGCCATTAGAGAATCGTTAATGAGCACCTTGGGAGCGGCGAGTGTCTTGGGGCAACGATTGAAAAACACAAGCGGCAACCCGTTGGCCATCACTTCGCGGTAGGCATCCTCATTGCCACCCTCGTTGGTAATCGACATGATGATGCCTTCAACGTTGTGCTCCTGCAACAAACGAAGGTTGTCGAGCTCTTGCTGGCGGTTCTCGTTGCTCTGGGTGATAAATAAATGATAGTTTTCGCTATAAAGCACTTCCTGAATGCCCATCACGACATTGGGGAAGAAGCTGCTCACGAATTCGGGAATGATTATGCCTACGGTGCCGGTGCGCTTGTTTTGAAGATTCTTGGCGTTAAGATTGGGGTGGTAGTGGAGTTTTTTTGCCATTTCGAGCACCTGGTCGCGGGTTTCGCGCTTCACGTCCCAGGCATCGGAGAGGGCTCTCGACACTGTTGATGTCGAAATTCCCAAGGCTTTAGCTATATCTTTGATTGTAATGTGGTTGCTCATGCGGGTCGGTATTATTCCATGGTTGGCCATTCTGTCTCAACCATGTGCTGATGTTAAGGCTAACGCGCTTCAACACGCAAAGATATGGAATAATTCTGAACCGCGGACTCAATTAACGTTCTCGCAAGATTATTTTTGGAAAATTTTGCGTCCGTCGCGGATATAGAAACCGGGAGTCACGATTTTCTCGACCCTTCGACCGTCAATAGTGAAAATGCCCCCTTGCGCAGCGTTGGGCTCATCGGCCTCAACGCCTGCCAGGCTTGAAAGTCCGGGGTCGAAAGTATGGTTAACGGTCTTCAAATCAGTGCCATTAATTGACAACCGAATCTTCATTGAAACGGGTTCATCGTAGCCAAACGAGCGGAAACTCCATTCGTAGGGCCATTTGGTCGCGCTTTGGGACTCGGCTCCGCACTCAACATCGATGGTCAACCCACTGATTGCTCCGCACTCGGCGAATCCATAGACCGAGTCCCACCCAAAAGGGGAGCGGATACGATAAAGATATATTTTTCCCACAACCGTGCCGGTTTCAACTACTTCGAAACCATCGTTGAGCTCGGGGATTGTGCCGTAGTCGTTCCAATTGGCATCGAGCGTTATGAGTTTCACCTCTCGAGCGGGAACCTCCGCGGCTAACTGCCGGGTGGGCTCGACGAGCGCGTCCCCGACCGCTTCGCTAATATTGATGTTGGCTGCCACCGGCTCATCACCCTCACCTGTCAGGAGAATGTAGAGGTGGTTTTCATCGCGGGCCATAAGCCAGTTGACTGCCGGATTGTCAATTTCTATACCTCCAGCCGGCATCCATAATTGAGCTTCGTTGCCATAGACAACACCTTTTGAGGCCCCATACACATTGTTGGCAAACCACACGAAACCCTCCTGACGGGCTGCCGGGAAATCAACCTCGCCGCGGCTTCGGGTTTTAAATTCCTCCACGATATAGTCCTGGAGCATTGCCATGTAAGCCGGGATGTGATGATAGTAAATCGAACTAACGTCGGGCCCGTCGTAAGGGAAACGAGCCGATAGGTTGATGTCGGTGTAGCCAGTGGCATAATATCCCGGATAGTTGTCGGCACGACCTACAACGGCGTTTCGGGCGTAAGTTTCGTAAATCGGTTTCGCCACTGGCGCGGAAAGCTCCAGGAGGCGGGGTGCCCAGTTGTTCATATAGATTGGGCGAACCGTTTTACCAGCTGAACGCACAAAATATGTAGCCGGCTGCTCCATCCCGAGCCCCACTCCAGAAACACGCCAGGCATCAACCTCATGTTCAGGAGCATCGCCATCTCGGCGGGGGAAGCCGAGTCGGTACTGTTCGTTGCCGCGCCACCAAACGGTGGTGACCCCGTCGAATTTGCCACCGGGGTGCACAGTCTGACTTCCAGCCGCGGTTTTTGGCCAAGTTTTCACCCCGGCCATCGTCGCGGAGGCTACGGAAGAGGCAGCGTCGGCATAACGCTGGTCGCCTGTGGCGTGATAGATGTCAACGAGCGCCGTCCAGTCGGGCACCATCTGGCTGTTGTAGAAGGTAGCCGGGGCCGCAACCTGGGTGCTCCCCGCATTAAGTTCATCGACATATTTGTCGGCCATCGCGCGTGCGCTGCCAAGCCAGCTTTCATCGCCCGTGAGTCGGTAGGCCGAAAGCGCCTGCCGGAATGGCTGAGCCGTGGAGAAATAACCGTTGGCGGCACGGAGCTGACCAGAGGGGAGTGCCAGCGAGGCAATCCACGGGTTGAT
>CAYTBH010000007.1:39193-46706 GCA_964435935.1 uncultured Alistipes sp.
TGGCGGCACGGAGCTGACCAGAGGGGAGTGCCAGCGAGGCAATCCACGGGTTGATTCCCCCGGTGAGGGTGTTGATTCCCTCGTAAAGAGTGGTGGGAAACTGAGAGTTCATGGGGTTGAGTTTCTGCGGATTGCTTCCCACAAAGCGGAACCCGTTGCGCGAAAGCAAGAATTCGATCGACGGGAGTGCACGGGAAACATAAAATTCCTCGTCGTTCATCACCATCGACGCTCCCAGAAGCGCCAACGGCGCCGATTGGACAACTGTCGGCGAAACATTGCCGTTAGCCTCGATATCCCAGAACCCTTTCATGGGCGCGTACCATCCCGACGCTACAGGGTCTTTTATCAAAGCCTCCACATTCTGGAAGGCCGCGGTGAGGGAAGCGCTTCCGGGCTGACGATAATCGCTGACCTCGAAAACATTGTCGCTTACATACTCCAGAGCGTCGCCCCAGCTGCCCGGCACGACACCAACAACGAAATTGGCCTCAACGCGGCGTCCGGCATTAACTTTAGAGTCAGCCATTCCGGGGAGCGGGGCAAAGGCAACCGGCTCATTTTCACCAATGCTGTTGAGTAATGAGAAACCGATAGGCGAATAGTCGTAACCGCCCCAATCCTGGCTGAGGTTATCAAGATTGGCACTCACGAAAGCCGATACGTTGCCAAATGTCATTTTCGCCTCTACAACCGAAAGGCATTGTGGCATCATCGAGGAAAACAGCGCTAAAGGCGTTGACGGCAGCCGCTTGCCAAAAAACATCGGGGGCATAAGGCCTCCCTCAACAGCATCGGCACCCACCCCCTTGAGAGCGTGGAGCGCGAGGGTATAAGACCCATCGGTAACGGGCTTAAACACCAGGCGCACTGCGGCGTGGCTTCCATGCTCGGGCACATTCCAGTAGCCGATCAACTCACCTTTTCCACCACAGTCGTATGTTACCTTGATTGTGTTGGCATCAGTTTTAGTGACAGCAGTCGGACGCGTCTCGGCGAGTTCGCCGACATAGAACGGATTGGAACTATCGCCATCGATGGTTACGGGATAAGTGTGACCATCAAACGAAAATTCTCGCCTGGCAGCGCAAGCGTTCCACGACGGATAGAAGCCGTTGAAGTTCACCACTGGTGGAGTGGAATTGCTTATAAGCGCCACGCGGTTATCCTCGGCCGAGGAAACGAAGCGTCGCCAAGAACCGGCGGCATAGAAGTCGGTTTTGCAGGCAATCGATCCGTCGGCCAATTTGACAAAACTAATTCGGAAATCGGGGTTGGACGCGCTTGCGAGCACAGTGTAGCCCGCGGCAATGTCGCGGTGGGCGCCGAGGGAGGGGGCAAAGGCAGTGGTATAATCCATTGCCACGGGAGATTTGCGCCAGCGGGCAATCTCGGTATTCGATAGGTTATTAGGGTCAACGGATACGTCTTTGGTCAGAAGGATGGCATCACACCTCCCGTAGTAATTCCCGGTGTCGTGAAGCCGCAGCAGGGTCTGCTTGGCTGTAAGGTTAAGCTGGCCAACCATTTCCCAGCGGAAACCAGCGTTGCCGTGGGCTCCGCTCGGTTGGAGTTCAAGGCCGTCGACCGAAAGGGTGTAGGTTCGCGGGCGGGGAGAGTCGAGATAGTCCTGCGAGCGCGTCCAAACTCGGTAGGTGCCCGCTTCGGCGATATTAACGACAGTGAGGGCATCGGATTCAGGCGATGTGTCGCCATCCTGATAGACTCGCAGCATGGCGGTTCCCAGACAGTCGGACGACTTTTCGACAACCCATTTCCCTTTGAACTGAAACGATTCAGCCTCAATGAGATAGGCATTCTGTGCCGATGTCGCCACAGCCGCAAGGCTAAGGAACACACCTGTCAAAATTCCGCAAGTCTTTTTCATTTGCCTCACCTGTTTTATATGGGTAAAGTCCTGCGGATTGTCTGTTGCAAGTCCGCAAGACTTTACTCTTGTCTAAATTACCTACTTAAATCACCTATTGGGATTACCTTATTTAACTATCTTCTTACCATTTACAATGTAGAGTCCGTGGGGAAGGCCTTCGAGGGCCTCAGTTTCGTTCACGCCCACCTTTACGGCCATGCCCTGGAGGTTGTAGACATTGACCACGCCTGGTTCAGCCTGAGAGGAAGCTACCTCAATGACTGTGACAATAGCGTCGTTGACCTTCATCGCCATCAGTTCGGGGCACTCATCGAGGCCGGAGGCATCGATGTAGGCCGAGAAGGAGGGAAGCATGCCCTCTGAGCGCGATGCTGTGGCGAGAACCCACTTGTTGCCATCGAAGTAGTAGCACTTTTCGGGCAGTGCCTGCTCGGCCCAGTTACCGACCATCTTCACGGGGTATGCCTCTTCGCCTTCGGCAACACTCTTGACCCATGAGCCGGCATCGCCTTTTTGGATGTTGACATTATTGAAGGTCAAATAGTTGTCTTGGTTGATAACCATGTTGAATTTCACAAGGTAGGGTTTGCGCGCCTGGGTGTTCGCACCCGAAATGCTCTTGAATTCGAGAGTTCCGTTGTCGTAGTTCGACCACAAAGTGACGTCGGCAAACACATCGCGCCAGTTGTCAATCTGGAACGGAAGGCAGATCGGATAGTAAGTGTCGGCATCAAACTCGCGCTTCACAACCACGTCGACGCCCTCGGCAGGGTTAAGCTGCCCGCTTTCATCGGTGATTTCGACGATGGTCGATGTTTTGTAGAGATACATCTGGTTGAATGCCACCTGGGTTAGCTTGCCGCTTACGGTGGTTCTCTTGAATCCGAGTTTGATGTCGCCGGCTTCGGCCACCTTGAAATCGACGCTGTAATCTTTCAGGGGACTGCCGTTGACTTTGGAGCTTTCGGCAATGTCGCCGGCTGAAAGGGTCACCGCGTTGGCCAGACCGGCCACGAAAGCGCGGGCCTGGAGATGGTAGGCACCTTTGGCGAGGTTCACATCCTGGTAGAGGACGAACTTGCCAATGGCATCCTCGGCATTCATAAGGCCAGAGGTCTCGTTGACGCGCATGTACACGCCATTTGCTTCATTGGAAGTCACCATAAACACCGAGTTGCTGCCGAACACCAGCCCGGCGACATCGGTCTTCCAATACTCGGCAAGAGTGGCCTGGGTGTATTTTCCTTTGTTGGAGTCGTCAACATCGTTGTAGGGGATGAGATACGACATATCGAAAGCGTATCCGGGTGCCGGGGTGGCCTGCTGCATATAAACATGCATCGCCTCGGTCTTTTCAGCCTCGGTGGCATCGGCATTTTCAATCACGGCCTGGAACTGAGCTTTGGCCCCCGCCTGATTTTCTACGGAGTTGGCAATAACTTCCTCTGAAGTGGTGAGAACCTGGAAGTCCTGAGCCTGAAGCATGGCTGCTGAAAGCGCCACGAACATCGTTGCCAGGGAGTAGACTTTCTTCATAATATGGAGTTTTTGTTGTTAGATTTGAGGTATTATTGTCGGTTCGACATCACAAAGTTAGATATAAAAAACTGCCATTACGCAAAATATGGCGAAAAAATTAACGGAAACGTTTCCAAACGTAACGGAAACGTTTCCAATAAGTTAGACAACATGAGCGGGAACGTTTCCAAAAACCGGCGGCATCAATAAAGCGAGCCACCGACGAAGCTGTGCTCCCCGCGGTGGCTCGATGCTTTAGTGACAACAGCGCTATCAAACGCGCTCGACCCATATCGGCGATGTCCACGCCCACTGGCCGTCGCGCTGGCGCACGCGGGCATAGTAATAGTCGGTGTCGCGTTCGGCCATTTCATCGGTCATGATATGGCCGGCGAGGAATCCCGGCTCGGTGGCGGCGCGTTCAAACTGGATTGCCTCCGATAGCCAGCCGCGCAGGAAGTGGGCGCGCGAGCCTTCGAGAAGCTCGTTGAGCGAGTGCTCGTAGGTGTGCCCATTGAAGTCGGCTACAAGTTTAGCGTTTCGCGGCATCTCGACATCGAGAATCACGCCCTGCATTGCCGGCGTGAGAACATTGGGGTTCTTTGACGAATACATGTCGAGCGCGAGGTGGCGGTCGCCACGCTCGGCAACACGGTTTACCCGTGTGTGGAACTCGGTTTCACCCGGTTGTGGCGATGTGAAAGCCGCACCGCGGAAACAGGTCTGCACATCGTTGATTTGTCCGTCGGTGAGCCGCAGATTTCCGAGCCAATGGATATACTCCTCTTCGCGATTCCACCCAAAGTTAACTTTGAGCTTGGCGCGGACTATATCAGAGTCGTCGGGCACGATGGTGCGGTGAGGAGCGTTCAGACGAGCGATGCACTCGCCATTCTTTATAATGTCGACATAGTCGAGCTGCTGCATCCCCTCGACATTGACATAGATTTCTCGTTTGTCAGCCTTTATGACATCGCCGGCACGACCATGGTTTATGCGGAAGTCGACCTTGATTTTATCGCCGGTGATGCCGCAGGTGTGGCGGTTGGCCATCGCATTCCAGATTTCGCCGCGGTCGAGCGAAGGCGCGTAAACGCCGATGCGTCCGTCGCCATAGCTGCCGGGATAGCCGGCGTGCTGGTCGGTTGAGCACATAAGGCCGAACTTGTGTCCCTTTTCGAGGCCGCACTGAATCGAGCCTTCCCAGATGCGGGGGCCCATGTCGTGGAGATAGTTGTAGTCGCCCGAGTCGCTCTCGGCAAGACCGTGGCGCGAAAACATTTCGACAAACGGAGTCATGCCCCCATCGGTGAACTTATCCCAGTTGTAGCCGCGGAAACCAGTCTGGTAGCCCATGTGGTGGGGCGTGACGAAGCATTTATATGCCGCCAGCTTGGCCTTCAGATCAGGCACAGAGTCGCACTCCACCAGCGGCACATCAAAGTCGTGGAACAACGCGACATGGTCGCCGTGCTCCATGCTATGGCATTCATAGGAAACGAAAGTCAGGAATTTGCCGGGGCGGTTTGCCTCTTCGATAGCCTTGCGATACTTCTCATAACCGCCCTCGCGCAGACGGCGGAAAGCATCGGTGTGATAGTCGATGACCCACGCCAGGCGCTCGTCGTTGGCACCAGGGATGTCGGGCCACAACGCGTGGGGAGTGACGGAAGCGAAATCCAGCTGCTGCTCGGCGGCAGCCAGTGCGTCGGCGAGGTCGCCATGCCCGTAGGTTACATTGCAATGGTTGTGAACATCCCCCCAGAACACTTTGAAATCCTTCATCGAGGGCATCTTCCGTTTGATATCGTCAGGCAGGGCGTCGCTATCCTTCGTGTGGGCAAACATCGAGGTGCCGGTTCCGGCAGCCGCGAGCCCGAGAAGCGTCCATCCCGAACGTTTCAAAAAATTTCTTCTATCCATTATGTGAGTCTGATGATTTATATTTTATAGTTATGGTGTTATCTCTTGGATTATAGTTTGTCGGCACCCTGGAAAAACTCAAATTCCTCTTCGCGGGGGTCAGTGTCGTCGCATTCTCGCTGCAACGCCTCCAGGCGTCGATGCAGGTCGGCTCTCACCTCGGCATATTCAGGGTCGTTATAAACGTTGCGCATCTCGTTGGGGTCGCGTCGCATGTCATAAAGCTCCCACTCGTCAACGTCGTTGTAGAAGTGGATGAGTTTGTAGTCGGGGGTGCGTATGCCATAGTGGCGCTTCACCGAGTGCCACGACGGATATTCATAATAATGGTAGTAGACCCCTTCGCGCCATCCGTCGGGCGCGGCGCCACTTTTTTCAAACACCGGCTTGAGCGAGCGGCCCTGCATATCGCCAGGCACCTCGACACCGGCCATGTCGACAAACGTGGGCGCAAGGTCGATGTTCATCGCGAGCGCTTCTGAAACACTTCCGGCGGGGATTGCTTTCGGATAGCGTATCATCATGGGGGTGCGCTGGCACTCCTCATACATAAATCGCTTGTCAAACCATCCGTGCTCGCCAAGGAAGAATCCTTGATCCGAGGTGTAAACAATTATGGTGTTGTCGAGCTCGCCGATGCTGTCGAGATAGTTGAGCATGCGGCCCACGTTTTCGTCGACACCTTTTATCACCGAGCAATAGTCGCGCATATACTGCTGATATTTCCATCGGGTGATTTCATCCTGGGGACGGTTTTTCACCTCCTGCCATTCAGTTATGCGGGGAGCGTAGGCAGCGTTCCAACGCTCCTGTTCCTCGGGAGTCATACGATTGTAGACCCTCTGGTAGCGCATCACGCTCGCGCGCCAGTCGTTTGCAGCCTTGACATCGTCTTTGTTGGCGTCGCCGGTGGTTTCGAGGTGGTAGTCTTTGGCAAGGTCTTCGGCCGACATGAGTTTGAGGTCCCACTCGGGCCACATATCGCGCCCGATTTCCATGGTCTGCCCCTTGGCGGCGCTCCCTCGCCCGGTATAATCGTCGAGGAGATTAGGGGGCTCGGGGAAAGTCACATCGTCGAACGCCCCGAGGTGCCTCTGCGCCGGCATCCAGTTGCGGTGGGGTGCTTTGTGATAATAAAGCATCGCGAACGGGCGCTCCTTGTCGCGGTTTTCGAGAAAATCGATAGCCTTGTCGGTTATGATGTCGGTCACATATCCCGGCACGGCTCGCTCCTTCCCGTCCTCGATAAAAATGGGGTTGTAGTATTCCCCTTGGCCCACAAGGATGCTGTATGTGTCAAAACCCTGTGGTTCGGAGTTTAGATGCCACTTGCCGATCATGGCAGTTTGATAGCCCGCGTCGTGCAGGATTTTGGGAAACGTCTGTTGGGAGCCGTCGAAAGTCCTCGAATTGTCGGTGAAACCATTTTTGTGGCTATACTTGCCTGTGAGGATGCAGGCTCTCGATGGGCCGGAAATCGCATTTGAAACGTAGGCGCGATTCATGCGCATCCCTTCGTTGGCTATACGGTCAAGGTTAGGGGTCTGCATCAGTTTGCTGCCGTAGCAGCTAATGCCTTGCCAGGTGTGGTCGTCGGTCATCATCACCAACACGTTTGGCTTTCGCTCCACTTTGGGCTGTTCGGCGGTCGCGGCACTCCCCACGGCTGGTAGGGCGGCGAGCGCCGGTATGGCGTAGAAACACTTCTTCATTCGAGCAATGGATATCAGATTCAGGAATGTGCCGACACTGCCGCCGACACTGCCGCGAAGATAGCTCCGCAGCCCCTCTCGGCCATTGCTCAAATGTTGAAATTAATGCGATAAATGTTCAAAACCGCCTCTGTACGCCACCAGAAGAGCCATTTCAAGGGAAGTCCGCCAATGCGTAAGCGCGAGGCCATTCCACAGCGGGGTTGCGGAGAGATAAAAAAAATCGCAACCAGTGAAGCAACTGATTGCGATTTGAAGTGTCCGAAATGAGACTCGAACTCACACGATCTAATGATCACTACCCCCTCAAAGTAGCGCGTCTACCAATTCCGCCATCCGGACAAGTTTAATAACCAAAGACCATCTCAGCCTCCCAGGAGGGTTGAGGCTTCGAGGGAGATTCGTTGTTGGATATTTTGAGCGAAAAACGGGACTCGAACCCGCGACCCCGACCTTGGCAAGGTCGTGC
>CAYTBH010000008.1:0-46565 GCA_964435935.1 uncultured Alistipes sp.
GGGGAGGGGGGATGGAGTTGGCCTGCGGCCAAAGGTTGAAGGGTTGAGGGGTTGAGGGGTGGAGAGGGTTGGAGGAGGGGTTGAGGGGTTGAGAGGGCTGGAGGAGGGGGAGTGGTTGAGGGGGCAGGATTCCTGGCAGCGGTCGCAGCCGAAGAGGGTGCCGCGGAGGAGGGTGTCGACGGGGAGGCGGCGCCCGTCGGGGGTGGTGAGGCTCTCGGGGAGGGGTCCGCGGTGCTCGATGGTGAGGTAGTTTATGCAGAGGGAGGCGTCGAAGGTGCCGTCGGGGCGCAGGGCGCCGGTGGGGCAGGCGGCGACGCAGGCTCCGCAGCGGTCGCAGCCCGGAGCGTTGTCAGGGAGCGGCGATGTGGGGGGTAGGGGGGCGTCGGTGATGATTTCGGCGAGGAAGAAGTAGCTGCCAAGGCCGGGGATGGAAAGTTGGTGGTTGAGTCCCTGGCGGCCTACGCCGGCCTGTTGGGCCCAGTAGCGCTCGAGAATGGGGGCTGAGTCGACGCACACGCGGGCCTGGTAGCCGTTGTCGCGGAGGAGGGCTGCGACGGGTTTGAGCCGTTTGCGCAGCACTTCGTGGTAGTCGTCGCCGAGGGCGTAACGGGCGATGCGGTCGGCCCCGGGGGAGGGTCGGTAGTCGGAGGTGTAGGGGAAAGCGCCGACGATCACGGCGCCTTCCGGCGGGTTGCCTTCGAGGAGCCTGAGGGGGTTGGCGCGGAGCTCGCGGTAGCGCGCGAGATACTCCATTGTGGCGTGGCGTCCCTCGGCTATGAATTGGTCGAAGCGGGCCATCTCGGCCGGGTCGACGTCGCCGGCGGTGGCAATACCCCACACGGCGGCTCCGGCGGCCTCCATGGCGGTGGCTATGGAGCCGCGAAGGGCTGGGGAGGGGTGGAGGGTGCCGCCCGGCGCGGAGGGTTGCTGGCTCATGGGGCGGGGGCTACATGGGTATGGCGTCGAATTCATACCCCCTGGCTTTGAGCCATTCGATGGCCTGGGGGAGGACTGCCTTCATGTTGCGCTCGGCCTTGAGGGAGTCGTGGAAGACGATGATGGAGCCGTTGCGGGCGTAGCGCCTGACGTTGGCGAACACCTGCTCGGGGGTGAGTTTCTTGGAATAGTCGCGGGTCACCAGGTCGTACATTATGAGGTTGTAGCGGTCTTTGATGATTTTGGACTGTTTCCAGCGTAGCAGGCCGTGGGGCGGGCGGAAGAGGGGGCTGTCGATGAGGTCGTTGGCCTCGGTGATGTCGTGGATGTAGCGGTAGGCGGTTACTTTCATGCCCTGGAGGTGGTGCATGGTGTGGTTGCCGTAGGAGTGTCCGCGGCGCTTCACTTCCTCGAAGAGTTGGGGGTTGCGGGCCACGTTGTCGCCCACCATGAAGAATGTGGCCTTGATGCCGTAGCGGTCGAGGGTGTCGAGCACCCAGGGAGTGACTTCGGGCACGGGGCCGTCGTCGAAAGTGAGGTAGACGACTTTGCGTTTTTTTCGCTTCAACCGCCAGATTCCTTCGGGGAAGAGGAGGCGGTAGGGGAGCGGTGGACGTTCGATGAGCATTGCGTGGGCGGGGTGTGTTTTAGAGCGTTACGCCCGCGCGGCTCCCTACCGACGGGCAGGGAGTCGCGTGAGGTCGTTGAGGTTTATGCCCTCGGCGAGGAGCTCCTGGTGGAGCTTGGCGGTGTCGCCGCCATTCTGGTCGAATGTTTCGAGGAGCACATAGATGTAGGTGGGGATGTATCGGTCGGCGTAAGTGAGGCCCTGGAAGCCGCTCGAGGGGAGGGCTCGCATGAGTTCCATGTAGTAGGGCACATACTGGGCGTAGCGCTTGATTTCGCCTTCGAGCACCGCGAGGCCCTTGGCGCGGAGGTTGTCGTCGCCGGTGGCGTCGGCCAGGCGGATGTAGGTGTCGCCAATCTGGTAGCCCATCTGTATGCCGTAGGGCGAAACCCTGGTGGGGAGCTTCTCTTCGATGAGGTCGAGGACTCGGGCTGCTTTCGTGAAGCGGTCGGCGGCATAGACGGGGTCGGGGGTGCCGTTGATTGAGTCGAGGGGGTGCATCGCGTCGTAGCCTTCGAGATAGAGGGCGTAGGCGAGCTCAGCCATTGCGGAGCGGTGGGTGGTGACCATGCGGCGCACCGTTTCGTCGAGGTAGATTTCCTCGCCGTCCTTGAGCTGGTCGAGGCCGCCCCAGCGGAATTTGGTGGTGACGTTGTCATACATCTTGTCGGTGGCGATCCATGTTGACTCGCCATCCTGGGGCTTGGCGTCGGGCCTCTTGCCCTCGGGGTTGCGCATGGGGGTCACCTGGTAGGCGAGGCCGGTGTTGCGCAGGTAGGGCGAGAGGGAGAGGTAGTATTCGTCGGGCACGGTCATCGCGAAGTAGGCGGGGCGGTTCCATCCGTCGCGCGCCTGGGTGGCGATCATGTCGAGGCTGAGAGCCTGGCTGAGGGTGACTCCGCCGGCGGTGTTCTTGGGGTCCTTGTAGAGGGTTACCTCGATAGCTTCCTCGGCGGCGGGGAGCTCGGAGGGGAGGATTACGCCCGCGTCGGCGGCAGCCTTGGCGTTGGCGGGGATGTACATGTAGGGGTAGCGCATCACCCGCGAGCCCTGCCACATAGCCTTGGGGTTATGGTAGAGGTCGTCGAGCGAGTTGAGGGCGTTGACGCGCTCGGTGCTCATGTTCTCCTGGTCGAAGTAGCTGTATTGGAGGCGGTCCTGGGCGTAGTCGGCGGGCTGGGCGAGGGTCGGGAGGCCGGCGGCGCCGTCGGTTGCCACCCGCATCTGGTTGGCATACCAGTCGGTGGTGAGGTATGAGAGGTTGACGACGCGCACGTCGGTGCGGTAGCCCTCGACCTCCTGGGCATACCAGAGGGGGAAGGTGTCGTTGTCGCCGTTGGTGAAAATCACGCCGTTTTCGTCGACCGACGAGAGGTAGTTCATGCCGAAGTCGCGGGTGGTGTAGCGGCCTGAGCGGTCGTGGTCGTCCCAGGTTTGCGACACCATCTGCAGGGGCACTGCGAGGCCGATGACGCACGCGCCGCAAGCCACGGCGAGGGCCTTTTTGCTGTCGGCCTTGGGGTTGATGCCGGTGGTGTCGTCGGCTTCAGGGGCCACGGAGTTCTTCAACAGGCGGTTGACTGCGGCCCAGATGGCGGGGACTCCGAGGCCTACCCAGATGGAGAATGCGTAGAAGGAGCCGGCGAAGGCGTAGTCGCGTTCGCGGGGCTGCAGTGGCGGCTGGTTGAGGTAGAGCACGATGGCCACTCCCGTCATGAAAAAGAAGAAGAAAATGACCCAGAACTGCTCAATGCCGCGCTTGGAGTGGAACGCCTGCCAGGTGAGCCCGAAGAGGCCCAGCAGCAGCGGGAGCATGTAGAACACGTTGTGGCCTTTGTTGTTCTTGCCGATATCGTCGGGGAGGAGGCTCTGGTCGCCGAGGCGGGGATTGTCGATGAAGGGGATTCCCGAAATCCAGTTGCCGTGGTTCACCTCTCCCTGGCCTGCGATGTCGTTCTGCCGGCCTGCGAAGTTCCACATGAAGTAGCGCCAGTACATGTAGTTCCACTGGTAGTTGAAGAAGTAGCGGAGGTTCTGCGCGAAGGTGGGCTTGCGCATCATCATCGAGCGGATCACCTCGCCGTTCTTCCCTACGATAACTGGAGCCTCGACGTTTTCGAGGTCGGCCTCCGAGGCGCCGATCCATTCAAGGTAGGCGTTGGAGTGCGAGGTGGAGTACATGCGGGGGAAGATGGTCTTGGGGGTGGTTTCGTAGGAGAAGGTTTCCTTAGCCACATAGCGGTCGGGCTCGGAGGGATCCTGCTTCACGGCCTTGGTGTAGACCTTCTTGGCGCCTTTTTTCTTGAAGCCGTAGTTGCCGTATTCGTCGGCCTCGTACTGCACGGATGAGGTGAAAGTCTGGCCGTAGAAGAGGGGCGTCTCGCCATATTGCTCACGGCTGAGGTAGGATGAAAGGGCGAAGACATTGTCGGGGGCGTTCTGGTTCATCGGGGGATTGGCGTGGGAGCGGATGAGCAGCAGGGCGTAGCTCGAATAACCGACGAAAATCACCAGGACGCTGAGGGCGCAGACCGTCAGGATGCGCACGGGGAGCTTCTTGCCGAGCCAGAGGAAGCCGCCGAGGGCCGCGATGAGCACCAGGGGGATGATCCACCCCGAGCCGATGAAGGGCATGCCGGAGAGGATGACCGCGGCGAGGAACGACACGCGGATTTCGTTGGCCGACTTCTGGCGGTAGAGGGCCGAAACGGCCCAGATGACGGCGGCGAGGAAGAGGATGGTGTAGGCGAGCACACCAGAGTTGTAGCTCATGCCGAGGGTGTTGACGAAGAGGAGCTCAAACGACTGCGCCACCTCGATGAAGCCGGGCACCAGGCCGTAGAGGATGAGCGCCACGATGGCGGCGGCCACGCAGAGGGCCAGGAGCGAGCCGGTCGCGGTGGTGTTCTTAAACTTGCGGTAGTAGAACACGAGCACGATGGCGGGGATGCAGAGGAGGTTGAGCAGGTGGACGGCGATTGAAACGCCAATCACATAGGCTATGAGCACCAGGTAGCGGTCGGAGTGGGGCTGGTCGGCGCGGTTTTCCCACTTGAGGATGAGCCAGAACACGAGGGCGGTGCAGAACGACGAGAAGGCGTAGACCTCGCCCTCGACAGCCGAGAACCAGAAGGTGTCGCTCCAGGTGTAGACGAGCGAGCCGCACACGCCGGCGCCGAAAATCACCAGCATCTGCACGAGGCTCACCTCGGTGGCGTCGTCCTTGACGATGAGGCGCTTGACGAGGTGGGTTATAGTCCAGAACAACAGCAGGATCGTGCCGGCCGAAAGGAGCGCCGACATGGAGTTGACCATCAGGGCGGCCTTGCTCATGTCGCCCCCGGCGAAGTTTACGAAGAAGCGCGCGGCGAGCATGAAGATGGGGTTGCCCGGCGGGTGGCCCACTTCGAGTTTCGCGCCTTGGGCTATGAATTCGGGGCAGTCCCAGAAGGAGGCGGTAGGCTCGACGGTCAGCAGGTATGTGACGGCGGCGATTGCGAAACACGCCCATCCGAGGATGTTGTTGAGGAGGTTATACTTTTTCATTGCGGTGTGATGTGGTGTAAAACGCCGAGCGCGAAATTACGCCAACTTCGGCTAATCACCAACTATTTAAGTTTTTTTGTCGTAGCGGAGCTTGCGGGCCTCAGAAGGTGAGGGCCATCGAGAAGCCCACCGCGCCACCCCCGGCGAAGGGGGCTCCGAAGCCGGTGACGGAGTTGCGCCGGCGTGGCAGGTCGATGCCGGCGCATTCGCGGGCGAGGCGCTCTTCGCGCTCGCGCAGATGGCGTTCGTAGCGTTTGTGGAAAATCTTGGGGTAGAGCCAGTAGGCGAGCGTCGTGGAGAAATAGCCGACTGCGGCGCCCCCCACCACGTCGTTGATCCAGTGGCGGTTGTTGTGGATGCGCAGATAGGCCGTGGTGAGGGCCACGGCGTAGCCGGCGACGCCGATCCAGGGGGAGGTCGACCAATATTCGCGGCGCAGGTACTCGGCGCCGGTGACGACTGTGCCGGTGTGGCCCGAGGGGAATGAGTTGTGGGCGTCGGAGTCGGGGCGCTTCTCGCCGAAGGCATATTTCATGCCGGCGTTGATGGCCACGAAGATGGTGTAGCTCATCGCGGCCAGGATGGTGCGGTCGAGGAGGCCGTTCTCGCCCTTCAGGCCGCAGGCGTAGAGGCCGTAGGAGGCCACGATCGGGGCGTATTGCAGATAGTTGTCGACGGTGGTTTTGTGCTTGCCGTGTTGCGAGAGGTGCTGCTGCACGAACTTGCGGGCCTGGACGAGCTTTGGGGTGCGCACGAAGAGGGCCGCGGCGGCACCGACCACCACCGGGGTGCCCAACTGCCAATAGGAAACCTTCATGCCGTCGCGGAAGTCGCGGCATGGGAGCGCCCGGGGGGCGACGGCCAGCATCTCTTCTTCCTCGAAAAGCACCACCCGGGCGGTGTCATCGGGGTTGAAGCCGGTGAAGTCGAGTGGCGCGAAGCCGGTGGCCTGCGGCGGGGCGACTGGCTGGTCCGGGTCGATGGTCCGGGCCGGGGCCGTCAAAGTGGCCAAAGCCGCGAGGAGCGCTATGATGTATTTTCTCATTTCCTATATTATAATAAGTGGTGTGGGGTGTCGCGGGTGGTGGATGTGACTAAACCGCGAAGTTACACCATTTTTTTCGGTTAACAGGGGCGTTGCTCCCGGTTTTTGCCGCCAATTTGGTTGAATGAGGGCTTTGGTGGAGTTGCGGAAATGGGTTAACTTCGCGGAAACAGAATGAACGAGATATGGTACTGAATTATATTTGGGCGGCTTTTTTCCTGGTGGCGTTCGCTGTGGCGCTGGCCCGCACGGTGTTCTGCGGCGAGGCTGGAGTGTGGGGCGAGATGATGCAGGGGTCGTTTTCGGCCGCGGCGCTCGCCTTCGAGGTTTCGCTGGGGCTGACGGGCATCCTGGCTATGTGGCTGGGACTGATGAAGATAGGCGAGCGCGCCGGGGTGATTGGGTTTTTCGGCCGGCTGGTGTCGCCGCTATTCTGCCGCCTCTTCCCGGGTGTGCCGAAGGGGCACCCTGCCATGGGCTCGATTTTCATGAACGTGTCGGCCAATATGCTCGGGCTCGACAACGCCGCCACGCCGCTGGGGCTGAAGGCCATGCAGGAGCTGCAGTCGCTCAACAAGGAGAAGGACACGGCCACCGACGCGATGATTATGTTCTTGATTCTTAACGCGTCGGGGCTTTGCTTCATCCCAATCTCGATTATGATGTACCGTGCGCAGGCGGGGGCGGCCAACCCTACGGATGTGTTCCTGCCCATACTGCTGGCCACGTTTGTGTCGACCCTTGTGGGCATCGTTGCGCTATGCCTGAAACAGCGCATCCGCCTGGCCGACCCGGTGCTTCTCGGCTGGCTCGGGGGTATGATGGCGGTGATCGCGGCGATGGTGTGGGTGTTCTCGGGGATGGACGGCGAGCGGGTGGAGCGTTATTCGGGCTTCATTGCCAACTTCTTGCTGTTCAGTGTGATTGTGGGTTTTCTCGTGGCCGGGATGCGCAAGAAGATAAATATGTATGAAACGTTTATCGAGGGAGCCCGCGACGGCTTCAAGACGGCGGTGACGATTATTCCCTACCTGGTGGCAATCCTGGTGGGGATCGCCGTGTTCCGCGCCTCGGGGGCGATGGATATGCTCACCTCCTGGACCCGCGACGCGGTGGGGTGGCTCGGGTGCGACACTTCGTGGGTCGAGGCGCTGCCGACGGCGTTGATGAAGCCGCTAAGCGGCAGCGGTTCGCGCGGGCTGATGATCGACCTGATGAACACCCACGGGGCCGACGCGTTCGTGAGCCGTGTGTCGGCGGCAATCCAGGGGTCGACCGACACGATGTTCTACGTCTTGGCGGTTTATTTCGGCTCTGTGGGGGTGCGGAAGACGCGTTATGCCGTTGGCTACGCGCTCCTTGCCGATGTGAGCGGCTCGATAGCCGGGGTGCTGGCGGCCTATCTGTTTTTCGCCTGACGCGCGCCCGCCATTCTCAGAATGGTAGGGCCGGGGAGGCCGGGGTTTCGGCGGGGAGGCCGGCTGGGGCTTCGGCTATTGACTTTGAGAGGAGCCGCCTCCCGAAGCGGCAATAGATGCACTTACGTTTTTCGCAATATTCGCGTCGCAGCTCCACGAGGGCTTGCGACTCGAAGGCGTTGCGGCAGGGGAGCCCGGCGTTGGTGAAGAGCCTCACCGGGGCATTGTCCTCGGGTGGGAGCGAAGCCAGGAGGTCGTAGGCGCGTTCCATAGCCATGTCGTCGCCGCGCAGCGCCGCGCGGGCGTGGAGCAGGGGGACGGCCACGTTGACAATGAGCGAGTCGACGGCCTGGCGCCCGAGGGCTGCCGGAAACGCCTTTGCCCTCGACGGGGCGAAGGTGTAGTGCGAGGCCCAGAACCCTTCGAGGGGGATGTCGAAGAGGTCGCGGACGCGCTCGACGCAAGTCGCCGCGGCGAGGTCGCCCATGAGCCCGAATCCGTCGGCCACCTTTTTGGCCAGCAGGGCCAGGCGCCGGTGGGGCAGGTTCTGGGGGCGGGTGCGGGCCAGTTTCCACTGGGTGGGCGGGGGCGTGAGCGAGAATTTGGCCGCCATGAAGCGGTATTCCTGTCGGAGCGCCTCGACGTATGGGTCTTCGTCGATCGAGGGGTGGGGAATCATGCCGGCCTGGCCGAAAATCATGGCTTCGACGGCGAGCCGGTTGTCGCGGTGTTTGAGGAGCACGTTCAGGGGGATGGAGCGGGCGGTCTGCTCGAAGGGGTCGCTGTTGAGGCCGAATCCGAGCGCGCGGGCGAAAGTGATGTAGGCCGCCTCCTCCCAGTTTCCGGCTGTCGAGGCGGCTGTCGCGGCGGCGCGCTCGCTCTTTGAGTGCACTCTCTCGACGGCGAGGGCCGTCAGCCAGTCGGCCACATAGATTCGGGGAATCGAGGCGAGGGCCTGCGCGCAAGGTAGGGAGTCGGCGGCGCCGTGGCCGAGCGCTTCGTAGCGCTGCCGGGCGCCGGAGCCTATTTCCATGACGGCCTGTGGGATGGGGGTTCCATCGGGCCTGGTGACGGTGGCGTCGTCGACGGCGACGATGTGGAGCACCACCGAGTCGTAGGCGCTGTCGGCGCTGTGGCCGTGGCGCTCCCAGTCGGAGGCGCGGACGTGGATTTCAACGTTGCCGTGCCACTCCTGGTTTCCGATTTCCACCGCGGCGTTGAAGAAGTCGGGCCCGGCGTCGGTGTTGAGCCTCCCGGGGTCGATGACGCGCAGGGGGTGCCCGTCGGTGGTCGCGTTGCCCCGAATGAGCCCCAGACGATGCTGCCAGACGAACTGCATGAGCTTCTCCATACGGCAAAATTACAAAAAATCTTAAACTTGGAGGGAAAACGTTTGCTGAAAACGCGGAAAATCAGTAACTTTGTGGGCTTTTTGGCCGAAACGGGCAATCCAAGCAGCCAACCGAGGCTCGCCCGACGGCATAACCTTATACAAATCAATAGTTTAATGTACGCTATCGTAGAAATCCAGGGACAGCAGTTCAAGGCGGAAGCCGGCAAGTACCTGTATGTACACTATCTCGGCGACGAGTGCAAGGAAGGGGAGACCATCGAGTTCGACCGCGTTCTTCTCGTTGACGCCGACGGTGCCGTGAAGGTAGGCGCGCCCACCGTAGAAGGGGCAAAAGTAGTTTGCGAGGTTCAACGTCCCCTCGTGAAAGGTGACAAGGTGATTGTCTTCAAGAAGAAGCGCCGCAAGGGCTATCGTCGCAAGAACGGCCATCGCCAGATGTTCTCCCAGATTATTATCAAAGACGTAATCGCATAACCCATTAAAAATCTAAGACAGCAACATGGCACATAAGAAAGGTGTAGGCTCGTCGAAGAACGGCCGTGAGTCAGAAAGCAAACGACTCGGTGTTAAGATTTTTGGTGGCCAGTTCGCCAAAGCAGGCAACATCCTCAAACGTCAGCGCGGCACCGTGCACCACCCCGGCCTCAACGTTGGCATGGGCAAGGACCACACCCTCTACGCGCTCATCGACGGCACCGTGGTGTTCTCCAAGGGCAAGGAAGGCCGCCGTTTCATCAGCGTGACCCCCATCGCCGAGGCATAACTTCCCCGAAGCCCTCAGCGAATCCGCAACACATTCGGCGGTGTGTCAAAATCATCAGTTTTGGCACACCGCTTTTAAGGTTTAACGACATTAATAAACTGAATTAAAATGGCTGAAAATAACAACAAGCAGGAAATCAAAATCGAACTCACCCCCGAAATCGCTTCGGGCCACTACGCCAACCTCGCAGTGCTCTCGCACACTCCCGGCGAATTCTATCTCGACTTCATCAACGTGGCTCCCAACATGCCCCAGGCACGCGTGCAGAGCCGCATCATCATGAACCCTGAGAACGCCAAGAACCTTCTCTTCGCCCTCCGCGACAACATCCAGAAGTACGAGAACACCTTTGGCGAAATCACCCGCAAAACCCCCAAGGGCGGTGCCAACAACGGCGGTCTGCCCAACCCCTTCCAGGCTTAAGGCCCCCACATCCGGCGGGCCGCGCCGCGGCCTGCCGGGCAATCCCCCCACAACCTATCGGTTTAGAACACAATGGATCTGCAAATCTATAACTCGCTGTCGCGCACCAAGGAATACTTTCGCCCGCTCCACGAGGGGAGGGTCGGGATGTATGTCTGCGGCCCGACGGTCTACGGCGACGGCCATCTGGGCCACGCCCGCCCGGCAATCACCTTCGACGTGGTGTTTCGCTACCTCACCCACCTTGGGCTGAAAGTGCGCTATGTGCGCAACATCACCGACGTGGGCCATCTGGAGCACGACGCCGACGAGGGCGAGGACAAAATCGTCAAGAAGGCGCGCCTCGAAAGCCTCGAGCCGATGGAGGTGGTGCAGCACTATCTCAACAGCTTCCATCGCGACATGGAGCGCCTGAACGTGCTTCCCCCCTCGATCGAGCCCCACGCCTCGGGCCACATCATCGAGCAGCAGCAGTATATCCAGGCCATCCTCGACGCCGGCTACGCCTACGTCAGCGACGGGTCGGTTTATTTCGACGTGCGCAAATACAACGCCGACCACCACTACGGCAAGCTCTCGGGCCGCAACATCGACGAGCTCCTCTCGGAAACGCGCTCGCTCGACGGTCAGCAGGAGAAACGCGAGTCGATTGACTTCGCGCTTTGGAAAAAAGCGGCTCCAGAGCACATCATGCGCTGGCCCTCGCCCTGGAGCGACGGTTTCCCCGGGTGGCACCTCGAGTGCTCGGTTATGAGCGAGAAGTATCTCGGCGAGCAGTTTGACATCCACGGCGGCGGCATGGACCTGAAATTCCCCCACCACGAGTGCGAAATAGCCCAGAGCGTGGCCCGTAACGGCCACGACAGCGTGCGCTACTGGATGCACAACAACATGCTCACCATCAATGGCGAGAAGATGAGTAAGTCGAAAGGCAACTTCATCACCCTCAACGAGTTCTTCACGGGCAACCACCCCCTGCTCGCGCAGCCCTACTCGCCGATGACGGTGCGCTTCTTCATCCTCCAGGCCCACTATCGCTCGACAATCGACTTCTCGAACGAGGCGCTCCAGGCCGCTGAAAAGGCCTTTGCCCGCATGATGGAGGGGTGGAAGCGTCTTGCCGACGTGAAGCCTTCGGACGAGAGCGACATGGCGGCCGACATCGAGAAGATTCGCCAGGGGTGCTACGACGCGATGAACGACGACTTCAACACCCCGGTGGTAATCGCCCACCTCTTCGAGGCCGTTTCGCTCATCAACAAGGCCCGCGACGGCCACGCCCGCGCCACTCAGGCCGACATCGACGCGCTCAAGGAGATTTTCGACACCTTCCTTTTCGGCATCCTCGGCATGCTCCCCGCCGACGGCGCGGAGGCTGGCGAAGGGGCGCTCGAGCCCTACCGCAAGGCTGTCGACCTGCTGCTCGACGTGCGCGCGCAGGCTAAAGCGCAGAAGGACTGGGCCACCAGCGACCTCATCCGCGACCGCCTCGCCGCGATTGGCTTCGCGGTGAAGGACACCCGCGACGGCTCGTTTGAGTGGACGCTCAACAAGTGAATTACACCACGGCGTGACCTATTGACGTTATGGACCTGCAGGGCTTCGGCGAACTGATGTTCGACAACATGCCGTTCGAACCAACCGACCAGCAAATAAAGCTTGTGGCCGCCCTCGCCCGCTATTGCTCGGCCTACAACGCCGGCCAGGACCGCGTCTTCATCCTCAACGGCTATGCCGGGACGGGCAAAACCTCGGTCATGGGGGCCCTGGTGCGCTCGCTCCGCGTGGTGGGGATGCCGACGGTGCTTCTGGCGTCGACCGGCCGTGCGGCCAAG
Organism: uncultured Alistipes sp.; assembly: GCA_964435935.1. Lineage (GTDB taxonomy): Bacteria > Bacteroidota > Bacteroidia > Bacteroidales > Muribaculaceae > UBA7173. The sequence continues at coordinate 11,949 of CAYTBH010000008.1, forward strand.
GTTCTCTCGTCGTTCACCGGCCAGCCGGCATTCACCATCCATCGATACATCTACAACGCGCCCTCGGTGACTCCCGACGGGCGCGTTGTCGCATCGGTGAAGCACAATCCCCACCGCAACACGGTGTTCATCGTCGACGAGGCCTCGATGATCGGCGACGACGAACGCGGCGCGCAGGGGAGCCTGCTCAACGACCTGCTGCTCTATGTGTTTTCGGGCATTAACTGCCGGCTGATTCTCGTGGGCGACACGGCGCAGCTCCCCCCGGTGGGGTTCGAGGAGTCGCCGGCCATGACTCCCGAGGCGTTCAGGCGGCTGGGCATGGGCGTGACGCGCGCCACGATGACGCGCACGGTGCGTCAGAAGGCCCGTTCGGGGATTCTCTACAACGCCACGGCGCTGCGGCGCTCCATGCTCGAAGTGCCCATCCCGGTGCCGTCGCTCCGCGTCAAGGGGTTCAGCGATGTGGCCGTGGTCGACCCTGAGACGCTGCAGGAGGTGCTTGAGGGCGCGCTGGCCGAGTATGGCCCCGAGCAGGTGCTCCTCATCACCCGCTCAAACCGCAGGGCTGTCGATTTCAACCTGGCAATCAGGGGTATAATCTACGAGCACGAGGAGATGCTTGCCCCTGGCGAGCGCCTCATGATAGCAAAAAACAATTATTACTGGACGCGTGGTCATGCGCAGCTCGACTTCATTGCCAACGGCGAGGTAGCTGTGGTTGAGCGAATCTACGGCACCGAGCACCGCGACGGCTGCCTCTTTGCCGATGTTGAGCTCAACCTGCCGGAAAAGGGGTTTACAATCGATGCGAAACTGTCGCTCGACTGCCTCACTTCGGACCAAGCCGCCCTTAGCCGCGACAAGCTCAACGCCATAGCCCTCAGGGCCCTCCGCGACGACGGACGCCTCGACGCGTCGGCCGCGGCCCAGCGCGACACCCTGCGCAAGGACCCATATTATAATGCCCTCCAGGTGAAATATGCCTACGCAGTCACCTGCCACAAGGCGCAGGGTGGGCAGTGGGCCGCCGTCTTCGTCGACATGGGCTACATCCCCGAGGATGCCTACCAGAGCCTCGAACTCCACCGCTGGCTCTACACCGCCGTCACCCGCGCCACCACGCGCCTCTACCTCGTCAACCCCACCATCCCCGTCCTCGGCGCCTGACCCCATGATATGTTTTCCGGGATGTCAGCGAGACGATGTGACGTGGGACGGAAGGGTTACCGAGGGATGGCTTTGGATGAGCGATTGGGGGGTTAGGGCACCGCGACTTTGGCGGTAAGGGAGGCGCACTTGACGATGTAGAGGCCCGGAGCAACAGGCACTGCGGCAGAGGCGGCTGCATTCCCGGCAGCGGCAACGCGGCCATCGAGGGTGTAGACGGTGTAGGCCACCGTAGCCGGGCCGCAGTCAATGACTATGCGGCCACCTTCGGCCCGCATTCTGATAGCGGCATCAGCCGCTGCGACCGATTCAACACCCGCTTCGGGAAATTCGTCAACCTCGATGAAGTTGGTGAAGTAGTTCCACCCCGGCGCCTGTTGGTAGGCCTCCTTCGATCCCCGCGGCACATAAACCGGGATGTCGCGAGGGGTATCGTCTGAGGGGTCTCTAACCGGCGGGTTGCCATAATAGGTTTGGAACGGCCCAATCTGTTCATCGGCCATAACGGCGAACTGGCACTTGGCCGGAATGGCCGACCTGGCATAGATTCTCTCAAGATTGGGCAACTCCTGGAATGCCTGGGCTTCAAGGGTGATTTCAGCATCGGGAAGTACAATCTGGCTGGCGAGGAAACATGCCCTGAACGCTTCGCTATTGATTTCAGCGACATTGGCGGGAATGTGGATTTTTTCAAGCGACCGGCAGACGCTGAATGCCATTGAACCGACCGACTCGACGCTTTGCGGAATCCCGATGGAGGCAAGTGTCTGGCAGCCATTCATCATCCTTGGGGGCAATGCTTTCACCCCGTCGGGCAACCGCAGGCCGACGAGGCGGTTGTCATACATAAATAAATCAGCGCTTTCGCTCAAATCTGTAACGGAGTTTGGCAAGTACGCCTCTTCCAGACTGCCGCAGCTTGAAAAGGCTCCGGCACCGATATTCCGCACCCCGTAAGGCAGGATGGCTTTCACGATGCCCGACGAGGCAAAAGCGTTGGCTCCAATCGATTGAAGAGAGCCCGGGAACGCCACGTTCCTTAGCGAAGAGCACATCTGAAAGGCACCATCGCCGATTTCGACGAGCCCCTCGGGGAGCGTCAAGCCATCAGTGGCGAGGTTTTCGCAACGCCAGAACGCTTTGCTGCCGATGCGCTTCACCGACTTCGGGATGTTGATTTCGTCAAGGTGGAGCGAATAGCTGAAAGCCTCGTCGGCAATCTCCTCGATATTTTCGGGGAGCACCACCTTGCAGAGCCGCGATGTCAGGGCCACGTTGTCGAACGATTTCGTGGCAAACGCCTTTTTGGGAATCTCGCGCCCATCGACGTCGGCTGCCGAGAGGTCGAGCTCCTCCAGGCTTCCGTTGAAGGCCGCGTCGCGCATCGCCTCGAAGTCTGCTTGGTTCACGGGGCCTGCCACGGTGAGCGACTTCACTTGGCGCAGGTCGTCGCCAAGGCGCTCCGCAAGCTCTCCGGCACGGGTCATCGCCACCTCGATATGTGGTTTGACAGCGGCGTTTTCAAGCTCCGTGAGGGAGGGGAAAGCCGCGATTTCGCGGTAGTTGGTGAAATAGTCCCAACCCGGGGCCGAACGATAAAGCGCGGCAGAGCCAACCGGAACATAAACCGGAATATCTTTCGGCACATTGGCGTTGTTAGCGGTTCCCGGACGGCTGGCGAACGGGCCTCCCCAGTCGGGCATGTAGTTGTTGAATGCCGGGGGGACAGCGGCTTGGCAGTAGAGGCTCACGAGTCCCGGCAGGCAAAGGCTGTGGTATTCGATTGTCGTCAACGACGAGGGCAAGATGAGGGTTTTCACACTTTGACACCCATTGAAAGCGCCTTTGGCCAAGGTCTCCAAACCCTCGGCCAGTTCGACCGATTCAAGCGCCTGGCATACGGCAAAAGCCTCCTCCCCGACGCTCGCCGCATTGGGCAGTCTGAGTTTGCGAAGCGACACCCCGCCTCGTGCGAAAAAGCCGGCCACCGATCGGCCAAGCATCGTGAGTTCTTCCAGCTGGGGGTCAAAATCGAAAGCGCCCGACTCGCACACCGCGCCTTCGGGAATCGAGGCTTCGCGCAAAGAGCGGCACTCGGCGAAAGCGCTAACCCCCACGCGCTCAACGCCGCGTGGCAAGATTGCCGACGTGATGCCCGACGACACGAACGCTCCATTGCCAATTGTTTTCAGGGTTTCGGGGAATCGCACTTCGCTCAGCTTCGCGCAACTGCTGAAGGCGCTCCCGTCAATCGCAGTGAGCCGGCATTCCGAAAAGCCATCGACAGCGTGCAGGTTTGCGCAACCGCTGAAAGCCAGTTCCCCTATGCGTGTCAGGGCCTTGGGGATGCGCACCCTCTCGAGAAGCGCCATGCCGAAGAAAGCCCTGATGCCGATCTCAGTCACATCGTCGGGCAGAATAATCGACCTGAGCAGAGCAGAACACTGGGCCTGGTTGCCGTTTGAAAAGCCAAAAGCGTTATCGGGAATCTTCCGCCCTTCCACGTCGGCACCGGCGAGGTTCAGCTCGCAAAGCCGGCCATGGTAGGTGGCCTTCCACATCGTCTTTATGTCGGCCTCGTTCACCGGGCCGCTCACCGTCAGCGACTCCACGCTCAGCAAGTCGTCGGCAAGCCTGGCCTCCAACTCGCCGGCAGCGCGCATGTCGACCACCGCGCTTCGCTCCTCCGCGTAGCCCGCGAACGCCGCCAACACCGCGCATCCCATTGCCAAAAACAAGTGCTTCATAATCGATATTATTATTGGAGTGAATGGAAAAGGTTTATCTCGCTGGCAAGTTAGTGATAAAAATGCGAAATGACAACGATTTTCAAGAATATTTTAAACTTTGCCGCAATATGATTGGCTTTTTGAATATTTAGAAACAAATTGGGGGGGGTAATGCGTCGAAGTTTCATATAGGTGGGCCGCATGACCGAGGTTAGAGAAGTTGGCGCCCCGGAAGTGGTTGAGGGCAACAACTTCCGGGGCGCGGGAGGGGAGGGCGCCAGCTGTGGGGCGCCGTATGGTTCAAACCCTGGTTGAAAGGGGGTTAGAGGCGGGCTTTGATGGCTGCGGATGCCTCTTCGTAGCCAGGCTTGTCGAGGAGGGCAAACATATTGCGCTTGTAGGCTTCGACACCGGGCTGGTTGAAGGGGTTAACATCGAGGATGTAGCCCGAGATGCCGCAGGCCTTCTCGAAGAAGTAGATGAGCTCGCCAAGGTAGACCTCGGTGAGAGCGGGGATGGTGATGCGGATGTTGGGCACGCCGCCGTCGACGTGGGCGATGCGGGTGCCGAGTTCGGCCATCTTGTTCACTTCGTCGACACGCTTGCCGGCCAGGAAGTTGAGGCCGTCGAGGTTGGCGGGGTCGGTGGGGATTTCGGTTTTGTGGGCGGTTGACTCAACGGAGAGCACGGTTTCGAAGATGGTGCGCTCGCCTTCCTGGATCCACTGGCCCATGGAGTGGAGGTCGGTGGTGAAGTCGACCGACGCGGGGAAGATGCCCTTTCCGTCCTTGCCTTCCGACTCGCCGTAGAGCTGCTTCCACCATTCTGCCAGGAAGTGGAGTTTGGGGTTGTAGTTCACGAGGATTTCAATCTTCTTGCCGGCGTTGTAGAGGGCGTTGCGGGTGGTGGCGTAGAGCACGGCGGGGTTGTTGTCGACCCCTTCGGCAGTGGCGGCCTGCATGCGGCGCGCGCCATCGACGAGGGCGCGGATGTCGAATCCGGCGACGGCGATGGGGAGGAGGCCCACCGGGGTGAGCACCGAGAAGCGGCCTCCGACGTTGTCGGGGATGACGAATGTCTTGTAGCCCTCTTCGGTGGCGAGCTGGCGCAGGGCGCCGCGGGCAGCGTCGGTGATGGCCACGACGCGCTTCGAGGCCTCGGCTTTGCCGAGCTGGCTTTCGAGCTGCTCCTTGAGGAGGCGGAAGGCGATGGCGGGCTCGGTGGTGGTGCCCGACTTGGAGATTACGATGATGCCGAATTTGTGGCCTTTCAGGAGGTCCTGGAGCTCGTGGAGATAGTCCTCGCCGATGTTCTGGCCGGCGAAAATCACGCGGCAGCGGCGGGGGTCGCCTTCAGCGCGGAGCTGGGCGAAGGAGTCGCTGAGCCCCTCGATGACGGCTTTGGCTCCGAGGTAGGAGCCGCCGATGCCGATTGCCACAACGTAGTCGCAGTTTTCGCGGAGGCTCTTGGCAGTGGCCTCGATGTCGGCGATATGGGCGTCGGTGATTTCCGATGGGAGGTTGACCCATCCGAGGAAGTCGGCGCCGGCCCCGGTGCCGTCGGCCAGCATCTTCATGGCTTTTTCGGCCGCGGGATTGAGGGCTTTGATTTGGTCGGCTGACACAGCGCAGGCGGTGTCGTTAACGTTTACTTTGATATTTTCCATTGGTGTATGTTGATGGTTTTAGAAAAATCTCACAGTTGGCCTTGCTCCACCCCGACGCACACGCGCTCTATAATCGCGTCGTCGGAATTCTTTTCGGGGTGGTACTCCCCTTTGAGGCTCACGCCGAACAGCTTGCCGAAGCCTTGCCAGAAGGTGGCGCGGAACGACCCCAGGAAGGCTTTCACGATGTCGTAGCCGCTCTGGTTGGTTTCGCGCTGAATCAGTTTCACAAGCATTTTGGCCTGCCCCTTGGTGAAGCGTTTCAGGGCGGGCTTGTACTGCTTGAAAATGGCTCCCTCCATCTCCTTGAGGTAGGCCTCGCGCTCCTTCTGGGTTGGAAACGTCTCGAGGTATTCATAGGTTTCGAGCAGCGTTGCCGAGATGAGTTTCGCGTAGGGGAGGGCCTTTTTCACGTCGCGCACCGTGCGCCAGTAGAATTCCTCCTGCTTGCGGTTTTTGAACCGCAGGGTGGGGTAGATGGTGATGTCGTTGAAAATCACCACGAGCACCGTGTCGCCCTCGGGGCTGACGGTGTGGTATTTTCCGCGGTAAACCGGCCTGCGCCCCGAACCGGGGTTGTCGATTGTGGGGGTGTCGGTTTCAAGCTCCTGGAAGTCGGCGGCGGCCGCCGCGAGTGCGGCGAGCGCGAGCATCAGGGCGGCGAGTATATGTCGTGCAGTCGGTTTCAGCAAGTCGAAGAGAGAGGGGTTTTGCGGGTTAGTGTTTTTATATTACTAACGTAAAGCCGCGTTGATTTATTTTTTGGGCGAGTGGTCGGTCGGGGGATAGTCGATGGTGTAGTGGAGGCCGCGGCTCTCCTTGCGCTCCTTGGCCTGGCGCATGATGAGGTAGCCCACGTTGATGATGTTGCGCAGCTCGCAGATTTGGCGCGAGGCCTTCGAGGATTTGAACAGGCGCTCGGTTTCCTCATAGAGGATGTCGAGGCGGTTCCAGGCGCGGTCGAGGCGCAGGTTGGAGCGCACGATGCCGACGTAGGTGCCCATGATTTGGTTCACCTCGCGGATGCTCTGGGTGATGAGCACCATCTCCTCGGGGTGGCGCGTGCCCTCGTCGTTCCAGTCGGGCACGTCGGAGCGCAGCTCGTGGAGGGGCGCGTTGACAATGGCGTGGCGCGCGGCGGCGTCGGCATAGACCACCGCCTCGATTAGCGAGTTGGAGGCCAGGCGGTTGCCGCCGTGGAGCCCGGTGCATGAGCATTCGCCCACGGCGTAGAGGCGCTTGATCGACGACTCGCCGTTGCCGTCGACCTTGATGCCGCCGCAAAGGTAGTGGGCGGCGGGGGCCACGGGAATCGGCTCCTTGGTGATGTCGATACCAAGCGAGAGGCAGTGGGCGTAGATGTTGGGGAAGTGGCGGCGCGTTTCCTCGGGGTCCTTGTGGGTGACGTCGAGGAAGACATGGTCCTCGCCGCGCTGCTTCATCTCCGAGTCGATGGCGCGGGCCACCACGTCGCGGGGCGCGAGCTCCATGCGCTCGGGGTCGTAGCGCTCCATGAAGCGCTCGCCGGCCAGGTTGCGCAGAATGCCGCCATAGCCGCGCATGGCCTCGGTGATCAGGAAGTTGGGGCGGTCGCCCGGGTGGAAGAGGGCCGTGGGGTGGAACTGGATGAATTCCATATCGGCCACGGTGCCCTTGGCGCGGTACACCATCGCGATGCCGTCGCCGGTGGCCACAAGCGGGTTGGTGGTCGTCTGGTAGACGGCGCCCACGCCGCCGGTGGCGATCAGCGTCACGCGGGCCAGGAACTTGTCGACCCCGCCCTCGGGGTTGAGGACGTAGGCCCCGTAGCAGGTGATGTCGGGAGTGCGCCGGGTCACCACCTTGCCCAGGTGGTGCTGGGTGATGATTTCGATGGCGAAATGGTCCTCGTAGATGTCGATCGAGGGGTTGGCGCGCACAGCCTCTATGAGGCCGCGCTGAATCTCGAAGCCGGTGTTGTCGGCGTGGTGGAGGATTCGGAACTCCGCGTGGCCCCCCTCGCGGTGGAGGTCAAACTGGCCGTCGTCGCGGCGGTCGAAGTTCACGCCCCATTCCAGCAGCTGCTTGATTTGGCCGGGAGCCTCCCTGACCACCTTTTCCACGGCCGCGGGGTCCGAGAGCCAGTCGCCGGCCACCATCGTGTCGTGGATATGCTTTTCAAAGTTGTCAACTTCGAGGTTGGTAACCGATGCCACCCCGCCCTGGGCGAGGGCCGTGTTGGCTTCTTCGAGCTTCGTTTTGCAAATGAGCGCCACCCTGCCGGTGTGGGCCACTTTGAGGGCGAAGCTCATGCCGGCGATGCCGCTGCCAATCACCAAATAATCGTATTCCTTAGTCATTGCTTCGAAATGTTGCGGGCGGCGGCAGCCGGCGGCCTCCGTGGGTCGCGCTTCCGCAGCGCCTCATCTGATGCAAAATTAGCGTTTTCCCCGCTCAAACGCAAAAAAATCTCCCGCCACCCCCCTTATCTGTCCCGATATGCTGATCTGCGAACGACGCTCGATGCGGATATGGGCTGTCATCTCGTAGGATTTAAAGTTTGGCGACTTGCCCATCGGGTGTTATGTTCAGCTAAAGGTTGGGCCTATTGTCCTTCCAAGCTAAGCTATTGATGTTTCGCAAAAAGAAATACAATGGTGGGCATAGGTCTGATATTTATTCGACCACCTCCCAATGGCCTCCGTTTGTCGGTCCGATGTGTCTTAACTTTCCTTCTTTGACGATAGCTTCAAGGCGTCGCTGAACGCTACTCTTTGTAATCTTTAGCAAGTCGCTTAGAGCCTCCATCGTGATTGAGGGGTTGTCTTTCACGGCAACAAGAATAATGGCTTGTTCCTCAGCTTTGGTTCGGTTTTGTATCGGTTTGTATCGGTTTGTATCGGTTTGTATCGGTTTCTGGGCGTTTCTTACTGACATGAATATCTCGCGAGGAATAACGGCTGTAACTCCACCTTGTTCTACTTTGAATTCTGGCCGTTTGAGGTTGGCTTTGTCGAAAGCATTCATGATTTTTTTCATAGCCGCGCCCCCAAGCCTCGATGAAGCCAGCTCTGTAGAAAACCTGAGCCATCTTTGGATTGCGCGGTTTGGAAGTGTGTTTACTCATAAGAGTTTCGATGGTATATTCCTCTGGCAGCACGCCTTCGTTCCACAATCGAATATGGTCGTCGTAGATGCTCATTTGGTTCCAGGTGCCGAATTGTAATTTGTGGACGATGCTATTGAAAATAATCTCACGCAGGGCATCTACTGGAATTTCTAATGGCTCCTTACGTTGCAAACCATCGTAATGTATAGGCCTGATAAGGTATTTGCTGCTTAATACTTGCATTATCTTATCGGTCATTTGAATTAGATTCCCCTCGATTAAGTCCTGGCTCAATAGGTCTGAGTCGTCCGCCCCAAACCTGCCAATCTTGAAGCTGGACGTGACAAATTTGCGTTGCGGATATTTCCCGAACAACAGAATTGCCCCGTTTGTAGGAACGCCATTGTGGATAAGGCTCAGGTTTGATAAGACTTCCTCCTTTGATGATTCTCGCGCATTTGCCTCCATACGCCCCTCTCCAATAGCGTGGTTCAAGAAATAATCAATCGCACTGTCGTCAATATCGTCCAATGTGGTTCCGTCGCAAGGTATGTCTTCCCAATTTACCCCTATTTTCTTCAGAGGAATTGATGAAGAGCTACTCCGCGAAACTCTTGTTTTGTCGCTCCACTGCGATAACAATAGACGCCGCGGTAAGAAATCGGCATTCCGCAAGGCTCTATTATAATCTCGATAACGTCTTTACCCTCCAATTTGAGATGGTTGGTTTGGGGAAATACACCAGTATTATTGATTATTTTGTTTGGAATGTCCTCCAACTGTTTGTGGAGATTATTAACCCCAATCACAGAAAGGTCATCGTCGATGCCAATGTATATCTTACCTCCTTGCGCATTGGCGAAGCCGGACACCCATTTCAGGTACTCGTCTTTCCAGATTCGCTTATGCTCGACATTCTGATTTTCCTGATTCATTGTGCAAAATTATCGAAAAATACTGGTACCCACAAGGATATGAGTCATTAAACACAATGTGGGTGTGCCTGGTTTTAAAATAATTTTCGACAAGCACCGATTTCAGTTTTTATCGATAGCCAAAATCCGTTAAGAGTAAGTGAGTGTGGGGTTGTGAAAAAACGGGGGGCGGGGTGCGGGAAATCGGAAATTTGTTATTACCTTTGCCATTTAGATTGATGCGTGGCGGGGAGCCGGCGGCCTCCTCGCTCGCGATGTCAACCCCAAGCCACTCGACATTGCGGCGCAACCGCCTCATATATAGCGTAAAAAACCGAAACGAGCCAAAACTGAGATGAGAGTCAAGATACACCGCGAAGGCACCCATGTGCTCACTGTGTTGCTCGCAGGGCTACTGATTGTTAACCTCCCACTGTGGATTTGGTTGCCAGACCTGCGCTGGCTTGCCGTGTCCGTCGGCGTTCTGTCGCTGGTGTTCTTTCTGCTGGTGGTCAACTTCTACCGCTCGCCGCGGCGCCATTTCCAGGGCAACCCGGTGAACGCCGTGGTGTCGGCTGCCGACGGCAAGGTGGTGGCGCTCGAGGAGACCTACGAGGCCGAGTATCTCAAATGCCGCTGCATACAGCTCTCGGTGTTCATGTCGCCGCTCAACGTGCACGCCAACTGGTTCCCGGTTGATGGCGAGGTGGTCTACGCCACCCACCACAATGGCCGCTGCCGCGCGGCCTACCTCCCCAAATCGAGCACCGAGAACGAGCGCTCGACGGTTGTGATTCGCACCCCGGCGGGCCAGCTCGTGCTGATGCGCCAGGTGGCCGGAGCGATGGCCCGCCGCATCGTCACCTACGCCCAGCCCGGCGTCGAGGCTTCGATCGAGGACCACATGGGCTTCATCAAGCTCGGTTCGCGAATCGACCTCTACCTGCCACTCACCACCGAGATTTTCGTGAAAATCGGCGACCCGACCATTGGCGGCATTACCCAGGTCGGCCTCCTGCGCCCCGAACTTCCTGAACCGACAAAATGAACGTAATCACCCGCTCGATACCCAACACCATCACCTGCTGCAACCTCATAAGCGGCGTGGTGGCAATCACTTTCGCCTTCCACCCCTTCGAGGAGTTTGCCGGGCTCGCCGGCTACCAGTGGGTGTGGCTTTTCATCGGTTTCGCCGCCGTGTTTGACTTTTGCGACGGCCTCTCCGCGCGCCTGCTGAAAGCCTATTCCGCCATGGGCAAGGAGCTCGACTCGCTTTCCGACCTCGTGAGCTTCGGCGTGGCCCCGGCGCTGCTGCTTTTCAACCTGCTGCAGGCCTATAGCGCTTCGGCGTGGCTCCCCTACGCCGCCATCTTCATCCCAGTGATGGGGCAGCTGCGCCTGGCCAAGTTCAACATCGACGAGTCGCAGGCCACGGTGTTCCGCGGCCTCCCCATCCCCGCCGAGGCCATTTTCTGGATCGGCGTGACGGCGTGGCTCGCCGGCAACCCCTCGCTCGCGTCGACCGAGCCGGCGTGGTTTGCCGACATCGCCTGGTGCGCGCTCATCGCGGCAGCCGCGCTGATGATGGTTACCCCCATGCGTATGTTCTCGCTGAAGCTCAAAAACTTCAAACTCGCCGAAAACCTGGGGCGCTACCTGCTGATTCTCGGTTGCGCGGTGTCGGTGATAGTCTTCGGCGTGGCAGGATTTGCCCCGGCGATAGTGCTCTATGTTGTTTTGGCGGCCATTTTCAAGTAACCGGCCGCCAGCTGTTTAACTCTCTTTCCCCCTCCCCACTTCCACTATGAGTCTGTTTTTAATACTACTTTTAATAGCGCTTTACTATTTTGTGGTGCGCCCGGCGTGGCGAATCTACAAACTGACGCGCGACCCGCAGAAAGCCATGGAAGACTTTCTGCGCCGCAACGGCTTCACCAATGCCCGGGCTGATGCCGCCGACGATGACCGCCCCGGGCGCGGAAATGGCCGCAAGGCCGGATGGAGCAAGCCCGCTCCGCGAAAAAAGAAAATCGACCCTGAGTCGGGCGACTATGTGCGCTTCACCAACCTCCCCGCCGACCCCGCGGAGGCTGCCGCCACAGAGTCGGAAACGACCATCGAAATCGAGTCGCAGACAATCGACGTCAGCTGGGAAGAGCTTCCCGAATAAGCCCCCCGACGGATACTATACAGGCCGGGCACCGCTGAGCGAAAGCTCAAACGCGGTGCCCGGCCCGTTTATGCGCGGTTGGCGCTCAGCGCTTTTTCGCGGGGTCGCAGGTGAGGCCCACGCCGAGCTTGTTGTAGATCTTGTGGTCAACCTCGCCAAGCATCACGGTGCTGTGAACCTGGCATCCGTTGAGCTCGGGGAGCTTTTCGAGCGCGCGGCGGCACAGCTCGTCGTGGGGCGAGAGCACCGAGAGGGCCACCAGCACCTCGTCGGTGTGGAGCCGCGGGTTGCGGCTGCGCAGGTAGGTGAGCTTCGTGTGCTGCACCGGCTCGATGAGCGCCTGCGGAATCAGTTTCACCGAGTGGTCGATGCCTGCAAGGTGCTTAATTGCGTTGAGAATCAGGGCGGCGCTCGTGCCGAGCAGGGCCGAGGTCTCGGAGGTGATGATGGTGCCGTCGGCCAGCTCTATGGCCGAGCATGGCACCCCGCTGCGCTCGGCGCGCTCGCGGGCGGCTGCCACCGGTCGGCGGTCGGCGGTCGAGATTTCGGCCTGGCGGAAGAGGAGCCCGATTTTGTTAACCTCGCCCTCGTTGCCGTCGCCCTGCGCCATGCGGTTCAGGGCGGTGAAGTAGCGGCGGATGATTTCCTGGCGCGAAGCCTCGCGGCACACCTCGTCGTCGCTGATGCAGAAGCCCACCATGTTCACACCCATGTCGGTGGGCGACTTGTAGGGGTTATGGCCGTAGATGCCCTCGAAGAGCGCGTCGAGCACCGGGAAAATCTCGATGTCGCGGTTGTAGTTTATGGCCGTTTTGCCGTAGGCCTCGAGGTGGAAGGGGTCGATCATGTTCACATCGTTGAGGTCGGCTGTGGCGGCCTCGTAGGCGATGTTCACGGGGTGTTTCAGCGGCAGGCTCCACACTGGGAAGGTTTCGAACTTCGCGTAGCCGGCTTCGACGCCGCGCTTGTTCTCGTTGTAGAGCTGGCTGAGGCATACGGCCATCTTGCCGCTTCCGGGGCCCGGGGCGGTGACAATCACCAGCGGGCGGGTGGTTTCGATGTAGTCGTTGCGGCCAAAACCCTCGTCGGAGTCAATCAGGGCCACGTTGTTGGGGTAGCCCTCGATGGTGTAGTGGCAGTAGGTGCGTATGCCCATGCGGTCGAGTCGCGAGCGGAAGGCGTCGGCGCTGCTCTGCCCGTTGTAGTGGGTGATCACCACCGAGCTCACCAGGAAGCCGCGGTTGCGAAACTCGGTGCGCAGGCGCAGCACGTCCATGTCGTAGGTTATGCCCAGGTCGGAGCGCACCTTGTTCTTTTCGATGTCGCGGGCTGAGATCACAATGACGATTTCGGCTTTGTCGCTGAGCTGCTGCAGCATGCGCAGCTTGCTGTCGGGCTGGAATCCGGGGAGCACCCGCGAGGCGTGGTGGTCGTCGAAGAGCTTGCCGCCGAGTTCCAGATAGAGCTTGTTGCCAAACTGCGCGATGCGCTCCTTGATGTGCTCCGATTGTATGCGGAGGTATTTCTCGTTGTCGAAACCTTGTTTCATATATCTTAAGCCTTAATTGTTAGGTCGTTTTGTGTTCCTCAGACGTTGGCGCAGCGCGCGGGCCGCGATGCGTCCGCGGGAGCGCAGCGAGTGCCACAGGCCGCTCACCGGCGCGTCGAGGTCGGCCTGCAGCGGGTCGGTGAACGAGGGTAGCTGCGGCGCGTCGCCAAACTGCTCGGGGAACACCACCATGAGGTTGTTGCGTCCGCAGTGCTTTTGCAGCAGCATGGGGATTTCGGCGTGCCCGGCCGAGTAGCTCACGGAGTTGGCGCGGGCTCCCACAACCACCATCAGGTCGTCGTCGAGCACCCGGTTGGCCAGCAGGATGAAGTCGTCGAGCCCCTCCATGGCGCGGTATTCGTGGCGCACTCCGATGCCGTTGGCGCGAATCACGCCTCTTATGAGCCTCTGTTGCTGCTCGCGGCAGCAGAAGATGACGCGGCAGCCAACCTCGCGGGCAAGCGACGCCATGGTGAGCACCCAGCGGGCAAACCCGGTTTCGTATTCGGCCTTCGAGGGCACGAACACGGCGATGCGCGTCAGCGTGTTCAGCGGTATGTAGCAGCGCGACACCACCACCATTCTGTTGGTCTGGCGCAGCAGCTGTTCGATTTTCGAGCCTAAGAAGGTGTCGATCACGGTGGCCTTGCGGTGCATCCCCAGCACAATCTCGTTGATGCCGCGCTCCTCGATGGTGTTCAGCAGTCCTGTGACGGTGTTGAGGTCATAGCGTTCGATGGTCTCAATCGCCGTCCCGGCAGCTGCGGCGGCTTCCTCGGCCTGGCTGAGGGCGTTGCGCCCGATGGCGCGGGCGGCGGGAGTGGTGTCGTTGCGGACGTGGAGGGCGTAAATCAGGTCGGACGAGCGCCCGTTGCGGCTCACTCGCGACAGCAGGGCGAGCTCCATGAGCGAAGCCGCCGTGATGGGGTTGGCGATGCCCACGAGCGTGCGGTGCTGCCGCGTCTGGGCGGCTGTTTCCTGGGCCGACTCGGGCCCCATGACGTTGAGGATGCGCACCTTGATTTTGGCCGCCGCCTCCGAAGTCACCAGCGGCGCGATGGCGCATGTCACCAGAATCACCAGCACCGTGCCGTTGAGAATGGTTTCGTCCATCATCCTCGCCCCGTCGGGCATAATCATGTTATAGCCAATGGTCACGACCGCGAGCGCCACAGCCGTGTGGGCCGTAGTCAGGCCGAACATCATGCGGCAGTCGGCCCCCTCCATGCGGTAGAGCTTCTGGGCCGCCCATGCCGCGAGCCATTTGCTCGCGAGCGCCACTACGAGCATCACCAGCGCCACCCACAGGGTGTTTCCCTTGGCAATAACACCCACGTTGATCATCATGCCGACCCCAATGAGGAAGTATGGTATGAACAAGGCGTTGCCGACAAACTCTATCGAGCTCATCAGGGCCGAGTTGGCGGGGATGTAGCGGTTGAGCACCAGCCCGGCGAAGAACGCCCCGAGCACGGGCTCGAGCCCGATTGCCCCCGACAGCCACGCCGAGAGGAACACCATCGCGAGCACAAACACATATTGCGTCACGCGGTCGCTGTAACTTTTGAAAAACCACCGGGTTATGCGCGGGTAGGCATAGAGCACCCCGGCGCAGTAGAGCGCCAGCTTGGCCACCAGCCAACCCATCGACGCCAGCTGGAACTGCCCCGTCGCGTGGATGTTGACGCACGCCGCCAGCACCAGAAGGGCGCCAATCACGGCGATAATCGTGCCCACAACCGATATGAGCACCGCCGGGCTCTTGGTCACCCCGAAGCGCGCCGCCACAGGATAGGCGATGAGCGTGTGCGAGGCAAACATCGATGCCAGCAGGAAGGCTGTGAGCCACCCGGTGTGGAGGATATAGACGCTTGCCACGACCCCCATGGCCATCGGGATGAAGAACGTCAGCAGCCCGAAGCCGAGGCCGCGGCGCAGGTTGAGCCGCAGGTGGAACATGTCGATTTCCAGCCCGGCGAGAAACATCAGGTAGAGGAGCCCCACCTGCCCGAAGATGGCAAACGAGCTGTCGCGGGCGAGCACGTTGAGCCCGTAAGGCCCGACGAGGATGCCCGCCACAATCATCCCGACGATGTGGGGTATCTTGAGGCGGTTCAGAAGCACCGGCGCGAGTAGGATAATCACCATCACGATCAGGAAAATCGTGACGGGACCTGTGACCAAAGGCGCCGAAAGGGGAATCATCTGAAATGTATGGTGGTAGTTGGGCGAGGGGAGATTAGCGGTTGGCGATCAGCAGCTCGGCAATCTGCACGGCGTTGAGCGCCGCGCCTTTGCGAATCTGGTCGCTGACAGTCCAGAACGTCAGCGCGTTGTCGTCGGCGAGGTCCTGGCGCAGGCGCCCCACATACACCGGGTCGCACCCAGCGAGGGTGTAGGGCATCGGGTAGACGCGGTTGGCGGGGTCGTCCATCAGCTCGACCCCGGGGGCGGCGCGGAATGCCTCGCGGGCCTGGTCGAGGGTCACGGGTCCCTCGGTCTCAACCCAGATGGCCTCGGAATGGGCGCGCATCACCGGCACGCGCACGCAAGTGGCGCTGACCCGCAGGCCGGGCGCGTGCATGATTTTGCGTGTTTCATTCACCATCTTCATTTCCTCCTTCGTGTAGCCGTTGTCGGTGAAAACGTCGATGTGGGGAATGAGGTTGAACGCGAGTTGTGCCGAAAATTTTTCCACTGTCGGGGCCTCTCCGGCGAGCACCTGCGATGTCTGCGCGCGCAGCTCGTCCATCGCGGCGGCTCCGGCGCCAGAGGCAGCCTGGTAGGTGGCCACCCTCACGCGGCGCAGCGGCGAGAGGTCGTTGATCGGTTTGAGTGCCACAACCATCTGTATTGTGGTGCAGTTGGGGTTGCCGATGATGCGCCGGGGGGCGTTGAAAGCGTCGGCCCCGTTAACCTCCGGCACCACCAGGGGCACGTCCTGGTCCATGCGGAATGCCGAAGAGTTGTCGATCATCATCGCCCCGCGAGAGGTGATGATGTCGGCAAAGCGGCGCGAGGTGCCCGCTCCGGCCGAGGTGAAAGCGATGTCGATGTCGGCGAAATCGTCGGGGTTCTCGGTGAGCTCCTTCACGGTGAGCTCCTCGCCGCGGAAGGCGTATTTGCGCCCGGCGCTGCGGCTCGAACCGAAAAGCTTCACCTTTTCAGCGGGGAAATGGCGCTCGGCGAGCACCTTCATGAGCTCCTGCCCGACGGCACCCGAAGCTCCAACGATAGCGATATTCATCTTTCAGCTCTCTTTAAAAATTCCACCGCGAATTTAGCAATTTTTCCCGAAATCCACCGCCATAATTATGTTCCCGGATTTCCTTGGTGAAAGCTTTTGATTGTTGCCAGGTGTCAGCCACGACACGACGGGCGCCTGTTTTGGTCGGCGCGCTTATTCCTCGCAAAGTTCTTGCAGGATTTTTTCCAAATATGGCTTATATTTTGGATTTGTCTGGCGGCTGCGATACATGGCATACACGATGTCGCGATACTCTTTTTTGCTCAGAGTGCAAACCACTTCGGGATGATCAAGCTCGGCCAGAATATTTTCCTTGGAGCCTTCCCGGATGCCGTATCCGAAAGGAATGACACAGTTACGGGGAAAATGGTATTCGGAATTCGTGCCAGGGTTGTGCCCGATTACGATGCTCTTATCGAAAAAATACCCAACGATGTCGTCTCCGTTTTTCACATAGCCGTGGGTCAAAGTTTCCAACGGAACTCCCACTCTGTTCTTGGTAGTCGTGAAGCAGGTGACAATTCTCAATTCATCATCGCGATAAATCGTAATGATATATTTGTTTTTAGGAGGGTGGATGTCCTTGACAAACCCATAGACGATTTCACCAGGCTCAAGCATCTCGCATCAGGACTTATAACCATTCAGACGTGCTTGAAAAACCATGTTCCATTCGGCATCCTCATAGATGTCGAGAAAATCGGGATTTGTGGATATGAGTTCGGTCAAATCCATCTTGCAATCAGATTTGCCATTTACAAATTCCACATTGTTAGCTCTTTTTGCCTTTGACCATAGAGCGTCGGGCGTATGGGTTTGGTCGGTAAGCCAGTCTGCCGATTTGTCACCATATTTGCGGAGTTCCTCGTCGATAATCGAGATGTCGTATTCGCTCAATTCACCGAACGGGCCGGTGGGATTTTGGTCAATAGCGAACAATGGTGTTACAATAACTTTGTTATCCGCCGAACGTTCGGCTTTAACAAAATCAGCAAAATATTTATTGGAATTCTTTATGTCATAGACCTCTGGAGCCACCGGGCCTTTAACCCAGACATAATAGTCAAACCACGTTAAGGGGAATCCTCTGAGCGTTATAAACTTCTCGTCGATTAAATATATTATTTTGAGAAGTTTGCGAAGGTTGATGCCCGGAACCTTGTTCGCTATATAAGCCAACAACGCTCCGTTCCTACGCTGGTTTGCCGTAACTCCGAGACTCATTTTCATAATTGCAGGTGCAAAGTTACCAATTTTCTACAAATAATAAACAAGTAGGAAGAGTTAAAGTTTTGTTTTAGAGCCATTCGGGGGGATTAGAGGCCCATGCCGATGCCGAAGAGGGCGTAGTCGTAGAGGACGGGGTCGGCGGGGTTGAAACGGCGCAGGGCGGCGGTGAGTTCGATTGTCGAGCGGCGGTCGTCGGCCTTGCGGGTAAGCAGGCCGAGCTCGCGGGCTGTGTCGCCCACATGCACGTCGAGGGGAATGTAGAGCTGCGAGGGTTTGATTGAGCTCCAGAGCCCCATGTCGACGATGCCGTCGTCGCGCACGAGCCAGCGCAACGCCATGTTGACGCGCTTTAGCGCCGTGGTGGCGAGGTTTTGCGGCAGGCAGCGGGAAAGGTTGGCCTCGGGATGGTCGCGGTTCTCCTCGCGGAGAATTTCGTTGAGGGCCGCCACGAGGGTCCACGACGGTGTTTCCGACTCGCCGGCGCCAATCGCGGCACTGAACGCGTCGAGGTTGGGGTGGAGGGTGTAGACACGCCGGAGTCCGCGGAGAAAGGCCCTGAGGTCGTGGGCGAAGAACGTTCGGTGGATGTTCATGTCGGGCAGTTCCTCGTAGCCGCGCTCCATCATGTAGGCGTAGGGCTGGTTGTCCATCAGGGCGAGCATCTTCTCGCAGTTGGCGCAAATCATTTTGCGGTTGCCCCACGCGATCGACGAGCATAGGAGCGCGGCGATTTCGACATCCTCCTGGCGGTCGAAGCGGCGGGGAAACTGCACGGGGTCGGCCCCGATGAACGCCGGGGAATTAATGCGCGCGGCCTCCCTGTCGAGGAGGTCGCGCATATCGTTGAATGAGATTTTTTCCAAGGTTTTGAGTCGGGGGTCGGCTGGGTTTATTTCTTTTTGCCGCGTGGTTTACGCGGCGCGGCGGGGCGGTTGAGTTTCAGCACCATGGCCGAGCGGGCGGGCAGGTAGAGCTTGAGCCACCCCTTGCCGTCGGGGGCATAGAGCTGGTCAAACTGGGTGAGGTGCTCCACCTTTTCGTCGATGTTGCCGAAGCCGCCAAAGGCGGGGTTGTCGGTCGAGAGCACCGTCGAGTAGCTCCCCTCGGGTGCCAGGAAGCCGTAGTCGGTGTAGCTTTCCGTGGGCGAGAAGTTGAACACGAACACAAGGTCGCCGCGCATGAAGGCGAGCACCTGGTCGGAGTCCTTGTCCCACAGCTTCACCACCGGCAGCGCCTGGAAGTCGCGCACGCCGCTCACGAGCTCGATCATCGCGTTGTCGAAGGCGTTGAGGAATTTGTATTGAAGGTCCTCGCGGTCAACGAGGTCCCACTGGCGCCGGGCATACTTGTAGCTCCATCCGTTGCCTTCGCGGGGGAAGTCTATCCATTCCGGGTGGCCCCATTCGTTGCCCATGAAGTTGAGGTAGCCGCCGTTGATGGTCGCGCAGGTCACAAGGCGTATCATTTTGTGGAGCGCCATGCCGCGGGTCACAACGGCGTTGTCGTCGCCAACCATCATGTGCCAGTACATTTCCTTGTCGATGAGGCGGAAAATCACCGTTTTGTCGCCCACGAGCGCTTGGTCGTGGCTCTCGACGTAGGAGATGGTTTTTTCGTCGGCGCGGCGGTTGGTGAGCTCCCAGATAATCGATGTGGGGTGCCAGTCCTCGTCCTTCTTCTCCTTGATGGTCTTGATCCAGTAGTCGGGGATGCCCATGGCCATTCTGTAGTCAAAGCCGATGCCCCCCTTCTTGAAGGGGAGTGCCAGGCCGGGCATGCCGCTCATCTCCTCGGCGATGGTGATGGCGCGGGGGTTGATTTCGTGTATGAGCTTGTTGGCCAGGGTGAGGTAGGTGATGGCGTTCACGTCCTGCGAGCCGTCGTAGTAGTCGCCGTAGCCCCCGAAGGCCTTTCCGAGGCCGTGGTCGTAATAGAGCATCGAGGTTACGCCGTCGAAGCGGAATCCGTCGAAGCGGAACTCCTCGATCCAGTATTTGCAGTTGGAGAGCAGGAAGTGGAGCACCTCGTTCTTGCCGTAGTCGAAGCAGTAGGAGTCCCATGCGGGATGCTCGCCCCGCTGGCCGGGATAGAAATAGAGGTCGCGGGTGCCGTCGAGCGCTCCGAGGCCCTCGTTGACGTTCTTCACGGCGTGGGAGTGCACGATGTCCATAATCACGGCGATGCCCAGCTCGTGGGCGCGGTCAATGAGGCTTTTCAGCTCCTCGGGGGTGCCGAAGCGCGACGAGGGGGCGAAGAAGCTGCTCACATGGTAGCCGAACGACCCGTAGTAGGGGTGCTCCTGGATAGCCATGATCTGGATGGCGTTGTAGCCGTCCTTGGCTATGCGGGGCAGAATCAGGTCGCGGAACTCGGTGTAGGTGCCCACTCCCTCGGTTTGCTGCGCCATGCCGATGTGGCATTCGTAGATGAGCAGGGGCCGGGTGTCGGGCTTGAAGTTGTCGACGCGCCACTTGTAGGCTTTCGGGTGCCACACCTGGGCTGAGAATATCTTCGACTCGGGGTCCTGCACCACGCGGGTGGCGTAGGCCGGGATGCGGTCGCCCTGGCCGTCGGGCCAGTGGACGCTCATTTTATAGAGCTCGCCGTGCTTGATGGCGTCGGCGGGGAAGAATCCCTCCCAAACGCCCCCTTCGCCCTTTTGGAGCTCGAAGGCGGGGTTTTCCCTCCATTTTGAGAAATCGCCAATGAGGTAAATCGCGGTGGCGTTGGGCGCCCACTCGCGGAATACCCACCCTCCGCGCACGCGGTGGAGCCCGAAATACTTGTGGGCGTTCGCGAAGTCGTTGAGCGTGCCGGCGGCCTGGGTGAGGTCGGCTTCTTTGCCCACGGCGTCGGCGTGGCGGCCGTCGATGGCCTCGGCGTAGGGCTTCAGCCAGGGGTCGTTCTTGTAGATGGCTAATTTCTTCATGGTCAGGGGGGAGTGTGAGTGGTTAAAAATTTCGCGCGGCCTGACATAGCCCGCCTTTTTGGCTCGCGGGTTACGTCAGGCCGCACTTTTTATGTTTGTTTATTCGGGATTAACGTCGAGGACTTCGATGTCGAACACGAGGGTTTCGTTGGGGGCGATCACAGCGCCGGCGCCGTCAGCGCCGTATGCCAGGTCGGCGGGAATCACAACGGTGAGCTTGCCGCCCTTGCCCACGAGCTGCAGTGCCTCGGTGAAGCCGGGGACGAATGAGTTGGCAGCCGAGGTGTAGGGGTGGTCGGGCTGGGTCTGGTCAAAGACTTCGCCGTCGATGTGCTTGCCGGCGTAGGTGATTTTAACCTTGTCGGTGGCTTTCACCTTCTCGGCGTCGCCGGGGTTCTCGATTTTGTAGACGAGGCCCGAAGCCGAGCGGGTGTAACCCTCTTTGGTCATCTTTTCAGCGTAGGCTTTGCCGGCCGAGAGGTTTTCGGCTGCCTCGGGCGAGGTGGCGCGCTTCTCGGCTTCGCGGGCCTTCATGCGGGTTTCGGCTTCCTGGAAGAGGGTCGAGTAGGCGATGTAGTATTCCTGGCCCTTAGCCTGCACGGAGTCGGCGGGCATGTCGAACACCTTCTGGAAGGCTTTCAGAACCACGTCCTTGTCAACGGGGTAGCCATACTGGTTGGTCATGCCGTTGATGGGCTGCATGAGCTGCAGGCCGAACATGAGGCCCTGGTAGTAGGCCAGCTTAGCGGTGTCGGCGGCGAGCACGGTCTTGAGGCCGCGCATGAAGTCGTCGCGCGAATATTTCGCTGCCTCGGCAGAGTCGAGCTGGGTGGCCATGCGGTTGAACTGGTTGTTCTGCTGGGCGCCGGCAAATTCGCCGAGAGCCACGGCGATCGAGTCGCCGAAAGCCTTGTCTTCGGCCGAAACCTTGCTGTCGGAAGCCTTGCCGCACGAAACGACTGAAGCGCCAACGATGGCTGCGGCGCCGAGTGTGAGAAGAATTTTTTTCATTTCTTGGTTTGTTATGTTTTTGATTAGTTTATTGTCGGGGTAGAACGTCGAGCAGTTTCACCTCGAAGTCGATTGCCGCGTTGGGGGGGATGGCACCGGCGGCTCCCTCCTCGCCGTAGGCCAGCGACGGGGGGATGAAGATGCGGTAGGTGCCTCCCGGCTTCATGTGGCTCAGCCCCTCGGCGAAACCCGGCACGAGGCCGCGCAGCGGGAAGTCGACGGGGCGTTCCGTCTGGTCGAACACCGTTCCGTCGGCAAGGCGCCCGGTATAGAGGAGCCTCACGCGGTCGTCCATTCCGGGTGTGTCGCCCTCGCCCTCGGTAATCACCTCGAACAGGAGGCCCGACGGAAGTTTCTCAACCCCCTCGCGGGCGAGCTGCGAGTCGAGAAACGCCTGTTGCGACTCGTCGGTGAGCCTCTCGGGCGCCGGATACATCTTGTTCATGAACGAGTGGAGGTATTCGTCGGCCTCCCGGTTGGTGAAGCCTGTCGAGGTGGTGTCGGCCAGCGCCTTGCGCAGCGAGGCGAGAAATTTCTCGGGGCTCACGGGAAATCCCATCTCGCCCATCTGCTCCAGGCGGTCGATCATGAAGGCGAAGCCCGCGCGCACTCCCTGGTAATAGGGCGCGTCGAGGTTCTTGATGTCGAACGCGTGCCCCATGCCGTCGACAAACTCGTCGACCGCCTTGGCATCGCCGGGGAAGCGCTTGGCAAGGTCGGGGGCGAGATAGTGGGCCATCGTCGCGGCAAACGCGGCGTTGACCGAGTCGGTTTCGGCGGCGGTGGGGACGTAGGGCTCCGCGGCGCCGCACGCCATAAAGGGAGCGGCGGCCGCGGCGCAGCCTAATATCGCTTTCGCAACAAAGTTCATCTGCTCTGTCGTCGAGAAGGGGTTACTTGCCGAGCACCTTGATGAGCTCGACGTCGAAAATCAGCGTGCTGTTGGGGCCGATGGGACCGCCGGGTGTGCCGGTGGGGCCGTAGGCGAGGTCCGAGGGGATGAAGAGGCGCCATTTCGAGCCGGCCTTCATCAGCTGCAGGGCTTCAACCCAGCCGGGAATCACCTGGTTCACGCCGAAGGTGGCGGGCATGCCGCGGTCGACCGACGAGTCGAACACAGTGCCGTCGATGAGTTTGCCGGTGTAGTGCACCTCAACCTGGTCGGTAGCCGAGGGCATGGGGCCGTCGCCCTCGGTGAGCACCTCGTATTGGAGCCCGCTGGGGGTGGTTTTCACCTCTGCGCGCTTGCCGTTTTCAAGCAGGTAGGCTTCGCCGGCCTTGCGGTTTTCCTCGCCGGCGGCTGCGGCGGCTGCCTGCTGTTTTTTCTCCATTTCGGTAAAGAAGGCCTGGATTTCGGCCTTTGCTTCGTCGTAGGTCATTTTGGGCTGCGAGCCGTAGAACACGGCTGCCACGCCGTCGGCGAAGTCCTGCACGTCGAGCTGCTGGATGCCCGATGCGCGGAAATTGTTGCCCATGCTCAGTCCCAGAGCATAGGAGATGCGGTCTAATTTCTTTTCTTCCATAGTTCTTTATGTCGAGCGCCTTTCACTTTCGCGCTGCTTATTCTAAAACGCAAAAGTACATAATAATTACGTCCCGCCACCATCATTTTTAACAAAAAATATTAAAAACCCGCCCGCCGGCGCCCTCGTGGGCGGGGGCGGAGAGGCGGCTAACGAACCATTTTCCTCACCGAGCCGTCGGGCATGCGCACGATGTTGATGCCCTTGACCGGCAGCTGGTGGCGGCGGCCGGTGAGGTCGTAGTAGCCCTCGGGTTCAACCGCTGTTTCAGCGGCGCCGACGGCCTGGAGCGAGGTGTAGCCCTCCTCGCCGTAGTAGCCTTTCACAATGGCTTCAACCAGCTCGGGCTGGTTGAACTCGGGCACCGCGCGGTGCTCGCCGTCGGAGAGCCCCATCCAGTAGAATGTGCCGAATCCCTTGGCCTTGGCCTGTTCGACGAAGTAGCGCGCGAAGGCCACCATGTCGTCGTGGTGCTTTTCGTAGTCGTCGCCGTTGGAGGTGCCCCACTCGCCGAAAATCACCGGCGCGCCCTTCGACGCGAGGTGGGTCTGCACGTTGGTCATCATCTTCGCGACGCTGCTTTTGGCCGAGCTGAGGCCGCCGGCCACGTTGGGGTAGGCGTGCACCTCGAAGGCGATGTGGTTTGCGGCGGCGTCCTGGGGGAGCTGCATCTGTTTCAGGGGGTCGAGCAGGTGGGAATTCCACGACCCCTCGCCGCTGCAGGCCCCGTAGGTGCTCACAATGATGTTGCGCTCGGCGTTGTTCCCCCCGGTTGCGCGCACGGCGTTCACGAAGCTCTGGGCGTAGGAGTTGATTGCCTTGTAGGCCGAGGCGGCCACGGTGGCGTTGTATTTCGACGCTGTCGCGAACGACGCGAAGCACCACGAGTCATATTTGTCGAGCATCTCGTTGTAGCCTTCGAACAGCAGGTGCTCGTCGTAGTCCCTGAACTCCTCGGCAATCTGGGTCCAGATGGCCTCGAAGCGTTCCTTCTGGGCTTCATACTCCTTCTCGTCGGCCACGAGCCACCCCGTGGTGGCGGCTCCGGTGTCGTGGTGGATGTTCAGAATGCAGTACATCCCCTGCCCGACGACGTAATCGACCACCTCGCGCACGCGCTTCATCCATTCGGGCTTTATTTTTGTGCCGATGGGGTCGGCTGCGGGGTCCCATGTGAGGTCGGTGTCAAACTTGGCCTCCATGTGGGGATACCACGTCACCGGCACCCTGATAGCGTTGAACCCGGCCTCTTTGAACATCGCGATCAGTTCGGGGCGTGTCACGGGCTGCCCCCAGGCTGTTTCGTAGGCGGTGGGGGTGCGGTCGGTCCATCGCTCGATCCACATGTTTTCCAGGCTACCCGAGTTGCTGTCGAGCGTGTTGCCCAGGTTCCAGCCAAGCCGCATGTTGGCCACAGCCTCGGCGGCGGTTTCGAAATTCTGGGCGAAAGTCGGGGCGCAGGCGAGTGCCAGGGTTGCCGAAAGGAGTATCTTTTTCATCATGGTGGTCGGTAAGGTCAATTAAGGGTTGAGGCAGAATGCCTTTATCTGAAACAAAGTTAGGGCTTCGCGCCCAATCGCGCAAATTTTTGTTGAGCCCCGGGAATTAGAAAAGGCGCTGTGTCGTCGGTTCGAGACACAGCGCCTTTATAGGGGGCGTCAGTCAGGAGGCGCGTCGAAGCGCACCCCTTTCATTGAATGTTATTTCGCGGTGACGGTCAGCGTGGGGCTGGTGCCGGCAAACGAGAGGGTGACGGTCGAGTTGCCGCTGAATCCTTCGATATTGCCGGTGTCGAATGTCAGCTCCTTGTCGTCGTTGAAGCCGTAGTTCGAGGTCCAGTCGTGGTTGATGATAATCTTGAAGCCGGCTGTGATGTCGACGTCGACGGTCCAGGTGAGGTAGTCGGCCGAGGGGGTCATCTCAATCACATCGTTGTTCTGGTCCCAGCCCTTGATGCCGATCAGGCCGAGGGAGGTAACCTCCTTGATGGTGTAGGAGAG
This sequence comes from uncultured Alistipes sp., assembly GCA_964435935.1. GTDB lineage: Bacteria > Bacteroidota > Bacteroidia > Bacteroidales > Muribaculaceae > UBA7173. The sequence continues at coordinate 37,175 of CAYTBH010000008.1, forward strand.
GGCTTCGGTGTCGACGGTGAACCAGTAGAGGCGGGTTTCGTCAACCGGGGCCGCGATGTTGTCGGGGGTGTCGCCGAGTTTGCCGTCGGCGGTGAGGCCGTTCCATTTGCCGTCCCATACGAACTTGAAGCCGCCGTCATTGTTGTTGGCCACAGCAGCGCCGCAGAAGTAGGGCTTGTCCTCCTTGTTTGACCAGTAGAGGTTCGACTTGCCGTCGGTGGGGCTCCAGCCGTTGGCGTTGCTTGCAACGACAACGAACTCCGGACGGGTTTTCTTCGCGATTTCGTAGGTCATCTCCTCCATGTTGATTGTGATGGTGTACTCGCCTGCCTCGGTGATGCAGCCAGCCTGCCCGGCAACGATGAGTTTGCCGCTGAGGCTCTTGTCGCCGTTGATCGAGGGGCCGTAGGCGGCATCCCAGCTTTCAGAGTCGATGGCTTTCTGCGAGGCGATTTTCCAGTAGTCGCCGTTGGCGGCAACCTCTTCGGTCACTTCGAACTTGAAGGTGAACACGGGGTTGGCGTAAACGTCGTCGCCGTCGTGGTCAAATTTGTAGTTCACACCCTCGGCAAGCTCCCAGGTGGTGCCGTTGGAGAGGAAGTAGTAGGCCGAGTCGATGAACAGCTCGAAAGGAACCTCCTCATATTCGCCCTGGGCGAACACCTTCTCGACCATGGCCGAGGGGTTGGCGGGGTCGGCCTCGCCGATGGCGTAGCGGCTCTCGTTGAGGCTCACATAGCCGTAGACGCGGTAGTAGAACTTGCGGGGGGTCATCGACTTGCCGGCCAGGAAGTAGTGGGCGTCGTTCCAGTCGACGGTGAGGATGGTGGCCTGTCCCTGGGCGTTTGTGGCCGCGGTCAGCACGGTTGTCTGCTCGGCCTGGAAGTCGGCAGTGGTCGAGAGCTGGAGGTCAAACACCACTTCGCTCCCTGCGGGGAGGTTGGTGGCCTCGATGTTCTCCATGAGGGTGATGAGGCCGGCTTCGCGGTAGTCCTGGAGCTTGAGGGGCTCCGCACCGGGGGCCGAAGCCTCGGCGAGGGGCTGGGCGAGCGTGGCGCTCACGTCGGCGTTGGTGAAGATTGCCGGCTGGGGGTTCTTCTGTGGAGCGGCGGCCTCGGGAGCGTCATCGCAGGCGGTGAAGGCCGCGAGGGCGAGAACGCCGGTCAGTAGTATGCTGAATTTTTTCATTTCTGTTGTCGGAATATGTTGAATTTATCAGAACTTGGGGAGGACGTCGGCCTCGAAGGTGCCGTCTTTTTCAAGGATTGCCTTCCAGTCGGTGCCCTTGTTGCAGAGAACCACGCGGCCTTCGAAGTCTTCCGAGAGGGTGAGGTTGCCGCTGCCGCCGGAGTTGTCGAGGCGGAATGCCGAGCCCACTTTGGCGCTGGCGCCGGCACCGAGGTTGATGGGGTTCCACTTGTCGGAAGCGAACTTGAAGGGCGAGTTCTTGGGAATCACGATGTGGGGAAGCACATAGATGCCGCGCTTGGCGGTGGTGAAGAACTCGTCCTCGACGGGCAGACCGTTATCGGCCCAGTTGCCGTAGGCCTCGCCGCGGATGCACAGGCGTGCGCCCCAGGTGGTGTCCTTGAGGCTCAGGCCGGGGATGGAGGCGGCGTAGTAGGTGACGCGGATGTGCTCGAACGACTGGGGTTGCGACCAGATGGTGGTCAGCTCCTCGGCCTGGGGGATGAAGGCGCGGAGGCGCACATAGATTTTGTTGTATTCGTCGGAGGCCACCTCTTCGTCGGAGCTCCAGCCTTTGAGCTTGCACACGCACTCGGCGATTTCGTCGGCGATGGGGTTGATTTGGGCGCAGTCGGTGAACACTTCCTCGGTCGAGTAGTAGTCGCCGGGCTCGGGAGCGTTGCCGTCGACAAACGGTTTCTTGAACTCGTCGGTGAGGCACACTTCCACCACATAGCTGGCCACGGCGGCGAAACCGAAGTCGGGCTGCGAGCAGGTCATGTGTAGGGCGGCGTTCTTGTCGGCGCCCTCTTTGGTGATGGTGATCCAGGTTTCGCGGAGTTCCGGCTCGTTGAGGAAGTCGGTGTAGTCCTTGTTGGGGGCCTTAACGACGGGGTTGTCGTCCCAGGTTTCGTTGCAAGCTGAGAACCCTGTTGCGACTGCCGCCAGGCCGAGCATTATTGCTATTTTTTTCATTGCGGTTGTTGTCTATAAAAATGGTTTGACTGAGCAGTGGCTTAGTAGCCGGGGTTCTGCTTGAAGTTGGGCTGCGCGGCGAGCGTGTTGGTGGGGATGGGCATCAGGTCGTAGCGGTCGGCGATGCGGGCGCCGGCTGCGACATTGCCCTTCCACGACCAGAGTGCCTGGTTGGGGCCGGTGAACTTGTGGTGGCGCACAAGGTCGGAGCGGCGGGTGAGCTCCCAGTAGAGCTCGCGGCAGCGCTCGTCGAGAATGTTGTCGGCGGTGAGGTCGGCCGAGCCCCATTCGGGGTTGTCGGAGCGGGCGCGCACCAGGTTGACATACTTGCGGGCCTTCTCAGAGTCGGCAGCGCTGCCTCCGCCAAGAACGTAGCTCTCGGTGTAGTTGAGATACATCTCGGCCAGGCGCACCATCGGCAGGTCGGTGTCGGCAAACGCGCTCGCGTAGCCGTCGGCAAACGAGGCCGCGTCCCAGAAGGTGCCCTCGGTGTCCTTGGGGTCGCCCTGGCCGTCGCCCTTGAGGAGGTTGGTGAATTTGATCACGGCGTAGCCGTTGGTCCACTCCGAGAACTCGGTGTTTTCGGCAGTGTAGTCGGCCGAGGCCATCTTGTCGCTGCCGTCGTCGTTGGTGCCGTCCTTGTACTCGACTTTGCCCTTCACCCACATGGCGTCGCGGGCGTCGCCGTCGTCAAAGAGGTTGGCAAACTGGGTGCGGGCGTGCATGCACTTCCATGCCGAGGAGAGGCCGTAGTTGGTCTGGCTCATGCCAAGCTCGTTGGCGATGGAGGCGGCGATGAGGAAGGTTGTGCCGCCGTAGCTCTGGATGTTGTCCTTTTCGTAGGGGATTGACCAGAGGATTTCGCCCCCGTTCTGATACTCCTTGTTGGAGGCGCAGAAGAGGTAGAGGTAGTCCTCGGCCAGACCCGAGCCCTGGAAGCCGCCGCTGTGGCGCGAGATGACGTAGTCGCTCACCTGGGCGCACTTGCGATACTGCGGGGTGCCGGTGTAGACCTCGGCGTTGAGGTAGAGGCGGCTCAGAAGGCCCAGGGCGCCGTCGCGGCTCAGGCGGCCATAGAAGTTGTTCTCGGGAAGCATGGAAGCGCCTTCCTGGATGTATCCGGCTTCGTCAAACGAAACGCCGGCCACCTCGCAGAGCTCGCTCTCAACGAACTCGAAGAGCTCCTTGCGGGTTGCCTGGCGGGGCGAGCCGCCGATTTCGTCGGCCTCGGTGACGTAGGAGCCGTTGCCGAAGATGTCGACCACCCAGTAGTAGCTCATGGCGCGGAGGGCGCGGGCCTCGGCGCGCATCTGCTCGATGTCGCTCCCTTCGGCGTTAGCCGTCATGGTCAGGAAGTCGTTGCAGGTGGAGATGTGGGTGTAGAGGCGCGAATAGGTGCCGTAGATGTTGCCGTTCGACGCGTCCCAGGTGTTGGTCACCAGGTCGACCACGCCGGCGTCGGGCCAAATCCACAGGGCCTCGTCGGTGGGGAACACGTTCATCATGAACAGCGCGCGGGTGTAGCAGCCCGTGCCGTTGTCGAGGCCCGAGATGTCGGAGCTTCCGGGGCCGTTCTGGCCGGAAACCGCCATGCCCGAGTAGCATTTGGCCAGCGCTCCCAGGAAGAACTGGGTGTTCAGGGCCTGGCTGGTCTGGTTGGGGTCGTTGGGTTCGAGGTCGAGGTCGCCCACGCAGGAGGTTGTGATGCCCATGCCGAGAGCCACACCGCCCAACAGTAGATATTTCTTGAAATTCATGTTGATTCTGTATAAATGGTTCTAAACAAGGGTGATATTAGAATGTTGCGACCAGGCCGAGCGAGTAGGTCACTGCCTTGGGATAGACGCTGTTGTCGATGCCGCCGTCAACTTCGGGGTCGAGGCCCTTGTACTTGGTGATCACGAAGGGGTTCTGGACGCCGGCGAAGAGGCGCAGGCGCAGGCGGTCCTTGGCGAGGTGCTCGAAGGTGTAGCCCAGGGTGATGTTGTCACAGCGCAGGAACGAGCCGTTGCGCAGGTAGTAGTCGCTCATCAGCTGTGCCTGGTCGAAGTAAACGTCGTTGACAACAAGGTTGTTGAGGCCGTAGCCGAAGAGGTCGTTGTAGACCGCCTTGGTCGAGAGCACGTTGTTGTAGACGTAGTTGCCGATCGACGCGCGGAGGTTGAAGCCGAGGTCCCACTGTTTGTAGCGGAACTGCGAGCCGAATGTCATCGTCACCTTCGGAGCCGCCGAGTGGTTGAGGATGCGGTCCGATTCGTCGATTTTGCCGTCCTGGTTCTGGTCGACGTAGCAACCCTCGATGGGCTTGCCGTCGGCGTCGTAAACCTGCTGCAGGAGGTAGAACGAGTAGGCGGGATAGCCAACGGCGTGGGCCTGGACGGTGTTGCCCGTGCCGCCCGAGATGCCGCCGACCTTGTAGATGGCGGCGTTGTCGTTGAGCTTGGTGATTTCGTTGTGGTTCCAGCCCACGTTGTAGGTGAGGGTCCAGGTGAAGTCCTTGGTGACTACGGGCTTGGCGGCGATGTTGAATTCAACGCCATAGTTCTTCATGTCGCCGATGTTGCGGTTGAGCATGTTGGTGGTCGACGAGCCGGCGGGAACGGTGACGAACGACAGGAGGTCCTTCGTCTGGCGGTAGTAGTAGTCGATGCTACCGTTGATGCGGTTGTTCAGGAAGCCGAAGTCGAGGCCGGCGTTCCAGGTGACGGTCTGCTCCCATTTCAGGTCGGGGTTGTAGCCGATCAGGAAGTAGGTGCTCTGGTAGCCGGTGCCGCCGAGCATGTCGGGGTAGAGCGAGCCGGGAGCGGCGATGGAGTAGAGGGGCAGGTAGTTGCAGGTCGAGCCTACGTCCTGCTGGCCGGTGACACCCCAGCCGAGGCGCAGCTTAAGGTCGCTCAGCCAGCCCGAAGCGGGGCGCAGGAATGCCTCGTCGTTGATTTTCCAGCCCAGGGCCACCGAGGGGAACACGCCCCAGCGATTGTCCTTCGAGAAGCGCGAGGTGGCGTCGCCGCGGACGGTGACTGTCAGCAGGTAGCGGTCGTAGAGCGAATAGTTCAGGCGGCCGAAGAACGAGAGGAGCTGCAGGCGGTTCTTCCAGTGGTAGTTGCCCTCGGCGTTGATCACGTCGTCGGCAAAGTTCTTGCCAACCAGGTCGGTGGTGGCTTCGTTGACGTTCAGGTTCCAGCCGTTGCCGTTAACCGTGGGGGTGAGGTAGCCCACGCCGGTGCGGAAGCCGGTGTTGGAGTCGGCGCCGCGTTTCCAGCCGCTGTCCTCGAATCGCTGCCAGGAGTAACCGGCGGTCACGTCGAACACCGAGTAGATGCTCTCGACCTCTTTCTTGTAGTTGAGGTAGAAGTCGAGCAGGTAGTTGTTTCGCTCCTGGTGGAGGCGGTCCTCGTAGGCGCCGGCATAGTGGTCGTGGCCGCGCCATGCCATGATGGAGTTGGCTTTAACCTGGTTCCATTCGTCGCCGCGCTGCACGTCGATGCCGAGGTTGATGTTGGCGTGGAGGTCTTCGAAGCCGTGGATGGCGTAGTCGAGCTGCAGGTTGCCGTTGAAGCGGTTGAGCTTGGCAAACCAGTCGCGGTCCTTGAGGAGCTGCACGGGGTTCTGGGTGGCGTTGTCGTTCACAGCCGTCTCACCCTTGTCGTTGGTGTTGTCCCAGTTGAAGTAGCCGTTGTAGAGATACTTCTGCTGGTCCATGGCGGTGCCGCCAACGATTTCGCGGTTGTCCTTCACGGGGTGGGTGGGGTCGAAGTTCATGGCGGCGTTCATCGCGCCCTCTTCAACTCGCTTGTTGTAGATGTAGGTGTAGTTGCCGTTGAGGTTCACCGACAGGTGGTCGTTGAAGAACTTGGGGGTGAGCGAAACTCCGGCGGTCACGCGGTCCATCTTCGAGTCGAGCAGGATGCCGTTGGAGTTGGTGTAGCCTACGTTCACGCGGTAAGGGAGTATTTTAGCCGTTCCGGCAACCGAGAGGTTGTAGTCAGAGCTAACGGTGGTGCGGAGCACTTCGTCCTGCCAGTCGGTCGAGGCGTCGCCCATGGCCTTGTAAGCGCCCGAGTCCTCGCCATATTTCTTGGCGATCAGCGAGCGGAATTCGTCGGCCGAGAGCACGTCCCATGTCTTGCGGGCGTGGTTCACATACATGTTGGCGGCGAAGTTGACCTGCGGCTTGCCGGCTTTGCCCTTCTTGGTGGTGACGATGATGACGCCGTTCGACGCGCGCGAACCGTAGATGGCGGTTGCCGAGGCGTCTTTAAGGATGGTCATCGACTCGATGTTCTCGGGCGAGATGAGCGCCAGGGGGTTGGTCATACCCACGGAGGTTGAGCTCTCGATGGGCACACCGTCGATCACGATGAGGGGGTTGTTGGAAGCCGAGAGCGAGGAGCCGCCGCGGATGCGGATGGTGGCGTTTCCTTCCGGGCCGCCGGCGGTGGTCACCACCACGCCGGGAGTCTGGCCCACGAGCATGTCCTGCACCGAGGTGGCGAGGCCGGCCTCGATTTCGTCGGGCTTGATGACGGCCACAGAGCCGGTCGCGTCGCTTTTCTTGACAACGCCGTAACCGATGGCCACAACTTCGTTAAGCATCACGGAGTTCTCTTGCAGGGTCACGTCGATGGTCGTACGTCCGTCGACGGCTACTGTCTGCGGGTCGTAGCCCACATAAGAGAAGATGAGGTTGGCGTTCGAGGGCACCACGATTGAGTAGTTGCCGTCGACGTCGGTGGCCGCGCCGGCTGTCGAGCCTTGCGCGATAACACTCGCACCAATCAGAGGCTCACCGTAAGGGTCGGTGACAGTGCCGCTGACGGAGATTGACTGCGCGTTCGCGCCCATGGCGCAAAGCAGCCCCACCAAAAGAAACAGAAGTTTCTTGGCGATTCCTGTTTGTGAATGTTTCATTTAATAGATGTTTGAATTTGATGTTCTTTCACGGTTGAAGTGTAAGTCTCTTTCCGAAGGCCCGTGCCCCCGGGGGCACGAAGGCATGCGCGGCCGCGCATACCTATATATATGCCTTTAAATGATGTCTATAATCTCTACGCGGATGGCCCCTGGGGCCGGTTTCAAGCGGGTTGCCGCGAGGGCGGGCCGCCGAAGTTTCATGGTTTCCGCGATGTTAGGGGCGCCATGGGCGCCAATGTTGAGTTGAATGTTTTTAGAATCAGTCGCAAAATTATCGAAAATCCCCAACAATGCAATTTTTTCAAGTTCTAAAACACCCTTTAACAAAGTTAATAAAAGTTAACCCGCTAAATTTTAGCGGGTTGTGTGTATATGTTATAAAACATAAATTCTTTTTCGCGCCTCAATCGCCGCCGGGAGCCGAGCCGCGTCACACGGCGGGGAGCGTGTGGCCGTTGAGGCGGCGGTAGAGGTCGAGGGCGTAGACGTCGGTCATGGCCGAGACATGGTCGACCACCGCCTGCAGCTTGCCGAAGAGCGTCGGGGCGGCCACGTCGTACTGCCGGGGCACCTGCGACAGCAGCAGCCGCGAATAGTTGAGGTTGGGGTAGCGCACGGCGTGAACCAGTTTCTCGAGCAGGAAGGTGATGATGCGGTTGCCCGCCAGCTCGATGTCGACAACCTCGGGGGCGCAGTAGAGCCGATTCCACGACAGGCTGACGCACCGCCCGTAGGCCTCGCGCTCGAGGGGGGCGATGTGGTCCAGAAGCGACCCCTCGAACCGTCCCTCCATGATGGCCTGCTCGTTGTCGGCAAAGGCGCGGGCGCAGCAGCTCACCAGCGTGCCGATGACCGACGACCGCAGATAGGCTACCTGCTCGTTGGGGTCCTCGATGTGCTCCATGACTGCCTCGGCCCTCACTCGGCGTTCCTGGTCGAAGAATCCCAGCAGCAGCTCCTTCACCTGGGCAGTGGGGAGGATTTTCAGTTTGTGGGCGTCCTCGATGTCCATCACCTCGTAGCAGATGTCGTCGGCGGCCTCCACGATGTAGACCAGCGGGTGGCGGGCGTAGCGCAGAGTCCCCTCGGGCGACTCCTGGCGCAGGATGCCCAGCTCGTCGGCTATACGGCGGAAGCTCTCGTGCTCGGAGGTGAAGAAGCCGAATTTTCCCTTGTCCGAAGCCAGGGTCGAGGAGTAGGGATACTTCACGATCGAGGCGAGCATCGAGTAGGTCATCGCGAAGCCCCCCTCGCGCCGGCCGTGGAACTGGTGGGTCAGCACCCTGAAGGCGTTGGCGTTCCCCTCGAAGCACACAAGGTCGGCCCACTCGGCGGGAGCGAGCTCGGCTTTGAGGTCGGCCCCGGCCCCTTCCGAGAAGAAGGTCGAGATTGACTTCTCGCCCGAATGGCCAAACGGGGGATTGCCCAGGTCGTGGGCCAGGCACGCCGCGGCCACGATTTCGCCAATCGAGTCGAGGGCCGAGCGGTCGGCCTCGTCGGTCTGGCGGGGGCCCAGGAGTATGGCTATTTCGCGGGCGAGCGAGCGCCCGACCGACGCCACCTCGATCGAGTGGGTCAGGCGGTTGTGCACGAAGATGCTCCCCGGCAGGGGGAACACCTGCGTCTTGTTCTGCAACCGCCGGAAGGGCGACGAGAACACCAGGCGGTCGAAGTCGCGTTGGAACTCCGAGCGGTTGCCCCGCCGGGGGTCGTGGTAGTGCTCCAGGCCGAAGCGCTTGTCGCTCACCAGCCTGCTCCATCTCATTTTTTCCATTGCGCGTTGTGTGTGGGGGGTGTTTCCGGGTCAGGCTTCGGGGGTTGCCGCGTCGGCGTCCTCCTCGTAGTGGTTGAAAAGGAAGTCGTTGTAGGGGAAGCGCTCGGTGTGGATTTCCTTTGCGCGCTGGTAGATTTTCTCCTTAAGCTCGTCGATGTTGATGCCCTTCTTGGCCGAGATGAACACGCAGTTGTCGGGCTCCAGGCGGTTCATCCAGGTTTGTTTGAGCTCCTCGAGCGGAATGTTTTCGCGGGTGCGGGGAGTGAGGTCGTCCTCGTCCTTGGGGGTGTGGGAGTAAGCGTCGATTTTGTTGAACACCACGATTACCGGCTTGTCGGCCGAGCCGCAAACCTCGGCCAAGGTCTTGTTAACGACCTCGATTTGCTCCTCGAACCCGGGGTGCGACACGTCGACGACGTGCACCAGAAGGTCGGCGTCGCGGACCTCGTCGAGGGTCGACTTGAACGACTCAACCAGGTGGGGGGGCAGCTTGCGTATGAATCCCACGGTGTCGGTCAGCAGGAACGGCAGGTTGTCGAT
>CAYTBH010000009.1:0-2177 GCA_964435935.1 uncultured Alistipes sp.
ACAGAGCCTGGAATGACTTGATCATACCGATTACAGTACCGAGAAGACCAACGAGGGTACCGAGGGTGGTGAGGGTAGCCACGATGGGGAGGTTCTGCTGGAGCGAGGGCATCTCGATGGCGGTTGCCTCTTCAACTTCCTTCTGGAGGTTGGCGATTTTCTGCTCTTTGGTGAGGACGGTGTTCTTGTCCATTTCCTCGTAGCGGTTGAGAGCTGCGGAAACAACGGCGGCTACAGAACCTTTCTGCTTCTTGCAGAGTTCCTGAGCGGCTTTGATGTCGTTCTTGGCGAGGCAGTCCTTGATGCTCTTCACGAATTTGTCGATGGCACCGGTGCCTTTGGCGCTCTTGAGGGCGATGGCGCGTTCAACAGAGAGAACGATAACGGTGAGGAAGAGGGTTTGGAGGATAGGCACGATGATGCCGCCTTTGAACACGGTGCCGATAAGGTCGAGCGGGTGAGCTTTGTCATACTCTTCGGGGGCGAACCACATGGACGCGCCGGTGTAGCCTTCAGCGTCGAAGTGCGAGGGGTGACCGAAGACGAAGAGGAACAGGCATACGGCCACTACGAAGCAGGCGATGATCACCAGGAAGGCGTTCTTGATGCCGCGTACGTTGCTACCGGGTTTTACAGCTGCGGGCTGTTTTGCGGGATTGGGCTTTTGAGCTTCCATAACTTGAAATGTTACTTTTTTAGATTGTAAGTTATTGTTAATAATGATTAATTAATAATTTTCATTTCCACTCGCCGAGGCTCTCTCGCGGGCCTCCGGCATCTAATGGGGAGCTTCGGCTAATCCCTCACATAGTTATAAAACAAATACTTCCCGCAATTCTTTTGCCTTCCAAACGGAGGCCGTGGATGCCCTGATGGAGGTTGTTGAGTTCCGCCAGTGGCGGCAGTGGGTTCACTTGAAACTTTGGGATGGAATGTATCAGTTTTCAGGCATGTTAAGGTATCGTTGCGTAAAGCTATCTGCAAAATTATGACTATATTTTAAACTTACAAAATTTTCCGCCAATAATTTTTCGTCGCTGATTGCAAGCCCGACGCAGTGGTTAATGAAGAAGTCCCGCCATCGCTCCGTTTTCCAACGGTCGTGGCGGGACTTGTAATGGATTAATTGTCAGAATTATTCCAGATTGGAAGCGAAAGTCGCTTCCGGCTGGGGGTTATTTCACAATGTACTTTTTGCCATTGACAATGTAGAGCCCGGCGGGTAACGCATTGACCGCGTTGGGGTCGGTGGTGGAGAGCACCTGGATGCCCGAAGCGTTGTAGACAACGAATAAGCCATCTTCGTCGCTCTCGATGCCGGTGATGCCCGACGATGCCTTGGCATTGTAGGCAAGGAGGATGTAATGGGTCGGAGCGCCTGCCGATTTCAGCTCGATATACGCTTCGTGCACGCCTTCGAGCTCTGTGAGGAACGAGAGTTCAAAGCTGCCACCCTCGGCGGGAAGAGTCGTAGTGCTCAGCGAGAAGTTCGATGGGTTTGCACCACCGATGGAAAGCGCGATGTTTTCCGAGAGGTTGTGGCCGGCGACGCTGATAACGGTCGAATGGGCTTTGAACGGTTCGGCAACGGCCTCGATGGTCATCGGGTCAGATTCAATATGGGGCACATCGGTGCGTCCGTATGTCACGTCGTCGATGTAGTAGACAGCCGAATTGTCGCGGCCGCGGTTCGAGTCGAAAAGGAACCCGATGAAGAACACATTGGAGAGTTCCTGGCCCTTGAGGTTGACAACGTAGTCAATCCATTCACCGTTGTAGTCAGCCGAGGCGGGGATATTGAGTCCTTCGATTTCCTGATAGTAGGGTTCGCCCTCGGCAACGTCGCAATAGACCACGCGGAGCACGTCGGTCATGCCGTCGGCAAGGTATTGGCCCATCACGCGGAAGGTCAGAATTTTCGAAGCTGAGTTTTCAAAGTCAAGAGCCGGGGTGAGGAGCAGCATCTGGCACGGGTCGGAAGCGCCAATCTCGGCTTGGGAGTCGTAGGCCGTAACTTTCGCAGCCTTGTTTCCGTCTGCGAAATTGTAGCCCCACCATGCGCGTTTGCCGATCGTGGCGCTGTTAATCCAGCCTTGGAGCTGCAGAGGCTTGTTGTTGACAGCGTTGTCGAATGTCTCGTTGAGGAGCGCGAGCGGAGCCGAGGTGTCGAATGCGAG
>CAYTBH010000009.1:2277-44634 GCA_964435935.1 uncultured Alistipes sp.
AAGTCAGGAAGGTTGGCCGAGGTGATATTGATTGTCTGGGTCTGGCTCTCGCCGGCGGTGGCGACTTCGAAAGGCACGAGCGCTGAAGTGTCGGCAGTGGCCTCGGGCATGTTCTGCGGGTCGTAGGCCATGAATGTGAAGTTGTAGCCGGTGCTGAGCTCGGTAGGCATAGCGTCGAAGTTGATTCGGGCCGTGTGCTTGCCGATAGCCGTGGGGTTGTATGTCACAGTGACCACGGCGGTGGAGGTGCCGGCGGGAATCTCCTCGGTGTCGATGGCGAACATGTTGCGGTTCGAGCCGGTGAGGTAGACGCTGGCCGGGCTCGCGAGGTTCTTAGCGTCGACATTGAAGCGAATCACCTGGGTGGCTTTGCCTACTTCGGCTGCCTCGTCGTTGAAAAGCTGCTCGGAGGTCACGTTGAGCTCGGGCGCTCCAACGGGAGCGGCCTCGATGTCGGCCATTGAGCGGGGCGAAATGGACGCTATGCTCATCGAGCGGGATATGCCGGTGAGCGCGGCGGCCGAGGCGGGAATCGGCGAGCCGACAACGTCAGTCCCGGCGAAAGGCATCAGCTTGCCGGCGGCATTCGTGGGCCCGGCAGTAAAGTTCACGCTCGAAGTGCCGAAAGTGGCACCCTCTTCGGCCTCGAAAGTAACATCGCTCACCTTGACAAGGCGGTGGATGTAGAGTTCGGGGCTCATGGCGATGTCGCCAAGGTTAACCTCGGTGGGGTTGACGGTGGCGCCCTCCGAAACGAGAGTGCCCAGGTTGGGATAGATGGGGAGGAAGTAGGGTACCCCGATCTCCGAAGTCATGTAGCCGAAAATCTTTTTGATTTTGTCGCCGACCTTGATTCCCTCGAAGTCGGTGAAGTCGTCCTTGAACGCTACGCCGCCGGCCATGTCATAGCCATAAATGGTGCCGCTTTCCTCGTCGATGTAGGAAATGGTGACGGTGCTGTTGAGCACGAGCGACTCAAACGCCTCCGGATCCTGGTTGGCAATCTGCAGCGAGTTGACAAGCTGCTTGACGGGGTAGGCCGTCATCTGGAATGTCGTGGTGGCAGTGTTTTCGCCGCTGGCGAGTGTGAGCGAGCCTTCGAAAATGCCGTCAGTGGTGGGCGCGTAGGTCACTGTGACGATGGCCCCGGTAGCCGACTGCGCTGCCTCCTTGGAAATAGTCGATGGCTCAACCGAGAGGTCGGGCGAACCTGCGACGCTGACGGTGATATCCTCGCTGAGGCCCGCGGCGCGCACGGTGAACTGCTTGGTGGCCGTGTCGGTCACGAATGCCATGAGAGGGTCGTCGTTAACCTCGGTGGCCGACATGCTTACAGTCGGGTCCTCGGAGCCGCCGCCACCTTCGTCGGTGAAAAGCGACGCCCAGTCGGTGGCGCCGCGGATGGCGTCGACAAGCATTGTGGGCGCTTTTTTAACAGAAGAGCCGTTTTGCAGGATGCAGATGCCGCGGGCCGCGCCGTAGGTGCCGGAATAGTCAGTCCCTGACGAGTGGGTTAGGGTAGGGGCCGCGGCCTGGCTTTCGGGGTTTACCCATACGGAAACCACATCGTTGCCGTCGCCGTCAACGTATGCGTAGTTCATCACGATGCAGTAGGTTTTCCCCAATTCGAATTCGCCTTCGGAGGTTACTGAAGCCGAAGTTGATGATTTGCTCAGGCCCAGTTTGAAGTGGCCCTCCGAGGTGCCGGGCAGGATAAACAGGTTGCCTTTGGCTGTCGGAGAGGAGGTGTCGACATAGCCTTTGAAGTTGTTCGACACGAAAGCGATCGACGGCGCTTTGCAGTCGTCGGGCACGGAGTTGACGCAGATGAGCGCCCCGACATAGATATCTTGCGGGGTGTCGGTGCCGGTGATGTCGTGAAAAGTCGACTGGTCTTTGGCGTTACAGTTGCCGGCGAGCCGCAGCGCGCCGCCCACCTGGGATGACTGATAGCCGGGATATACAAGGCTCTGGGCAACGACTTGGAGGGGAGCCTCGGTTTTGCCTGTGCCGTAGGAAACCCAGCCGTTGGAATTCGGCAGGAAGTTGCCAGCCGCGTAGTCAAAATTCTCTGAGAAGAGAAGGTCGGCGCTCGCCGGCGGGGCTGCCATGGCTGACAGGACGCCAGCGATAGCGAGGTTCTTAAGCAAATTTTTCTTTCGCATAGTTGGTTATTGATTAGAATGAGTATATTGAAGTGCTAATTGGAAATCTCGGGCGAGAATTTTACAAAGGTACGCAGAAAGGTTAAACTGGGCAAACGAATAGTGGCGAAATGATTGATAATTAACAATTCTTTGCTACCCGCTCGGCGTACTAAAAATAAGTTGTGTTAATTAATGCGCGGAATGGAAAAAATCATTAACTTCGCGAAGTTCAGCAGGTGGCTTGCACATGCTGTTCAAAAAACTCATTCCGGGTGCTTCAGCGCAACCCATAAATGGATTTTCCGCCATCAAACACATTTTATGAGCATTGGAATCAAAATCAAGAAGGGGCTCGACATCAACATCCAGGGTGCGGTCGCTTCACCGGGTAAAGCGGTAGCGCGCCCATCGGCTGTTGTCGCAATCTGCCCCGACGACTTCCCGGGCTTCATCCCCAAGGTCGAAGTCCACGAGGGCGATGCCGTTAAGGCCGGGTCGCCTCTGCTTCGCGACAAGAACTATCCGCAGATAAAGCTCGTGTCGCCGGCGAGCGGCACCGTCAAAGCTGTTGTCCGCGGCGAGCGCCGCAAAATCGAGCGTGTCGTTGTTGAGAGCGCCGAGGGCGAGGCTTTGAAGCACGACATTTCGAAAATATTTTCCGACAAGGATGCCGCCCGCGACTTCCTGCAGGAGTCGGGGCTTTGGGCCTTGACTCGCCAGCGTCCCTACGACATAGTGCCTTTGGGCGATGCCGCGATACGCGACATTTTCGTCAGTGGTTTTGACTCGGCACCTTTGGCTGTAAGCCCATCGGCGTTTTCGGCTGCCGAGGTGAAAGCTTTCGCGGCTGGCGTGAAGCTCCTGTCGATGATTACCGAGGGCAAGGTTTACGTTAGCCGCCGCGGTGGCGAAGCGCTTCCCGACCTTGCCGGGGCTGAGATGGTCGACATCGAAGGTCCGCACCCCACGGGCAACGCCGGCACGATGATTGCGGCGATTAAGCCGGTCAACAAGGGTGAGACCGTTATGTGTCTCGACCTCGAAACCCTGCGCCGCATAGGCGAGGCTGCGCTCGCGGGAGTTGTGCCGATGGATGCGACTGTTGCACTCACAGGCTCGGAAGTCAAAGAGCCCAAAATGGTGAAAACCGTTATTGGCGCTGAGATTTCGGCAATCGTTAATGGCGATGCCGAAGCCGACACCCGCCATCATCGCATTATTTCGGGCAACGTTCTGTGTGGCACCAAGGTCACGGACGACGGATTTTTGCGTTGGCCCTATCGCCAAGTCACCATTATCCCCGAAGGAGATGATGTCGACGAGTTTATGGGCTGGGCTTCGCTCTCGCCGAAGAAACTCAGCACCAGCCGCTCGTTCCCCGGGCATTTCCTGTTCAAAAAGGCGTTCAACCCCGACGCCCGCATCAACGGCGGACGGCGCGCGATGATTATGAGCGGCGAATACGACAAGGTGATGCCGATGGATATTCTTCCCGAATACCTCATCAAAGCCATTCTCGCGAAGGATATCGACCGCATGGAGCAGCTCGGCATCTACGAGGTCGCTCCCGAGGACTTCGCCCTTGCTGAGTTTGTGGATACCTCCAAACTTGAACTCCAAAAAATAGTTCGCGAAGGGCTCGACTATCTGCGCAAGGAGCTATCGTGAGCCACTATAGCAACACTTTCATTAACCATATAACAATCAAGTTTTGAAAGCATTAAAAAAACTGATGGACAAGGCGAAACCGGCCTTCGAGCCCGGCGGCAAGCTCCACGCTTTCCGTTCGGTTTACGATGGCATGGACACGTTCCTGTTCACGCCCCGCGAGACTTCGAAGTCGGGGGTGCACATCCATGACAGCATGGACTCAAAGCGCACCATGATTATCGTGGTGCTGTCGTTGCTTCCGTGCCTCGTTTTCGGCATGTATAACTGCGGCTACCAGCATTGGCTTGCCTGCGGTGCGACGGAGTTCCCGTTCTGGTCGCTCCTTTTGTATGGTTTCCTGGCCATTCTCCCCTCGATTGTAGTGACCTACGTCGTCGGCCTCGGCATCGAGTTCACCGTGGCGCAGTGGCGCGGCGAAGAGATTCAGGAGGGTTTCCTCGTCACGGGTATTCTCATTCCGATGATTTGCCCCATTGAGACCCCGCTGTGGATGATTGCCGTGGCGACCGCCTTCTCGGTGATTTTCGTCAAGGAGGTGTTCGGCGGCACAGGCTATAATATATTTAATGTGGCGTTGGTTACCCGCGCATTCCTTTTCTTTGCCTATCCGGCCAAGATGAGTGGCGACGGTGTGTTTGTTTCGCTCGGCTCGATGCTCGGTGTGGGCGGTGAGGCCCCCGACGGATTCACGGGCGCTACCCCGCTTGGCCAAATCGCCATCAGTGGCGCTCAGTCGTCAGCCGAACTTGCCTCCTCGTTCCGCGACATCGCCGGCAACCCGGTTGACTTGTGGCACATGTTCCTGGGGCTTGTTCCCGGTTCGTTTGGCGAGACCTCGACTCTCTGCATTCTCATTGGCGGTTTGATTCTGCTGCTCACCGGCATCGCTTCGTGGCGCATCGTCCTTTCTGTGTTTGCCGGAGGGGCTGTAATGGCCTTCATCGCCAACACTTTTGCTACGCCCACTTATCCGGCATCGTTCCTTTCGGTTGGCTCGCAGCTCTGCCTCGGCGGTTTCGCATTTGCCGCTGTGTTTATGGCTCCCGACCCTGTGACCTCATGCCGCACTAATGTTGGCAAATATATCTACGGCTTCCTGGTCGGCGTGGTGGCAATCCTCATCCGCACATACAATAATGGCTATCCCGAGGGTGCCATGCTCGCCGTGCTGCTGATGAATGCCCTCGCGCCGCTGATTGACTACTGCGTTGTCGAATCGAATGTTCGTCGTCGTATGGCCCGGGCAAAGTCTTAACCCCTTAGCGCGAAAAGAATATGATTAACAAGCAAAGCAACGTTTATACGATTGTTTACATCACGATTCTTGTCGTGGTTGTAGGGGCGGCGCTCGCGTTCACAGCAATGTCGCTCAAAGACAAGCAGGACGACAATGCCCGTGCCGACAAAATGGGGCAGATTCTACAAGCGGTGAGAATCGTGTCGCCCCGTGACCAGGTGATTGCCGATTTCGATAAATACATCGTCGACCAGTTCGTCGTGAACGACATGGGCGACAAAATTGATGGCGTCAACGCTTTCGGCGTTAACGTGGCGGTTGAGGCAAAGAAGCCGGCTGCCGAGCGCCAGCTCCCTGTGTATGTGTGCTCGCTTCCCGATGCCGGTACGAAGTATATTCTCCCACTCGCCGGCATGGGGCTCTGGGGCCCGATTTGGGGCTACGTTTCCTTTGATGCCGACGGCTCGACAATCTACGGAGCCTTTTTCGACCATCAGGGAGAAACTCCTGGTCTTGGTGCCGAGATTGCCAAACCGGCTTTCTCCGACCAGTTCCGCGGCCTCTCGATTGAAAAAGACGGCCAGTTTGTGCCGGTGACTGTGGTTAAGAAGGGCCTCAAACCCGATGGAAACCAGGATTATGTCGACGGCATCTCAGGCGGCACAATAACCTCTATGGGCGTGGCTTCCATGATTGATGGCTGCCTCACACCCTACAAGGCGTATCTCGAATCACTTAGCAAGAATTAAACGGCTATGGCAGACAAGATTAATTATAAAGAGGTGTTTTTTAACCCTCTCTCAAAGGATAATCCGGTGATTGTGCAGGTGCTGGGCATCTGCTCGTGTCTGGCTGTCACGGCCAAGCTCGAACCAGCCCTTGTCATGGGCCTGTCCGTGATGGCAGTTCTGGCGTTTTCGAATGTGATTATCTCGCTCATCCGCAATACGATTCCCACAAATATCCGTATCATCGTGCAGCTCGTTGTGGTGGCAGCGTTGGTAATTATTGTCAACCAGTTGCTTCTGGCGTATGCCTACGATGTGAGCAAGCAGCTCTCGGTGTTCATCGGGTTGATTATCACCAACTGCATTCTGATGGGTCGCCTCGAAGCGTTCGCTATGGGCAACAAGCCTTGGCCTTCGTTCCTCGACGGCATCGGAAACGGCATCGGTTATGCCTGGATTCTGGTGGTTGTGGGCTTTTTCCGCGAACTGCTCGGTAGCGGCACGCTTTTCGGCTACCAGGTTATTCCCCTGTCGTGGTACGATGCCGGCTACAGCAACAACGGCCTGATGATTCTGCCGCCGATGGCGCTTATCGTCGTGGCGTGTGTGATCTGGGTTCATCGTTCCCGCAACCCCGAACTTCAAGAAAAGGCCTGAGGCCGAGAATAGCAAACCCGCACCGAATTAATTAGAAATGGAAAATTTCAATCTTTTCATACGGTCGATATTTGTCGACAACATGGTGTTCGCCTACTTCCTCGGCATGTGTTCGTTCCTTGCCGTGTCGAAGAACGTGAAGACTGCTTTCGGCCTTGGCGTGGCCGTGACATTCATGTTGGTGGTGACACTTCCGATTAACTACCTTCTTGAAAATTATGTGCTCAAGGCAGGTGCCCTGAGCTGGCTCGGCGAGGAATATGCGCAGGTGGACCTCAGCTTCCTTTCGCTGATAATGTTCATTGCCGTGATCGCCTCGATGACGCAATTGGTGGAGATGACGGTCGAGAAGTTCTCCCCGAGTCTGTATGCCTCGCTGGGCATCTTCCTACCGCTTATCGCGGTAAACTGCGCCATCCTCGGCGGTTCGCTCTTTATGCAGCAGCGCGACTGGACGAGTGTCTGGACCGCTACCTGCGCCGGGGCCGGCTGGGGCCTGGGATGGTTGCTCGCCATCACCGCCATCGCGGCAATTCGCGAGCGTGTGTCGTCCTATTCAAATGTTCCGGCCCCTCTGCGCGGCATCGGCATCACATTCATCCTCTGCGCTCTGATGGGAATTGCCTTCATGAGCTTCCTGGGTATTAAAATTTAAAAGAACATTCGACCATGATACTGCTGGAAACTTCAACCCTTTGGCCCACAGTGGTGGCGGGTGTTGCCATCTTTCTTGTGATTACCCTGGTGCTTGTGGCCGTGCTTCTCATCGCGAAGAAGTACCTCGTTAGCTCGGGTAATGTCACTGTCACAATCAACAACGACCGCAAGGTCGAGGTGCAGGCCGGCGGCCCGCTTCTCTCGGCGCTTGCCTCCAAAAACGTCTTCCTCCCGTCGGCTTGCGGCGGCAAAGGTAGCTGCGGCCAGTGCAAGGTGCAGGTCACCGAAGGTGGTGGCGAGATTCTCCCCACCGAGGCCGTTCACTTCACCCGCAAGGAAATCAAGGACGACTGGCGCTTGGCTTGCCAAGTGAAGGTGAAGAACGATGTTGACATCAAAGTGCCCGCTTCGGTTCTCGACATCAAGGAATATGAGTGCACTGTTGTGTCGAACAACAACGTGGCAACCTTCATCAAGGAGTTCATTGTTGCTCTTCCTGAGGGTGCGCACATGGACTTCATCCCGGGGTCTTACGCCCAGATTAAGATACCTCCTTTCAAGATCGACTACGACAAGGATATCGACAAGGCTTCAATCGGTGCCGAATATCTCCCGGCGTGGGAAAAATTCGGACTGTTCAACCTCAAATGCGTCAATACAGAAACCACCGTGCGCGCCTATTCGATGGCCAACTATCCCGCCGAAGGGGATAGATTCATGCTCACGGTGCGCATCGCGACCCCTCCGTTCAAGCCGAAACCCGAAGTTGGCTTCATGGATGTGAACCCGGGTATCGCATCGAGCTATATCTTCACCCTCAAGCCGGGCGACAAGGTGATGATGAGTGGCCCCTACGGTGACTTCCACCCGATATTCGACTCGAAGAACGAGATGATTTGGGTTGGCGGCGGTGCCGGCATGGCCCCCCTGCGCGCCCAGATCATGCACATGACGAAGACCCTCAAGACCACCGACCGCGAAATGCACTATTTCTACGGTGCGCGTGCTCTCAACGAGGTGTTCTACCTCAACGACTTCCTGGAGTTGGAAAAGGAATTCCCCAATTTCCATTTCCATCTCGCTCTCGACCGTCCCGACCCGGCAGCCGATGCCGCGGGAGTGAAGTACACCCCGGGCTTTGTTCACCAGGTGATGCACGACACTTACCTTAAGGACCACGAGGCCCCCGAGGATATTGAATACTACATGTGCGGCCCCGGCCCGATGAGTAACGCCGTCAATAATATGCTTTATTCTCTCGGTGTTGAGCCGGAAAGCATTCATTACGACAATTTTGGAGGCTGATGTACAAGGCTATCCGAAATGCGAACCTAACTGAACTGACCACATTCGGCACCCGTGCCGAATGTGGCTGTTTAGTGACTTACGATACCCTCGACGACTTGCGCCAGCTTGCAAAGGAGCAGCCCGAATTGCTTCGAGGCGATCTGTTTTGCCTCGGCGGTGGCAGCAATGTTATTTTCGTTGATGACGTAGTGAACGCCACCATACTACATTGCACCGGGAACGCCATTACCGAAGTCGAGTCTGTCGACAATATCCCCGACAATGTCTGCCTAAGAGTTCAGGCGGGAACGGTTCTCGACCATCTTGTGGATTTTGCGGCAGAGAGGCAACTATGGGGTCTCGAAAACCTTGCCGGGATTCCCGGGTGTGTAGGCGGCGCGGCTGTTCAGAATGTTGGCGCATACGGGGCCGAGTTTGCCGATTGCGTTGTCGCGGTCAGAGCTTTCGATATCGATACATTCGAAGTAGTGGTATTGCCAGCCGAAAAGTGCGAATACGCCTACCGCCACTCCTATTTTAAGTCCGAAATGTCAAAGCGGCTTTCCATCTTCGAAGTTGAGCTGCGACTTTCGAAAAATGTCGCACCAAAACTTGAATACAGCGGAGTCAGAGAAGCGCTTGGCGATTTATCTGATTCTGATGTGACCCCGCTGAGGATAGCGAGGGCCATCCGATATGTGCGTGCGACCAAGCTGCCCGACCCCCGTGTGGTAGGGAGCGCGGGTAGCTATTTCAAAAACCCGGTGGTTTCAGCCGATGAGTTTCGTACGATTGAAGACTCCTGGGACCGTCATTGCCGCCACATGGGAGTTGAACCAATAGCTGTGCAGCATCACTGCATGCCCGATGGCTGTGTAAAGCTGTCGGCAGCGTGGCTGATTGACAAAGCCGGATGCAAGCCGTTTTCCAAGGGTGGCGCGGCCTTATGGCCGAGTCAACCCCTTGTGCTTGTCAACAGAACCACGGAGGCTACCGGGGCTGATGTGCTGGCGCTTCAGCATGAGGTGCAAAACCGCGTAAAGGCTGTTTTCGGTGTGATGCTTCACCCGGAGGTGGTGCAGGTTGGCAATGCGGTAAGTAAAGTTTAGTTTTTCACGTTTTTCAACAGGTGTAAATGAGTTCTTTTGTAATTGAAGGTGGACGCTCTTTAAGCGGCGAAATCGTTCCGGCAGGAGCGAAGAACGAGGCTCTGCAAATTATCAGCGCCACGTTGCTCACCTCCCAACCCGTAGAAATATCCAACATCCCCGAAATTCGTGATGTTAAGAATCTTATCGACCTTCTGCGCCAGATGGGTGTGAAGGTTATGCGTCATGAGAGGGGGCGGTATACTTTCCAGGCCGATTCTGTCGACTTGGACTATGTTCTCTCCGATGATTTCATCAAGCGGGCTGCCCATCTCCGCGGGTCGGTCCTCGTTGTCGGCCCGCTGCTTGGCCGTTTCGGAAGCGCCTATTTCCCCAAGCCAGGTGGTGACAAAATAGGGCGTCGCAAGGTCGACACCCATATTCAGGGGTTCATTAATTTGGGTGCCCACTACACCTACGAGCCTAAAAAGCATGCCTATCTGCTGACCGTTCCCAATGGTCGGCGTCTTCGCGGCGCCTACATGCTTCTCGACGAGGCCTCGGTGACTGGCACTGCCAATATCCTTATGGCCGCGGCGTATGCCGAGGGCGTTACAACCATCTACAATGCTGCATGTGAGCCATATATTCAGCAACTTTGCAAGCTGTTGATAGCTATGGGGTGCGAGATTTCAGGAGTTGGGTCAAACCTGTTAACCATAAAAGGCTTCCAGGGTGAGCCCGGCGGAGCGAGCCATGTAATCCTTCCCGATATGATCGAGGTAGGCAGTTTTATCGGTATGGCTGCGATTACCCGCAGTTCGCTTACGATTAAGAATGTGAGCTACGACAATCTCGGCATTATTCCCGAGAGCTTCCGCCGCCTCGGCATCATGCTCGAACAGCGCGGCGATGATATATTCGTCCCGGCACAGGAAAGTTATGTGATCGACACCGCTCTCGATGGCTCGATTATGAACATCGCTGATGCTCCATGGCCCGGATTGACTCCCGACCTTTTGAGTGTCATGCTTGTTGTAGCCACCCAATGCCGCGGAAGCGTGCTGATTCACCAAAAGATGTTCGAGAGCCGTCTTTACTTTACTGACGGACTCATTGACATGGGTGCGCAAATCATCCTCTGCGATCCACACAGAGCTGTGGTAATCGGGCACGATCACAAGTTCACTCTCAGGGCCAACAATATGAGTTCGCCCGACATACGCGCGGGCATCGCCATGCTTCTTGCAGCGATGTCGGCGAAGGGGACGAGCGTCATAGGCAACATCGAACAGATCGACAGGGGCTACGAGCGCATCGACGAGCGACTGAACAGCCTCGGAGCCTCAATCACCCGAGTTGATTAATCGACCCCTCGACTCCCTGCGCGAACAATTCCTGCTATTCCAAGTTTTCCGGCATTTCTAAACTGACTATTGTAACAAGATACTTCGTGGCGGCATCGGCTCAACACAAGAGCTGATGCCGCCAGTCTTTTGTTGGTTGATTTGGCGAAAAATTGGTAAATTTGGATAAATACGGAATTTTTTCCGTATTTAATGCATAACTTTGATTTGTGTAATCATGGATATATCTCAATCCTCGGACCGAGGGTTGGGATTGTTTCTTGACTTAAGAAACTAATCATTTGTTTTTGTGACATTTATCTTTTTACCTTACTAATCAATGGTCACTGCTTTAATTGTTTTGTTCGTGCTCGGCTATATCGGCATAGCCCTGGAGCACGTTTTGCACATCAATAAAGCGACGTTCGCTCTTTTGATGTGTGGGATTCTCTGGGCCATCTACGGCGTGATGGGCCACGATCCCAACCTTTCGTCTGACATTGTTGAATCTCTTGGCGACACATGTGAAATCGTGGTGTTCCTAATCGGAGCGATGACGATTGTGGAGCTCATCGACCGCTACGGCGGCTTCAACATCATCGTACGCCGCATCCATGCCAAGAACAAGCGCGGCCTCATGTGGGTGCTCGCGTTTGTGGCATTCTTCCTGTCGAGTATCCTCGATAACATGACCACAACCATTATCATGGTGATGATGCTCAGGCGAATGCTTGCCGACCAAAAGGAGCGCTGGATGTTTGCCTGCGTCATTGTCATCGCCGCGAATGCCGGTGGCGCGTGGTCGCCCATTGGCGACATCACAACCATTATGTTGTGGATGAAGAACTATGTGTCGTCGGTCGACCTGATTGTCAACCTTCTGTTGCCCTCGATGGTTGCGATGATAATACCCACCTGGATTGCCACCCGATTCATCCATGCCGGCCCAGTCGAGGAACTCAACGAAAATGACCGCCGAGTTGGCTATGTGCTCTCCGAGCACCACTACAAACTTTCGGTGACCATCCTCATTTGCGGTGTGGCTGGGCTTCTGTTTGTGCCAGTCTTCAAATCGTTGACCCACCTGCCCCCCTATATGGGAATTCTCTTCTCGCTCGGAGCTCTGTGGCTTGCCACCGAGTTGATTGTGCGCCACTATAACCTCGACTCAAAAATGGAGGGACGAATTTCACAGGTGGTGAAGAGCATCGATATGTCGACCATCCTCTTTTTCCTCGGCATCCTCATGTCGGTGGCCGCCTTGCAACAGGCAGGCATCCTTGGCGAGCTCGCCGGCTGGCTTAACGAAACATTCCACCAGCCTTATCTCATCAACGGCATCATCGGCGTGCTTTCATCGATTGTCGACAATGTGCCGCTTGTTGCCGCTTGTATGAACATGTATCCAGTAGCCACTGAGGCTATGGTGCAGGCGTCAGCCGACCCCGCATACGCTCAATTCTTTGTGGCCGACGGCCTCTTCTGGCATTTGCTCACCTTCTGTGCCGGCGTGGGCGGTTCGCTCCTGATTATCGGCTCCGCGGCAGGCGTTGTCGCCATGGGCATTGAGAAGATTCAGTTCATGTGGTATGTCAAGCGCGTCACCTGGATGGCTTTTGCCGGGTATGTTGCAGGCATGGCCGTCATCTGGCTCGAAACTCTGTTCCTTTCGTTCTGATTACCTGCTTGACCTGAAACGCATTAGCCGCGGCATCCAACTTTCGGATGCCGCGGTTTGTTTTTAGAGGAAAATACTACCGCTATGTCTGACAGATTAACCTACGAAGAGAAAAAAGAACTTCCCGACAGCGTTTTCGGACTCCCCGAGCGTCGGGAATATCCCATGCCTGACGCTGCCCATGTCCGTGCCGCCGAAGCTTATTTCCGCTATTGTCCTGAGGAATTGAAGCCAAAACTCGCCCGAGCCATTTTGGCCCGAGCCCGTCAGTTTGGTGTTGATGTTGAGAGTCCCACAGTGCTTAGTTTCGCATCTAAGCCCGAGGCGTAACCTTAAATTAAGCTAAAAAATCAGTGTTTAAGAACGTTTGTTTTTTAAAAGTCTGTTTTATTGTTTAATTTTGTGGCTCACATCAAGGTTAAAACCTGTTAATACGAAAAGGGTTGAATACCCCATCCGTGATTTACATACCATGGCTACAACTCCTGAAGAATATAAAGACATAGCCCCGCATGATGATGAACAGTTCCAAGAGCGAATGGCCCATTTGCTCAAAGAGCCCGGTTTTGAACGTGCTATTAAATACATAATGCCCAACACCGACATCAAAGAGCTGTCGGAAAAGTTGTCGAAAATCAAGACAACCAACGATTTCCAGCGCAATGTAATGCTGGATATTCTTTTGTTGCTCGAGAAAGCCACGACTTCGGGAGTGACCGATACGGGCATTGACACGCTTGATTTGTCAAAAAGCCGATTGTTTATCACCAACCACCGCGACATCGTGCTCGATGCCTCATTCCTTGGCCTGGCCATGCTTCGCAACGGACTTCCGGCGCAGGAAGTGGCCCTTGGCGACAACCTGCTGATTTATGACTGGATTGCCGACCTTGTGCGCCTCAACAAGGGCATCATAGTGAAACGCAATCTGCGTCTGACAAAAGCACTCGAGGCCGCCAAGCAACTGTCGGGCTATATTCACTATTGCATTCAGAAGAAAGGCGAATCGGTTTGGATCGCTCAGCGCGAAGGACGTGCGAAGGATTCAAACGACGTTACCCAGGAGAGCGTTTTGAAAATGCTTGCCCTCTCGGGCGATGCCCCAACAATTGCCGGACGCCTGTTGGAACTTAACATCACCCCGTCCTCGATTTCTTACGAGTATGACCCCAACGATTATCTGAAAGCCCGCGAATTCCTCGCTCGCCGACGCGACCCGGAGTTTAAGAAATCGCAGCGCGACGACCTCTTCAGCATGGAGACGGGCATTCTTCAATTCAAAGGCCAGGTTCATTTCGCGGTTGGCCCCTGCATCAATCCCGAACTTGAAAAGTTGGTTGACTGTACCGACAAAGTTGAAGTTGTTCGCAAGGTGTGCGCCGTCATCGACCAGCATATCCACCGCGGGTATAAGATATTCCCTCTCAATTACATTGCCTACGACACGGTTAACAACACCGACCGCTTCAAAGATCGCTACACCGCCGAGGATGTCGAGAAGTTTAACAAGTATCTCGACAATCAGATAGCAAAGGTAGATTTGCCCGATGTCACCGACGAGGAGCGCGAGTTTATGCGCCACTCCATTCTTGAAATGTATGCCAATCCTCTGCGCAACAAGCTTGCCGCCGATGGTGAGGTGTAACCTCGTTTCGTTGAACTGAAGTATATGCGGGTTTCTCTCCTCTTTCTGCTCGTCACGCTGGTTTTCAACGGGCTTGTCGACTGGTATATTTATCGCCAACTGCGTTCGCACGCCCCGTTAAAACCGATTCTTGGCCGCATTCAGAAATGGTCGGCCTTGGGCCTCGCCCTGCTCTTTGTCGTGGCCATTATTTTGCCGGCCCGTTCGGGAGGTTCCGGCGAGTTGCTGACGAAGATGTGGCTGCTCTTCGGCTATTTCTCCATTTACATTCCAAAGTACGTCGCTGTTCTTTTCGATTTGATCGGGGGTATTCCCCGTTGGTTCCATAAGCGCCGCATCCCCGGTATGAGCTGGGCAGGAGTCGTTGTCGCCGTAATTCTGTTCCTTAGCTTTTGGTGGGGTGCTTTAATCAACCGATATTCGATTGATGTGAAGGATGTCGACGTGGATATTCCAGGGCTCGGCGAGGAATTTGAGGGATTTCGTGTCGCTCAGTTCTCAGACCTTCACCTGTGCACATTTGGCTCTGACACAACATTCCCTTCTAAGCTTGTCGACAAGATTAACTCGCTTCACCCCGACGTGATAGTGTTCACGGGGGATATTGTCAACCGACAGTCCGACGAGTTCAAACCGTTCGTTGAAACCCTCTCGCGTCTATCCGCACCCTTCGGTGTGTATGCGATTCTTGGTAACCACGATTATGGCGATTACCGCGAATGGCATTCCGCAGCCGAGAAGGAAGCGAATATGCGGGAACTTTATGCCGACTATGATGCGACGGGAATGAAGCTGCTGAGGAATCAGACTGTGTGGCTGCGCAAAGGCAATGATTCAATCGCTTTGATAGGGGTCGAGAATATTGGCGACCATCCGTTCCCGGTTTATGGCTCTCTGACGAAAGCTTATCCTTCGCTCGGTGATTCGGCGACCAAAATCCTGCTAACCCACAACCCGGCGCACTGGGTTGATTCAATAAAGAACCATTCCGACATTAATGTTCAGCTCGCCCTTTCAGGACACACGCACGCCATGCAGGTTGAGCTGTTCGGTCTATCGCCAGCGGCGCTTCGCTATCCCACCTGGGGCGGCCTCTATGTCGACGATTCGAGCGACCACAAGCTCTATGTCAACATTGGCGCCGGAGAGGTAGGCGTTCCGATGCGCATAGGGGCTACACCCGAGGTAACCCTCATTACGCTTCGAAGGAAATAGTTCCTTTCATTCCACCGTTTTTCTCTTTCCCAAGATTTTTTATGACCCGTTCTGCAACTGAAATAATTTCCGAGGAGCTAAATATCCCGGAAAAACATGTGGCGGCGGCTCTCGGACTTCTCGCCGAGGGTTCCACCATCCCCTTCATCAGCCGCTATCGCAAAGAAGCGACCGGCGGACTCGACGAAGTTGAAATCTTCGCCATCCAGCAGCGCTTCGATGCGCTTCAGGAACTTTTCAAGCGCAAAGATTATGTGTTGCAGACAATCGAGTCGCAAGGGAAGCTCACCGACGCTTTGCGGCAGCGCATAGAAGATGCCAAGGAGTTTGCCGTACTTGAGGATATCTACCTCCCGTTCAAGCCCAAACGACGCACCCGGGCTCAAGTGGCCCGCGAGAATGGACTGGAGCCGCTCGCGAAAATAATCATGTCGCAAAAGTGCGCTAACCCGCGTGCGACCGCGTCGAAATTCGTCAGCGATAATGTCGCTGATGTCGATGCGGCCATCGCTGGCGCGTCGGACATTATTGCCGAGTGGGTTAGCGAAAACGAGACAGCCCGCGAGCGCGTAAGGACCACTTTCCGCCGGTCGGCCAAGCTTTCTTGCAAAGTTGCCAAAGGCAAGGAGGTGGAAGCAGCCAATTATCGCAATTATTTCAAAATCGAGGAACCGTTGAACCGATGCTCGTCCCATCGCTACCTTGCCATGCGCCGTGGCGAGGCAGAGGGGTTGCTTAAACTGTCAATTGAAATTGACGACGATGCAATGGTGTCGCGGTTGCTAAGCTATTTCATTCGGCGCGACGCGCTTCAGTCATCAGCTGAAATTGTTGACACCGCGGTCCGCGATGCCTACAAACGATTGATTCTGCCTTCAATAAAGGCTGAAATAGCCGCTGAGGCAAAGGAACGGGCCGACGAGGGCGCGATAAAGGTTTTCGCGGAGTCCCTTCACCAACTTCTGCTCGGGGCTCCTCTCGGGCCGAAGCGCACCATGGGCATCGACCCCGGCTATCGCACCGGGTGCAAGGTCGTTTGTCTTGATGAGGCTGGCGCGCTCTTGTGTCACGATGTGGTTTATCCCACACCCCCGCGCAATTACATCCAGGATGCCGAGAAGCGACTGCTAAAACTCGTTGAGCAGCATCGCGTGGAGGCAATCGCGATTGGCAACGGCACAGCGAGTCGCGAAACCGAGCGCTTTGTGAGGTCTTTGAAATTTCCTCATAAAGTGGAGGTTTTCGTTGTCAGCGAGAATGGTGCGTCGGTCTATTCCGCTTCTCAAATCGCTCGAGACGAGTTCCCCGACCACGATGTGACAGTTCGCGGAGCCGTTTCAATTGGGCGGCGTCTGATGGACCCCCTCGCCGAGTTGGTGAAAATCGACCCGAAATCCATCGGAGTGGGGCAGTATCAGCACGATGTTGACCAGACTAAGTTGAAGCGCTCGCTCGATATGACGGTTGAAAGTTGCGTTAATTCCGTTGGCGTTAATCTCAACACTGCCTCGAGAAGACTCCTATCATATGTTTCTGGCATAGGCGACGCGCTGGCCGATAATATTGTCGCTTTCAGGGAGCAAAACGGTAATTTCACATCGCGCAAGGAGCTCCTCAAAGTGCCGCGACTCGGGGCGAAAGCTTTTGAGCAGTGCGCCGGGTTCATCAGGGTTCCCGAGAGTCACAACGTGCTCGACAACACCGCCGTGCACCCCGAGCGTTATTCGCTGGTGGAACGAATGGCTGCCGACACCGGCCACAAGGTTGACGAACTTGTGGCTGAACCAAAAATGCTTGCCGAGATTGACCTGTCGCGCTACGAGGCCGACGGAATAGGGCTCCCAACACTCAACGACATTATTGAAGAGCTGCGCAAGCCCGGTCGTGACCCCCGTGAAAAAGCCTCGGAGTTTCAGTTTGATGATTCTGTTCACGAGATAGAAGACCTCCATGAGGGGATGGTTCTACCGGGCATAGTCAATAATATCACAGATTTCGGAGCGTTTGTCGATATCGGCGTGCACGAAAGCGGCTTGGTACACATCAGCCAGCTGGCCGACCGCCGCGTGCGCTCTGCCGCGGAGGTTGTTTCCCTGCAACAACATGTCATGGTACGCGTTATTTCGGTTGACCTTGATCGAAGACGCATAGGCCTGTCAATGCGCGGCGTTGACCAAATCTCGGTTAAGTGATTGATATTAATGTCGGAAAGCGTAATTCATCAGGTAGTTGTCTGCATCGGGAGCAATGTTCCCGATCGTCGGATGCGCCTCGATGAAGCTGAGGTTTTCCTAAAAGCCCTTCTCGGCGATTGTCGGTTTTCGTCAACCATTGATTCGAACGACACCAGCGGGCGCACGATGTCGCGATATTCCAATCGCCTTTGCACCGGACGATTTGTAGGCGATTACAAAGCATTGAATCAGCGACTTAAAAAATTTGAGCGGGAACGTCGTCAACCCAACACCAGTGGCGAGGTAGAGATTGATCTTGACATAGTTCTTTTCGACGGAGCGGTTACTCGTCCCGGCACATACATGTCGCCCTATTTCCAATACCTGTATTCCGACCTTGTGTAGGGATAACCAAGCGAGTCGAGTTGGGCTGCGAATTTCTGCTCAATGGCAAAGTCGAGGCTTGGCGACAATACGATAGTGTCGGGAGATACGATGTTGACAACCTTGGAGATGTTGTGCCGGTAGTGGCCGCCCACCACTGCGTACCGAGGCCGCTTTTTCAAGCGGACTACCTCGTTTTCTCTATCAATAAACACAATGTCGGTTGAGCCTGCCGCGGCGAATTGCCCTTTGCGGTTGAAAAATCCGTCGGTAATAGTGTCGGGCGCGATTCTCAGCGAGTCGATACCTCTTATAGCTAACGGCTCGCGAAGCCGCCAGCAGATTCGGGCGAGCAGTGCCTCTTCGTGTCGTTGGGGAACATCGCTCAAAATCCACGCATTTCCTTTGTCGAAAACCACCCAAGCCGTGCAGAATGGATCCGAAAGTTTATAGATTGATTTGGCCTCCGGGCGTGGTGCGCAAATGAAGCTTAGACACACGAATGTTACCATCAATATAACTCCCGAAATGGCAGGCAATGCTTGACGTCGGGTGGCGGCAATGTAGAAAAGAAACAACGCGCCATAGTAGAACACCAGTATCCATGCCGGAAACCAAAGTCCAACAATTTGGTGCCACGGGAGCGTGTTCACTCCCTCGGCAATGCCGCAGATGGCTGATGAAAGCCAGTTGAGCACGGCCACCAGCCACCCAGCATTAAACCCGAGCAGACTAACCAGAATGAGCAAAATGCCGCCCCCCATAAACGCGGGAAGCAGAAAAGAAATCGGCAAGTTGGCGAGCAGAAACGCCATCGGGAACCGATGAAACAGCCATGCGCTAACGCCGGCGGTCCCTATGACGGCTGATAGGCAAACAGCTGCCCATGAGCTTATCAGACGCAAAAACGGGTTGCCCACGCTCCGGAGTGTTAATTTGCCTGCAAACATCAATATACCTGCTACTGCGAGAAACGACATCTGAAACCCTGGGGAATATAATTGAGTCGGAGCGAACAGCAGTATCAGTAACGCTGCCGCGCAGAGCGAGTTGAATCCCGAGGTGGAAAGGCTGAACAATCGGCCCGCTATGACAAAACTGGCCATTACGGCGGCCCTGACAACAGACGCTGGCGCGCCTGTGAGCCATACATATCCCCACATGGCCGCCGCGGTGCCAATAAAAGCCCATCGCCTCGCACCCCCGAGTTGCAATGGGAAAAACACTAATGCCAAGAACGAAGCGATCACGGCAAGATGCGTGCCGCTCAATGCGAGAGTGTGGGCCAGGCCAGCTTCAGAAAAACTTTCTCTTGTTTCGGCGCTGACCGCTTCTGGATCGCCGAGTAGAATCCCTTCCAAAAGTGCCTCTGCCGAGGGGTCGAGGCTTGTGGTTCTCAGAGCAAGGGCAAGTCGCTGTCGCATACGCTGCGCCCAGCCGGGCTTCAGGGAACTCCTTCCGACTGTTTCGAAATGGTCAGCGGCGCAGATAGCCCCGATATGCTTGCGAAAGCAGTAGGATTCCAACGAGAACTCGTAGGGGACATCAAGCGGAGCATCTGGGCTCTTCCAAACGCCGTTGAATACGATTGTGTCGCCTGGATGGAATAGGGCTTCAGCCGAGCGGATGTTGACAATCGCCTTGAATCTTGCCGGGTGGAGAGTCTCTACAATCAGCCGGCTACCGCTATCGCTCTCCCGGGCGCTCTCAACCACTCCCGACACATCGCTTAAAGGTGTGAGCCGCGAGAAGTCGGGCTCAGGAGTCTGCTTTATGGCGAGCGAGCTTGAGCCTATTGTCGCGAACAATGCGAGCACGGCCAAGTATCGTCGCCGAAACAACAGCAGCGCTAAGGCAATAAAGGCACCCACGCAAGGGACCAGCCATGGTGAATGCGCGACCGAGGCCTCCAAAACAATACCCGCCGCGAAACTCGCGGCGGGATATAGTAGAGGTGTTGAGCGGAGGCCTCTGTTCATTGGCGGGGAAATTACTCTATCGTGTTCATTACCACGAAGAACGAGCTTACGCCGATAATAATCCACAGAAGCACGGCGAGAAGCAATGGCTTAACGCCGACTTTCTTTATCATCGAAAGGGAGAGCCCGGCTCCGATAAAGAAGAGGGTGACAACGAGCATCTTCTTAGCGATGTACACAATAGTGGTGGTGAGCGCTTCGGGGAGCCCGCAATAGGTGCTGATGACCATCGCGATTACAAACAGGAAGATGAACCAGGGAATCGAGATACCTTTCGAGCTTTTGTCGCGGAAGATGAACATTGTGACAAACGCCAGCGGAATAATCCATAGCGCGCGGGTACACTTGATGAGGGTGGCGATTTGGCACGCTTCCGGGCCGTAGGCATCGCCGGCACCTACCACCGACGAGGTGTCGTGGATGGCGATAGCGGCCCATGTGCCAAATTGGGCCTGCGACATTTCGAAAAAGTGACCGATGGGCGGGAAGATGAAAAGCGCTATCGCGTTGAGAATGAAAATAACGCCGAGCGAAACGGCCATTTCGTGGTCATCGGCTTTCAGCACGGGACCCACGGCCGCGATGGCGCTGCCGCCACAAATTGCTGTGCCCGAAGCTATCAGGTAGGATGTTTTGCGCTGAAGGTGCATCCAGTAGCCAAGCAGCACGCCGAACACCATCACTCCGATCACCGACACGATGGTGAACATCATGCCGTCGGCACCGCTTTTTAGCGCCTGAGTGAGATTCATGCCGAACCCCAGCCCCACAACCGATGCCTGAAGCAGGTATTTCGATGCCTTTTTGTTGAATTTGGGGTAGGGCATCGGGAAGATGAACGCGAATACAAGTCCTGCGAACAAAGCGATTGCGGGGGTGATGAAATCTGACCCTCCAAGTTTGCTGTACGGGAACAGGATTATAACGATGGCAAGGATATACACCCATTTGGCGAACTTCGCCATGCCGGTTTGATTTTCTTTTTCAGCCACTTTTATTCAGTTTATGGGTTGTTAAAAACTTAGTGATAGCCGTCGGATCATTCGGGTGAGAGGAAGCGCCGACGTTTAGAATTCCAGATTTCCCACGATACGAAAGCCTGAAGCAGAAGCATTTCGAGGCCGTTTTTAACTTCAGCTCCGTGCTCCGAGGC
Organism: uncultured Alistipes sp.; assembly: GCA_964435935.1. Taxonomy (GTDB): domain Bacteria; phylum Bacteroidota; class Bacteroidia; order Bacteroidales; family Muribaculaceae; genus UBA7173. The sequence continues at coordinate 23,324 of CAYTBH010000009.1, forward strand.
TTTTTTCATAAACAGCGTTATGTCGGGATTATAAAGCAAATCGTAGCAAAGATAGCTGTCGTCCAGCAAGTCGTATGGAATATCGGGGCAAGTGTCAACATGAGGATACATCCCGAGCGGGGTGGTGTTGACTATGATTTTGTGGTTGGCCATCACTTCGGGCGTGAGTTCGTCGTAGGTGAGCACTCCGGGCCGTTTCGTGCGCGAAACAAGTTGAGGCTTCACTCCGAGGTCCTCGAGCGCCACGCTGACAGCCTTTGACGCGCCACCTGTGCCAAGCACAAGCGCTTCCTTCATGTGTGGTTTGAGGAGCGGGCGAATTGAATCGCCAAATCCGATATAGTCGCTGTTGTACCCGATGAGTTTGAAATCATTCGGGTTCTTTCCGCTAACGAATTTAATCACATTCACAGCTCCAATCCGCTTTGCGGCGGGGTCCATGTCGTTGAGATATGGGAGCACCTGCTGTTTGTAAGGAATGGTTACGTTGAGGCCGCAGAGATTCGGGGTTTCGGCAATCAACTCCATAAGGTCGCCAATGTCGGGAATCTCGAAGTTGATGTATTTCGCGTTAATGTGCTCGGCTTCAAACTTTTGGTTGAAATAGTTCTTGGAAAAAGAATGAACGAGCGGATAGCCTATTAGGCCGTAGATTTTTTCGTTGAGCGGTGCCATAGAGCTGTTTATGTAAGCTGAACGCAAAATTACAAAAAATCCTTAAAAAACTCCCCGCCGCCTGAGATTTTTTGAGGCAGCGGGGAGGGTAAGATGGGTGTCACTCCGTCAGGAGTTTAGTCGTTGGCTTGACTCTTGACAGCTGTGGTGTCGGCTGATTCGGTTGCAGCGGCTGTGATGGCTGAGTAACGCGCTTCCATCGCGTCGGCAATCTTAATTCCGAGAGCGTTGATTTCCTCGCGTTGGTCGTCGTTGAGTTTGACGCCTGCTGACTCGAACGCGGTGGTTATCGCTTGCAGAGAGTCGATATATGCTCCGTAACTTTCAGGGGTCGAGATTGTGTCGATTATCTCCGGCTGCGCCGCGAGAGTTGCGACGTAGGCATCATATTCTTTTGTGCCACCGCACGCGCTCAATGTCAGTGCTGCGATTAGGGAAAAATATATTTTTTTCATTTGGATAGTCTTTTGAGGGTTATTCCGATTTGTGCTCCTTGATAAAGACAACCGATAAGGCTCCGAGGCACAGCGAAATGCCGGCGATTATCATCATGACGTGCTGAGGCGCGAGGGTGTCGGCACCGCTGAACATGCCCAGAATCCATCCGCCAAGCAGCGCGCCGACAATCTGCGGCAGGCAAATCGAGCAGTTGAACAGCCCGAGGTATGCGCCGATGTTGCCGCCCCGCAACGAATTGGTGAGAATAGTGAACGGCCACGCGAGCATAGCGGCCCATGCGCATCCGATGAGGAAGAAGGAGCCGAACAGCAGGTACTGGTCGTGAAGCACTCCGGCGCTGATGAATCCGGCGGCGCCGAGCAGAAGGCTGAGCGAGTAGGAGAATTTGCGGGAGCGGAACATTGGGAGAACAACCGCCCAGAGCACCGAGCCTATGGCCTGGATGGCAAACAGGATGCCAACCCAGTTGCCGGCGTCGTTGTATTGCTGCGATTCAGTGTTTAGCACAACTGAGGTGCTGAAAGATGCGTTCGAAGGATTCTCGAGCGTTGCTTCCGACGCTCCGTCGATTACCAGTTCGCCCGTCTTGGGGTCTGTCGTGCAAATGTCAGCGGTTGTGAGCTTCGTGGGGCCGTTGAGGCGCGCAAGGTGGTCAACTATCTTGAACGAGCTGGTGTTGACAACATCTTTGCCGTTGATAACCAGCGGGCAACCATCGGTTTCAACGGATGAGCCAAATTGATATTGGCTGATGCCGTCAACGGTGTAAAGCAGGTCGGCTACAACTACGGGTGTTGGAATCGCAATTCCCTTGGTGGGGACTGTTATGTTGAGCCCACCCTTATTTATGTTAATCTCGGGGAGGTCGTCGCGCATGATGACAACCGAGTTGGCCGGGATGAATTCGCCATCGGCGGTTTCAATGCCGGCCACCGTGGCTTTTCCGTGGTCCACAATTACCTCGTTGCCGTTGACGAGAATGTATTTGGCCGAAATTTCGTTAATAATCTTGCCGTCAGCCCCATGTTCCACTATTCCGTGAATGGTGGTGGTTTCAGGGCAGTCAAAGGCATTCTTTGCAATGGTTCCATTGGTGTAGGTCCACATGAACAGGAATGCGAACCAGCAGAAGAACTGCACAAGGCCCACCGTCCAGAAAGTCGATGGGGCTTTGACAAGCAGTTTGATGAGGTTGGTTTTTTCCTTAGAGCCGTCGGCCGCGACTTGCTCGCCACCGTTGTATTCATTGTAAACTTGCGGGGGCCACTCTTTTACTTTGCAGAGAGTGTAGACAACGCACCCGAGCAGGATTGCGGCTCCGAAGTAGAACGAGAACACGACTGTCTGAGGAATCACCCCGGCAGCGGCGGTGTTCTTGAATCCGATCCAGGTGAGGAGGAAGGGGAACACATAGCCCACAATCGATCCGGCATTGCAAAGGAAACTCTGAATAGAGTAGGCGAGGCCTTTCTGCTTTTCGTTGACCATGTCGCCAACAAGCATTTTGAAAGGCTGCATTGCCATGTTGATGGATGTGTCGAGCAGCATTAACGCGACCAGTCCGATGAGGATAGCCGACGAAACAGCCAGCCCGAAGGAGCCGGCATTGGGGAGCAGGCACATCACGAGCACGGCCACCAACGCGCCGACAATAAGATAGGGGAGACGGCGGCCAATGCGGGTCCAGGTTTTGTCCGAAGCGGTTCCGACGATGGGTTGAACCACAAGCCCCATCAGCGGGGGTAGAATCCAGAAGTAACTAAGGTCGTGAGGGTCGGCCCCGAGGGTCGCGAAGATGCGGCTCACGTTGGCGCTTTGAAGGGCGTAAGCTATCTGCACGCCGAAGAAACCGAACGAGAGGTTCCACAGCTTCCAGAAACTTAGGTCGGGTTTGGTTTTCATGGAATGGAGTGAATGTAAGTATTTGTGATATAATAAAGTATGTTGAGTGCGTTTGTTTATTGTCCCGCCTGTTCCTTTAACCAGGCGATTTCTTTACCCCAGATGCTCATTTCCGGGGTTTCAAGAATCAAGGGGATGTTGTCGAAGCGCGGATCCTTCATCAGGCGCGCGAAAAACTCTGAGCCGAGCTCCCCTTCACCGAGAGGGGCGTGGCGGTCGACTCTCGAACCGACCCCTTTTTTGGAATCATTGAGGTGCATTCCGCGAAGATATTTGAACCCGATGACTTTGTCGAATTCATCCCATGCCGCGGCGTAACCTTCGGGCGATTTCAGGTCGTAGCCGGCAGCGAATGTATGGCAGGTGTCAATGCAAACGCCAACGCGTTCCTTGTCCTCCACCTGCTCGATTATGGTCGCCAGATGTTCGAAACGGAAACCAAGGTTTGAGCCCTGTCCGGCGGTAGACTCAATTACTGCCGTAACGCCGGTGGTCTGGTCGAGGGTCATGTTCACCGACTCCGCGATGCGCGCGAGGCAGTCGGCTTCATCCATAAGGTTCAAGTGTGAGCCGGGATGGAAATTCAGCATGGTGAGTCCCAGTTGTTCGCATCGGCGCATCTCGTCGAGAAACGCCTCGCGGCTCAAATGGAGCTTCTGCGGGTCTGGCGCGCCGAGGTTGATAAGATAGCTGTCGTGGGGCAGAATAACCGCGGGAGTAAAGCCGAATTTAGCGCAATTAGCTTTAAATCGCTCTGCTTCGGAGTCGGAAATAGGGGCTGCCTTCCATCTTGACGGATTGCGGGTGAAAAGGGCGAAGGCTCCCATGTCGAGTGCGGCCGCATTGAGCGGGGCATTGCTCACACCCCCTTCGACTGAAACATGTGCTCCAATGTATTTCATCTTTCAGGGTTATCGAAAATGAAGTAAGACATACTCAAATACAGCGCGGTCATAGCGCTGGCAGAATCACCTACAAAGTTACAAAAACTCCGATGACTTCCACAATATTTGCAAATACATTTTTTGACATAGCCAGGCCCGGGGTGGGTGTGGCTGCGGAGGGCTAAATAGAACAACGCTCTACAATCTGCGCCGCGAGTTGTGCCACCATTTTCGAGTCGCTTGCCAGAGATTTTTCCGCAATGTGTTTGGCTCTCTCGGGGTTGACTGAGTGCGTCACGAGCAGATTGAGCAAAAGCCGCAACGCTCCATAGCGCTGTAGTTCGCCGGCATCGCTATTGGCCAAGACTTCTTCGCTGATTTCCAATCCCGAAGGGTGTGCTCGCATGAGCTTGTGGCAAAGCGTGTCGCTGACCTCTGTCGAGGGTGATGAGATGAGCCAATCGAGAGCCTCGTCTTTGCTAAGTAGCTCCACGGGAAAGATCATCGGAGCGATGAGCTGGCTTTCGCGGGTCGACGCGTTGTCGCGAAGCGACCTCGCAAGGTCGGCCATTATTTCGGGTGTGAGCTTTTCAGGCCGTTCGTCGAGGGTGCCCTCAATAACTTGTCGCGCTATGTCGGCAATTTGAGCCTGCAGGAGGCCGAAATTGATGCGGTATAGGGCTCCGGCACTCTTCATTTGCTCTGCAAGAGCTCCGTTACGCATAGCGAAAAATCGGCGTTTCACCGCCTGCATCATATTGAAACTTTGGCTCATATTCGTCGTAAAAGTGATTTGTGGAAGCGTTTTAAGTCGTATGCTCCAACTGCGTGGCAAAATTAGTAAAAATTGAGGGGAATTTCGTAACTTTGCCCCGCATATACGCTGACATTACACTGACCATCCGCAATGGCAAAAAACATATCTGACAAGCAACGCCGCAACCGCCTGATTATAGGCTGGATGTGGAAACTCTTTTTCATCTGCTTCGCCGCATTGATACTCCTCTTCGTGCTGATTTACAACGGCTGGATTGGCTACATGCCCCCCATCGAGGAGCTTAAGAACCCCAATGACAAGTTCGCGACAGTGATTTACTCGGCTGACGGGGAGGAGATGGGACGCTACTACCGCAACTCGGGCAACCGCGTCTACGCCGACTATGACGAGATTTCGCAGCATGTGATCGACGCGCTCATCGCCACGGAGGATTCGCGTTTCGAGGACCATTCGGGCATCGATATGCGCGCGATTTTCCGAGTGCTTGTCAAAACGCTCATCATGCAGAATAAAAACGCCGGTGGTGGTTCTACCATCACACAGCAGCTTGCCAAGCAGCTCTATTCGCCACAAACCCGCAACATAGTTGACCGCGCGTTGCAGAAACCCATTGAATGGATGATCGCGGTGAAGCTTGAACGTTATTATTCGAAGGATGAGATTATTAAGATGTATCTCAACCAGTTCGATTTTCTCTACAACGCGGTGGGCATCAAGTCGGCGGCCTACGTTTACTTTGGCAAGCAGCCCAAGGACCTCACGATAGAGGAGGCGGCCACGTTGGTAGGAATGGTGAAGAACCCGGCATTCTACAACCCGGTTCGCCACACCGAGCGCACCCGCCTGCGCCGCAACACGGTTTTCGAGCAGATGTATAAGGAGGGGATGCTTTCGAAAGAAGCAATGGATTCTCTGAAGCAGCTGCCCCTGACTCTTGACTTCCACCGCGTCGACCACAAGGATGGCATGGCACCCTATTTCCGCGAAGAGCTTCGCCGCATACTCACTGCGAAAAAGCCCGTGCGTTCGGAATATCGTGGTTGGGAAAAACAAAAATTCATCGATGACTCAATCGCCTATGAGAACAATCCGCTCTACGGCTGGATTGAAAAGAACCCAAAACCCGATGGCTCGAAGTATGACATCTATGCCGACGGCTTAAAGATTCACACAACGATTGATTCTCGAATGCAACGCTATGCCGAGGAGGCGGTGCAGACCCACATGTCGCAATTGCAACGAGCCTTCTTTAACGAGAAGAAGGGGCGTGCCAACGCTCCCTACACCAGCAATGGCGAGGAACTTGGCAAGGTGAAAGTCGCTTCACTGATTAATAACGCCATCAAACAGACCGAGCGCTACCGCGTGATGAAACAGCAGGGCGCCACTGATGCCGAAATCAACGAGGCGTTCAACACGCCGCGCGAAATGGAGGTGTTCTCCTACGCGGGCGCGGTCGACACCGTCATGACCCCGCGTGACTCGTTGCTCTACCAAAAGCACTTCCTCCGCACTGGTTTTATGTCAATGGATCCCCGCAACGGGTATGTGAAAGCATACGTTGGCGGCCCGAATTTCAAATTCTTCCAGTACGACATGGTTTCAACAGGCCGTCGCCAGATTGGTTCTACCATCAAGCCGTTCCTTTACACATATGCGATGGAAGAGGGCTTCACACCCTGCGATATGATGTCGAACACCCAGCCCGTGTTTACCGACGAGAGTGGCCGCACATGGGCCCCCCGCAACTCCGGGTCGGCCCGAGTGGGCGAGATGGTCGACCTCCGTTGGGCTCTCACCAATTCCAACAACTGGATTTCCGCCCGTCTGATGGCTCAATTATCGCCCACGACTCTTGTGCGTAACATGCACAATTTCGGCATTACGAACCATATTGACCCGGTTATGTCGCTTTGCCTTGGCTCGTGCGAGGTGTCGGTGAAGGAGATGGTAGGTGCCTACACAGCATACTCTAACAACGGTATGCGCGCCGAACCTGTTTTTGTCACCTCAATTTGCGATTCAAACGGCAATGTGATTTCCGAGTTCTCCACGACGCACACCGAGGTGATCTCTGAAACGGCCTACGCGAAAATCCTTTCAATGCTTTTGAACGTTGTCGACGGTGGCACGGGTAACCGAGTGCGCCGCTCGCCTTACAACATCACGGCCCAGATGGGTGGTAAAACCGGCACTACCAACTACAATGCCGATGGTTGGTTTATGGGCTTTACCCCCGAACTCGTTTCCGGCGTGTGGGTAGGTGGCGATGAGCGCTACATCCACTTCAATACCATGGCTCACGGCCAGGGCGCGGCGATGGCGCTTCCTGTCTATGGCCTATACATGGCAAAGGTGTATGCCGACCCGACGCTTCCCTACAGCCAGGATGCCAGATTTGATGTCGATTTCTCAGGCCTCTGCGACAAGGAGTTTTACGACGACTACCAGGAACAGCCACAGGTTGAAGAGTCGATTTCCAACGTGTTCGACTGATCAGCCGTCCTGGATTTTCGTGCCACTGTCACCCATATCGTATTAAATGGGCTTTGAACGGTGACGGGCCCTCTGCGGCATTCCCCTATTTAACTCGCCCGGGATTCTTGGCGATGAACTCTTTCCATGATTTCGGCCCCGCAGCAACAACCGGGCGCGAGGTTTCGTAGAAGTGGCACAGCGCCGCGGCCAAGGCATCGGTGGCGTCGAGCTCAGGCAGGAGTTGCTCTTTGTCGATATTGAGTATTCGGCGCAGCATCTCCTGCACCTGTTCTTTCGATGCTGCGCCATTGCCCGTGATGGCCATCTTGATTTTTCGAGGTTCGTATTCGGCTATTGGAATGTCGCGCTCAAGGGCCGCTGCCATTGCGACACCCTGCGCGCGTCCAAGTTTGAGCATCGACTGCACGTTTTTCCCGAAAAACGGAGCCTCGATAGCCATTTCGTCGGGCAGATATTGCTCAACCAGTCCCAGCACTCTTGAATGTATGCGGCGCAAGCGCAGGTAGTGGCTTTCGAACTTGTTTAGCTTAACAACGCCCATCGCTATCATGCAAGGCTTTTTCCCATTAACGCCGAGAATGCCGTAACCCATCACGTTAGTGCCGGGGTCGATGCCTATGATGATGCGTTCCCATTCACGTTTCATCGCGGTGGGATTCTGTGTCGTTTTCAGTGGCGCGTTCACGTTGTCGTCTGACCGCGAAACGTGGAGTCCTCGTTTTGGTTCCATCAAATATCGAGCTCTGCCATGAAAGTTGTGAAGTGAGCCATCTGGCCGTCGAGCCTATGCGTGATTTCGCGGAGCAGCTTTGCGCCGTCGCCCGCGCAAATCCATTGCTCGGCGTTGTCGAGGTTGTCAGATTTCAGTTGGAAAGCGAAATTTTTCGTGCCGGGCTCGGGGGGAGTGAGGATCAGCATGAACTTGTGGCCCTCTTCGTAAACGCCTGAAACTTTGGCCGCGGAGATGAACGCGGTGCGCAGCCAGTGGAAAAATTCCTTTTCCACCTTTTCACTGATGACGAATGTTGTGTTTTGAAGTACCATCGGGAATAGTTTTCAGGTCGTCAGATTTTTGAGGCGAATTTCCTTTCAACCATTTTTCGGCGCAAGAAACGGGGTATGAACTTGATGTGCCGCCAAAGGGTAGGGAAGAACCCGTAGTAGTAGCTCATTATCTTGAAACGCTCCATGAGCGATTTGCGCCGATTGCGGGACGAGGTGCCCCCGGCAAGAAAGTCGACGAGCGGCTCCTCGAACATCGGCACATTGTTGCGCGAGTGCTGAAGCACTCTGATGCACCACTCATAGTCGGCCGAGTAGGAATATCTTAAATCAAATTGGTCGCAAATGCGGCGAAGCGCCACGAATGCCTGGTGGCACACCACCATCCCCTCGGCAAAGCTGTCGTAGGTTAGGTTGTCCGGGGCTGTCAGGTGCCTGTCGGCCAGTCGGCTGCGGTCTTTGCCCACGATATCTGTCTGGCCATAAACAACACCTGGGAAATCATTATTGATAATTGTGTTGGCAATGCGCTGCAGCGTTTGGTCGGAGTGAAACGTGTCGCCAGCGTTCAGGAATATCACATAATCGCCTTTAGCTATCGACAACCCTTTGTTCATAGCGTCGTATATGCCATGGTCTGGCGAGGAGAGAATGCGCCGGGAGCTACTGGGGTGTTCCCGAAGGATGTTCAACGTGTTGTCGGTCGAAGCTCCGTCAATAATCAGGTGCTCGTAGTGGCTGAAAGTCTGGTCATCGACGCTTTTGAGGGTGGGCTCGATGCTTCCCTCAGCGTTATAGCTTACTGTGATGATGGTGAACAAAGGCGCCGGTTGGTCGGCTTGGCGGTTGTAGGTCATTGGCTGGTATGATAATCAGAGAATGAATTGAACCTCTTTGAATAAATAAGAATTTTCGGTTCCGTCGCTACGGCGTAGAGTGAGGATTCCGTTAGGATTGATATCAATAATGCTTGCCTCGAATCGCGTGCCATCGGGCGTGGCATACGGGTGAAGCCCTTCAGAGCGCCACAATGTGGCCAGATAGCGCGAGTGAAGTTCGTCGGGTGGGGTTTTGAGCTTCTGCAAAATAGTGGTGACGAATTCTTTGAGGAGAGGCTCCAGGTGGAGTGTTTCTCCCGATAGCATGCGCATCGAGACCGGGTTGGGGGCGTCAGACCTGAAGCTCTTCTGATTGACATTCACACCCACACCGGCGACGGTTCGTCGGATTTCCGTGGCCGATTCAAGGGAGTGCTCGATGAGGATGCCGCATATCTTTTTGTCGGCTACATAAACATCGTTTGGCCACTTCACTTTGACAGCGTCAGGCTCGGGAAGGTGGCGGCGAAGCACGTCGACCACCCCGAGGCACACCGCTTCCGAGATTCTGAACTGCTCTGCAGGCTCGATTCCCTGGGGCTTGAACAGAATTGAGAATGTGAGATTCTTGCCCGGCTCGGCCTCCCAGGTGTTGCCGCGTTGCCCGCGTCCGCCAGTCTGGCAGTCGGTTGAGACTACGCACGGCATTTCGACTTCATCGGCATGTTCTTTGAGCCAGGTACTCGTCGAGCCCACTTGTGGAAGATGTATGTAGCTCGGTTCTGCCATCGCGCTTACGTTTTTGTTTTAAATCTCCGGCTTGCGCACAATCAGTGTGCGGGTTTCGTCGGGGTTGACGCGCACCTCGACTTCGACGGTATCTTCAGGGAGCAGCGGCTCGATGCGCTCGGGCCATTCGAGCAGGCAGAGTGCGCCTGAGTCGAAGTAGTCTTCAATCCCGATTTCCAGTGCCTCTTCAACAGATTCAAGGCGATAGAGGTCGAAATGGTAAATGAGTTCGGCGGTGGTGTCCGAGCGATATTCGTTCACGATGGCGAAAGAGGGGGAGTTGGCGGTGTCGTCCTCCACACCGAGCTCGCGGGCGAGCGCCGAGATGAACGTGGTTTTTCCCGCGCCCATTTCCCCGCGGAAAGCGTAGACTGTTTCATCGCCCATTAATGAAACGAATTCGCGCGCCGCTTCGGGCAGGTTTTCGGGGCTTTTTATCAAAATTTCGGTTGTCATATCGGTTCTGTGATTTTTATTTCGGCGACAATGTTACGATGGGAACAAGCATCTCCTCAAGCGAAATGCCTCCGTGCTGGAATGTGCCGTCGTAGTATTGCACATAATAGTTATAGTTGTTGGGGTAGGCGAAAAAGTCGTTGTTCCCGGCAAAGATATACGTCGAAGAAATGTTTGGCGACGGAAGCCCCAGCTCTTGGGGCCGTTTGATTTCAAACACTTGCTTTGCGTTGTAACCGAGGTTCTTGCCTACTTTGTAACGCAGGTTGGTGTTGGTGTTCTTGTCGCCAACGACTTTCACCGGGTTGTCAACCCTTACGGTTCCGTGGTCGGTGGTCAGCACCACCTTTGCCCCGGAGGCCGCTATGCGCCTGAAAAGGTCGAGCGCCGGGGAGTGGCGGAACCATGACGAGGCGAGCGAACGGTAGGCCGCGTCGCTCCCCGCGAGTTCGCGAATCATGCGGCTCTCGGTTCTCGCATGGGAAAGCATGTCGATGAAGTTGAGAACAACCACGTTCAGCTTGTTCTGCTTGAGGTTGGCAAACTCCCTCAGCAGCTTTTCGCCACCCGCCGAATCGTTGATTTTGTTATATGAGAATTTGCAGGGGCGGCGGTAACGGTCGAAAAGTGTTGAAATCAGCTCGCTCTCGTTGAGGTTCTTCCCTTCATCCTCGTCCTCGTCGACCCAGAGTGTCGGGAACATCTTCGCTATGTCAAGTGGCATCAGGCCTGAGAAGATGGCATTTCGGGCATATTGCGTGGCTGTGGGAAGAATCGAGGTGTAAAGCCGCTCGTCGAAAGTGAAATACTCCGCGAGGGCCGGCTTGATTGACAGCCACAGGTCGAGACGGAAATTGTCGATGAGGATGAAGTAGACTTGCTCCTCAGTGTCGAGCAGCGGGAACACGACTTCAGGAAATATGCGCGGGCTCATCAGAGGGCGCTCTTTTTCGGTAAGAATCCAATCCTGGTATTCGCGCTTCACGAACTTGTAGAAAGCAGCGTCGGCCTCACCCTTCTGCATACGCAGCATATCGTCCATATTGGTGTCGGTTGATGCCAGTCGCAATTCCCATGAGGTGAGTTTCTCGTAGAGGCGGTACCAATCGTCAATTGTCGACGCTTCGGAAATTGCCTGCGATATCCGGGCGAACTCCTGGCGATAGTCGGCAGCGGCAGTCTCGCTGACAAGCTGCCCGCTATGCAGGATTTTTTTTATTGACGAGAGAATCTGCATTGGATTCACCGGCTTTATGAGATAGTCGGCGATTTTGTTGCCGACCGCCTGGTCCATAATGTTCTCTTCCTCGCTTTTGGTGATCATTATGACTGGCGTCTGCGGCGCGATTTCCTTGATGCGCTGCAGGGTTTCAAGCCCGGTGAGGCCGGGCATGTTCTCGTCGAGAATCACCAGGTCGAAATGCTGCTTCTCAACGAGGTCGAGCGCGTCGCGTCCGTTGTTGACCGTCACCGGCTCGTAGCCCTTGGTCTTGAGAAACATCACATGGGGCTTTAGCAGATCGATTTCGTCGTCGGCCCAGAGAATATTGTATTCGCTCATCAGCTGCGGGTTCCTTTTATTCCAGATTGAAAAAGAGGTGGGGTGTAGGCGGGCTAATATTTGCCTTACTCAGTTACAAAGTTAACATTTTTGGCATAAAGAAGGAGCATTAAAGGTGTTATTTTTTTGTGACACGGTGAACAACCTGCTATTTGGCAGTGTTGATTAGATAACGATACTTACTTTGCTCATGAAAACTTCCATATTATTCCCAATCAGCTTGGCGTTTCTGCTTTCCATCACATCGTGCAAAAGTGACAGCTCTATTGACCGCGCTCCCGAAGTCCCCGACAGTGAGGAGATTGCCGAAACCGTGGTCGCAGTCACAGAAGACTTTACCCGCGACAGCACTTTCACTTTTGGCGGCGTGAGCCTCCCGACCCGCGAATTTGCCCGCGTCTACCCAACTGAACACGAGGATATCTACATGTCGGTGCGCGTTTTCGCCCTGCAGGAAACCTCAGGCGTCAACACACAGTTGGCGCGCATAATAAGCGAAAACTTTGCCGAGGTTGCCGGCGGCGACGTGGAATATGAACGCGAAAATGGTTCTCAAGCCGCCGTCGAGCGCGAAATCGACTATTATGGAAGCATTTTCACGAACGATATTCTCCCGGCTCTTAAAGAGTCTATCGGATATGGCTACTATGTGGTGATGGAGCTTCGCCCGGCATGGACCGATGGCAAAGACGTTGTCACCTATATGACTTATAACGAATCGTGCGGCGGGGGCGCTTGCGACACCGATGCCGGTTATGTGAGCTTCACCTATACCGACGGGAAGCCGCTCGGTTATGAGGAGCTCGTGCCCCAGGCTAAGCGCCAGGAAGTGCGCGACGAGCTTTTAGCACTGATGGCTTCCGATGCCGGCCGCTCGGTTGAGAACTATCTTAAATGGCTCACCGATTTCATCAATCCGGGCGCTTCGGAAACGTTCACCGCCGAGAACTTCCCTCTGGGGCAGTGCGCTGTCATGGGCGACAACCTCGTGTTCTCCTATCGTCAGGGCGAGATTGCCTACCCATCGCGCGGATGCCCGATTTTCATCGTTGAAAATCCCGCATAACTTACTGAAAGAGTGAAATAGCCCATCTCGGTGGGCTATTAAATATTTTTGCGTACCTTTGCCACAACAAAGTTGAATCAGATTCCATTAATGAATAAATTTCGTTATCTGGCAGCTTCCATGCTTGCCGCGGCATCGTTTGGCGCGATTGCCGAAACATTGACCCCAGATGAAGCGCTCGAGCGCGCTATGGGCGCTACACAGACTTCCCCGGCTCTCAAATCGCTTGTTGGTAAGGTGGAGCGGCCTAAATTGCTCCGCACCGTCGCGTCGCCCGAGGGCGTTCCCGCGGCTTACCTTTTCGGTAGGGAGGCCGGCTATGTCGTAGTGGCCGCCGACGATGTCGCGCTTCCGCTCCTGGGATATTCCGACGAGCCTCTTTCAGCTGAGGCCGAGATGCCTGTGCAGATGCGTTGGTGGCTTGACCAGTATGGCCGTCAGATTGACTATGCTCGTGCCCGGCATTCCTCGAAACCGGCGCTTGTAATGCCGCAGTCGCGTGCCGACCGGGCGCCCATCGCCCCGCTGCTTTCAACTCAGTGGAACCAGGATGCGCCATATAACGACCTTTGCCCTGAAATAAACGGAAAGCGTGCCGTCACGGGATGCGTTGCCACGGCTATGGCCCAGGTGATGAAATATCACAATTATCCCGCTAAGGGAACGTCGTCTATTTCGTATAAGCTAAATGGCCAGACCCTGTCGATGGACTTTTCAAAAACAACATTCGACTGGGCTAACATGCTCGACGATTATACCGGCTCGTATACCACCGCGCAATCGACTGCGGTGGCTACCCTGATGAAGGCTTGCGGCTACGCCACCCAGATGCAGTACACCGCAACAGAGTCAGGTACGGCAACAATCTATGCCGCTCAGGCCCTCCGCACATATTTCGGCTATGACGCGGCTCTTGAATTGAAGGACCGCGACTACTACCCCCTCGACCAGTGGGAAGAGATGTGCTATCAGAATCTGCGCGACTGCGGCCCGGTGCTCTATGGAGGCACTGACTACGCCCGCACTGCAGGCCACGAATTCATATGCGACGGGTACAGCGCCAATGGCTACTTCCATTTCAACTGGGGATGGGGCGGCGCGTACGACGGCTATTTTCTTCTGACAGCCCTTAACCCTGCCGGCGTAGGCATCGGCGGCGGTCTTGGCGATGGCTTCAACTTCATGCAGGATGCTATTTTCGGTGTTCAGCCCCCCACGGGTGCTACTGTGAAGTATGACAACCGCCTGACGGTTTACGGCACCCTTGCCGGTTCGATAAGCAAGAACGTGATCACCCTCAGCGCCGGCACCAACGGGGCGTTCATAAACAATACCGACCGCACTTTTGGCGCTCAGGTGGGCGTGAAGATTGTAAATGCCGCAGGGCAGGCTTCCTACGTCAGCGGCGCCTCGGCCAACAGCATCCAGCCTTTCTATGGGCTGACTGACTATAGCGTCACCCTCCCTTCCATGCCTGACGGTACTTACAAGGTATATCCCGTCTGCCGTCCCACTGGCAACGGAGCCTCTACAGCGTGGCTCGACATGTACCAGAAAGTTGGCGCGCCCGACTATCTCGTGCTCTCGGTGAGTGGCTCGACTTACACCGTCGCAACAGCCGATTTTGAGAATCCCAAGGCATCGAATGTTAAGGCGCAAACCGCGCTGTATGCCGGGCGAGCCTACGAAATAACCGCCGACTTGACCAACGTGGCACCTTTTGAAATGTACATGCCTGTCGCTTCAGGCTTCGCGACGCTTTCAAACAACCAGCTCAACCTGTTGAGCGCGGGCGATGTAATGTTGGTTGACCTAAACGCTGGCGCCACAAAGAATTACACCTTCACCGGCACCGTTGGCAAGAGCAACACTCCCGCGGGACAATATTATTTTATAATCTACAATCCCGACACAAACGACGTGCTGTTCTATACAACAGTGTCTGTCGCTGCCAATCCGGGCAATCCATCGCTCAACTGCTCATCTTTCACGCTGGCCGGCGGCACATCCAATGCCAATGCCGCGTCGCTCACATTCAACGCCACGGTGAAAGTTTCCTCAGGCTATCTCGACAAGTCGCTCATATTAGCCTTCTTCGAGTCTACGGGTGACACATCGATTGACGCGACCACCATGCCGGTGAAGTATCTCTCCGCAGGGCAGAGCGCGACCTTCTCCACCACTTACAATTTCACCATGGGCCAGGTGGGGAAATCATATCTTGTAGGGCTCTTTGACCCCTATAACACATCCAATATGCTTTCCTACCTCACGTTCACGGTTGGGACATCGGGCGTGGATAACGTTGCCTCTGAAACCTCTATATCAATTAACGTCCGATCCACATCGGTTGACATCGAGGCTCCGGCCGGAATTGCTTCGATCGAGGCATTCCGCGTAGACGGAGGTCGGGTTGCGGTTCCCTCGGTAAGCGGTGTGTCTTCAGTGGCTCTTCCTACCGATATCTTTACCCCCGGCGTGTATGCCGTCCGCGTAACCGATGCGTCGGGACATTGCACGACGCAAAAAATCGTAGTACGATGACCATCAAATCATTCACTTTCGCGGCAGCCGGTGCTATTTTGGCATCCGGCTGCCACGCCGCACATAGCGGCCATGCACTCTCCGCCAGCGGTGATAGCGAGCCGGCCCAGCAGCTCGTGGTTGCTAAGGTTCAACCCATCACCCACGAATGCGGCACAGCCTCTTTCATGCCTAAAGCCGTGGCCTATCAGATGAGCGGACCTTACGCCGATAATGTTCCCGTGCAGGTGAATGCTTCCGGCGACATTGTTTCATATCCCGCTCCTACCGACATCAGCGATGCTTCGACTCCGATTGACCTCGGCGACGGCTGGTGGCTCGACCGCCGCGGCATCTCCGATAACTCGGTGTTCACTCGCTTTACTTATAAAGAGTATCGTGCCATGGCGCAGGCACCGTCGCTTGCTGAGCTGAAAGCCGCCATTCTGCCCGATGCCCGCGTCACCCAAATCTTCCAGCTGCCCATGACCACCGGGCAGGCTGAGGCCGACCTGGCCGCCGCGAAAGCCAAACTGCCTGTCATTCGAATTGATAGATAATTTAGTCGCAATTGTTTTCGCTTTTTCGAAACATTGTCGTAATTTTGTCGCTGCCTATCAATTTGCCCAATCATTTATCTTACCTTAAAAATATGTACCGATTCCTTATTTCTTTAGCTGCGGCACTCTCCATCGCGTTCAGTGGATATGCCGCGACTGTCGCTCAGGTGACGATTAATGGCGAGCCGGTCAAAAAGACTGTTTCGGCCCTTACGTTCAACGGCGACCGCGTGACCATTCTTTTTGGCGACTCCGACATGATGGAGGCCGACATGGATGGCCTCAGATTATCTTATGTTGAAGATGCCAGCTCGTCGGTTGTAAACCTTACGAACGGCATCGATGTGTTCACATACGAAGGCCTCGTTGGCGACAACCTCGTCGTCAGCGGACTTGCAGACAATTGCAAAGTCGTGATTTTCGACATGTCGGGCAAAGTGGTCGTTGGCCCGGTTGCTTCGCAGCGCCGCATGGAGATTAATGTATCAGCCCTTCCGCAGGGAGTGTATGTTCTCGGCGCCGGAAAGGATGTAGTAAAATTCACCAAACACTAATTGCCACCCCTATTATGAAAAAATCTTTCGCAAAATATGTGCTGGCAATGCTGCTCCCCGCGGCATCGGTGTTCAGCCTTTCGGCCCGCACATGGAATTTCTCGGCGTTTAGCGCCGCCGACATCGCCAATCTCGAGGCCGATGCCACTAACTGGGAACACGAAAACACTTCCAGCAACAATCGTTTCAAAAGCATTTCGCTCTATGACAACGCGCCTCTCACCGCCAACGGTGTGGCGCTTGAATGCACCGACGGATTGCTGTTCACCACTACGACAGCTGATGCCGTGCGCATCGACCCCAAGGGTGCCCGCGTGGCATTCAACAAGGTGCTGACCGTAGTCATCAAAGACCTTAAGGCAGGGCAGACTCTCAAGATGACCTGCCAGACTTCGAGCAAGACCGCCGACCGCGGCGTGAATGTGACAAACCTCACGCCGGTTTCGGGCTATTTCAACGCTACTTCGCTCGATAGCCAGACAAACGTGGCGACCGTTACAGCTGATGGCGACGTGACGCTCACCAATACCGGCGGCCTTTATGTGTTCGAAATCTCTGTTAGCGATGCCGGCGACACTCCCAACCCCGGCGTTGGCGACAAAACCTCGGGCGCGGTGGCTATGCGATCAGACAAGCACCAGGCCCACGTCGTCCTCAAAAACGGCGATGTCAAGTATTACAACACGGAGGACGTTGAGCGAATGCTCTTCGAGGGCTCCACAATGACAGTGCGCCACGCCAACACCGCTCTCGACGATGATTCATACACTGAGACTGTCGACCATGTCGAATTCCACAAAGCGGCGGCCAACGACTCAGAGGGCGTTTACAGTAATCCCGCCGGTGTGGTGCAGATTACCGAGGCCCGCGGCTGGCAGGAAGCTGCCTACGTTAAGTGGGCTCTCTTCGACGGCGCTGACAACTATAACGTCTATGTCAAGGGTGGTAAGTATGCCGACTATACCAAAATTGATTCCCAGCTCGTGCGTCGCTATCCCAACTATGGTCGCGCCGACGTGCCGGGTCTCGTCGCAGGAACATACTCAATCAAGATTGTGCCTGTGAGCAATGGCGTTGAAATCGCCGGCGATAACGAGGCTTCAAACCTCGTGGCCACCAACTTTGACCGTAGCGGATTCGCCCACGTTGGCATGACCGGTGGTGTGGGTGCTTACAACAACGACGGCTCCCTGAAAGCTGGCGCGAAAGTGTTCTACATCACCAACGACAACTTCAACACCGTTTCGTTGGAAATGGCGAAGGACACCAAGGGTGGCACTGAAACCTACGTCGGCCTTGGCGAAATCTTCAAGGCCAAGCAGAAGGGCTACGACAACACTCCCATCGCGGTGCGCGTGATCGGTATGCTCGACGTTGACAAAATAGGCACGGCTCAGCTTCTTTCCGACCAAAATGGACTACTTTTGAAAGGCAATAACACTTCGATTGACTTCCAGGTGACAATCGAGGGTATCGGTGACGATGCCACTCTCAAAGGCTTCGGCCTCGGATTTGTCGACGGCATGGGCGCTGAGGTGCGCAACCTCGGTATCATGCTCCACGGTTCGAGCAACGACAACCTCGAAATCAAAGGTACCAACCATATCTGGGTACACAACAACGACTTCTTCTACGGCCAGAAGGGTGGGGGCGACCACGACAAGGGCGACGGTTCGCTCGACGCCAAGGACGACTGCACCTACGCCACCTTCTCCTACAATCACTTCTTTGACTCGGGCAAGTCGAACCTCTGCGGCATGAAGAGCGAGCACACCGACAATCTCCTCGTTTACCACCACAACTGGTTTGACCACAGCGATTCGCGCCATCCCCGCGTGAGAACCTCCAGCGTTCACGTTTACAACAACTACTACGATGGCATTTCGAAATATGGCATCGGCGCGACCTCTGGCTCGAGCATCTTTGTTGAACGGAACTATTTCCGCGGCACAAACCGCCCGATGATGAGCTCGCTTCAGGGCACCGACGCTACCGGCGACGGAACTTTCTCGAAGGAAGCTGGCGGCATCATTAAGAGCTTCGGCAACCTTTTTGTCGAGCGTCCCAAGAATTTCAGCTACATCACCTACCAGGACAACCCCACATCGTTCGACGCATACGAGGCTTCGGAGCGCTCGGAGCAGGTTCCTGCCGATGTGAAAACCCTCTCGGGAGGCACTACCTACAACAACTTCGACACCTCGAGCCTAATGTTTGAATATACCCCCGACGAGGCTTCGGCTGTTCCTGCTATCGTCACCGGGTATGCTCATGGGGCCGGTCGTTTGAACCACGGCGACATTCACTACACCTTCAACAACGAGGTTGATGACACCGACTATGGTCGCAATGCCGGGCTCGACAAGATTCTCGCGGCCTACGCTCCCACGCTCGTTGGCTTCTTCACCGACGAAGTTGTCAACCCCGACCCCAATCCAAACCCCAACCCCGATCCCGACCCGGAGCCCACGCCCGACCCTGATCCCGTGATTCCCGATGGTTCGCGCATTGTTTGCGACTTCCTCGCCAAGGCTCCCAGCAGCTCTCTCTTCACCGTCACTGGAACCTATTCCAACTCCAAGGGCACAGCGACCTTCGAAGGGACTACCTACGGAATGTGTCTGAAAATGGAGTCGGCAACCAACATTTCGTTCACCATCGACAAGGAAATGACTATGACCCTTGTTTTCGGCGACACGGAAACTGGTTCGATAAAAGTTGACGGCTCAAAAATGACCTCGGCCACAAGCCAGCTCGAGACCAAAGTCGGTCCCGGCACGGTGACTCTCACCAAAGCTGATTCCCGCAACCTCTTCCTCATCGTTCTTGAATAATAGTCGCTCGGGAATCTGTTGATTCCCAGTGTGCTATCTGCCGACGATATTTTTGAACGCCCATGCGTTCCACACTTATAAGGGGCTGAGCCGCAATTCGTTTGATTGCCACTCAGCCCCTGATTTTTGCGTTTTTCGGGCGTTTATTAGCAAATTTGATTAAAATTTACTACCTTTGCGCGATTTATCGGAAGTTTAAAACATATCTAAATAAGTAATGCTTAACCCTATCAAAAAGACCATCGAACTGCCTGATGGCCGCACCATCACCCTCGAAACAGGGAAACTGGCCAAGCAGGCCGATGGCGCCGTCGAGCTGCGAATGGGCAACACCATGCTCCTCGCAACGGTAGTTTCCGCCAAAGAAGCCGGCGAAGGTGTCGACTTCATGCCGCTCCAAGTTGACTATAAGGAAAAATTCTCGTCTGCCGGCCGTTTCCCCGGCGGATTCCTCAAACGCGAAGGCCGCGCTTCCGACTACGAGGTTCTCACCTCGCGCCTGGTTGACCGCGTGCTCCGCCCCCTCTTCCCCGATAATTACCATGCTGACACTTTCGTCCAGATTACCATGTTCTCGGCCGATGGTCAGGATATGCCCGACGCCCTCGCCGGCCTCGCAGCTTCCGCAGCCATCGCTGTCAGCGACATCCCCTTCCATGGCCCCATCTCCGAAGTGCGCGTAGCCCGCGTCGATGGCAAGTTCGTCATCAACCCCACTTTCGAGCAGCTTGAAAAGGCCGATATGGAGTTGATGGTCGGCGCTACCTACGACAACATCATGATGGTTGAAGGCGAAATGAAGGAAGTTTCGGAAGCCGAGCTTCTCGAAGCCCTCAAAACCGCCCACGAAGCCATCAAGGTTCAGTGCAAGGCTCAGGAAGAGCTCGCCATCGCTGCCGGCAAGACACAGAAACGCGAGTACTGCCACGAGGTGAACGACGAAGAGCTCCGTAAGGACGTGCGCGAAAAATGCTACGACAAAGCCTACGCCATCGCTAAGACCGGCACCCCCGACAAGCACTGGCGCCAGGATGCTTTCGACGCTGTTTGCAAGGAATACATCGAATCGCTTCCCGAAGAGGAACGCGAAGCCAAGACTCCGCTCGTTAAGCGCTACTACCACGATGTTGAGCGCGAAGCAGTGCGCCGCTGCATTCTCGACGAAGGCATCCGCCTCGACGGTCGTAAGACAACCCAGATTCGCCCCATCTGGTGCGAAATCGACTATATCCCCGGCCCTCACGGATCGGCTGTGTTCACCCGCGGTGAAACCCAGAGCCTCTCGACCGTGACCCTCGGCACCAAGCTCGACGAGAAGATTCTCGACGACGTGCTCAACCAGGGCCGCGAGCGTTTCCTGCTCCACTACAACTTCCCCCCCTTCTCGACCGGCGAGGCCAAAGCGCAGCGCGGCGTTGGCCGCCGCGAAATCGGCCACGGCAACCTTGCCCACCGCGCCCTCAAAGGGATGTTCCCCGACGATTTCCCCTACGTTTGCCGCGTGGTTTCCGACATTCTTGAAAGTAACGGTTCCTCGTCGATGGCTACCGTTTGCGCCGGCACTCTCGCCCTGCTCGACGCTGGCGTGAAGCTCAAACGCCCCGTCAGCGGCATCGCTATGGGCCTCATCTCCGATGGCGAAAAGTATGCCGTGCTTAGCGACATCCTTGGCGACGAAGACCACCTCGGCGATATGGACTTCAAGGTTACCGGTACCCGTGAAGGCATCACCGCTACCCAGATGGACATCAAGTGCGACGGCCTTAGCTACGAAATCCTTGAGCGCGCGCTCAACCAGGCTCGCGACGGCCGTATGCACATCCTCGACATCATCGAGAACACAATCCCCGCTCCCCGCGAGGACTACAAGCCTCATGTGCCCCGCATCGTCACCATGCTCATCCCCAAAGAGCTCATCGGCGCTGTCATTGGCCCGGGCGGAAAGGTTATC
>CAYTBH010000010.1:0-43526 GCA_964435935.1 uncultured Alistipes sp.
TCGGACTGCGATTCCTGCGCCACATCGAGCGCAACGCCGTGCTCCTGTTCATGGTTCCGGCCGATGCCGAGGACATTGCGAAAGAATATGAGATTCTGCTCGAAGAGCTGCGCCGCTTCAACCCCCAGCTTATGGACAAGGAGCGCGTGCTCGCGATTTCGAAGAGCGACATGCTCGATGACGAACTGATTGCCGAAATCGAGCCCACACTGCCGACCGACATCCCCCATGTGTTCATTTCGGCGGTCACCGGCCAGGGGCTCACCGAGCTTAAGGACTGCCTGTGGAAGGCAATCAACGACGATGCCAACCGCATCGAGGAGATGCCCATCACCCACCGCCCGCTCGACGGCCACCACCGCGTGCGCGAGGAGGACGAGTTCATCTTCGAGCAGGCACCGACCCCCGACGAGGACGACGAACTCCTTCCGCCCGACGAGGAGGATGACGGCTTTGACCCCGACATCGACTACGACTGGGACGGCGAAGAATAGCCCCACACTCCACGCGGACGAAACAATTCACACGCGACGCCCCTTTTGCCGGCCATTTTTGGCAAAAGGGGCGGCACGCTTTCGCAGTTGCGAATTTTGTTGTAACTTAGCGGTTAAGTTTCACAACGTATGAAAATAGCTGACATCGACCTCGGCCACAAACCCGTGATGCTCGCTCCGATGGAGGACGTCACGGACCAATCGTTCCGCCTGATATGCAAAGAATTGGGGGCCGACATGGTGTACACCGAATTCGTGTCGGCCGACGCGCTGATCCGCAACATCGCGGCCACCACCCGCAAGCTCTCGATCGCGCCCGCCGAGCGTCCGGCGGCAATCCAGATTTATGGCCGGGAAGTAGGGCCGATGGTCGAAGCCGCAAAGATAGTTGAAACCGCCAAGCCCGACATCCTCGACCTCAATTTCGGATGCCCGGTGAAAAAAGTCGCTGGCAAAGGGGCCGGCGCGGGGCTTCTGCGCGACATCCCCAAGATGCTCGAAATCACCCGCGCGGTTGTCAACGCCGTCAAACTGCCGGTGACGGTGAAAACGCGCCTGGGGTGGGACCACAACTCGAACATCATCGTGGCACTTGCCGAGCAGCTGCAGGATTGCGGCATCAAGGCCATCACGGTGCATGGCCGCACCCGCTCGCAACTCTACACCGGCGAAGCCGACTGGGAGATGATTGCCCGGGTGAAAGAGAATCCGCGCCTCACCATCCCAGTGATAGGCAACGGCGACATCACAACCCCCGAGCGCCTCGTCGAAGCGTTTGACCGCTACGGAGTCGACGGGGTGATGGTGGGCCGCGCCGCCATTGGCAACCCCTGGGTGTTCAGCGACATGAAACAGACCCTTCTTCACGGAAAGATTGAAAAACCGCTGACCCTTGCCGACAAATTCGCCATTCTGCGACGGCAGATTTCCGAAAGTGTCGACCGCATTGACGAATACCGCGGCATTCTTCACATCAGGAGGCACCTCGCCGTGTGCTCCTTGTTCAAGGGGATACCCAATTTCCGCGAAACACGCATCGCGATGCTTCAGGCCGATACCCTGCCGCGCCTTTGGGAGATTCTCGACGATGTGGAGCACAGAATACTCCCGGAATATCTCGAACAACAAAAACGAACTGACTTATGAGAATCCGCAACATACTTCCTTTCCTCCTGGCGTTAATGGCTACGCTGGTTTCGTCGGCCGACGAGATGGTGCTCTCGCGCTACGAGCTGTCGGTGGGCGACTTCACAGAGCTGTCGGTTGTCGACGGGCTCAACGTCAATTATAAATGCGTTCCCGACTCGGCGGGAATCGTGGTTTTTGAAACCACTGCCGCTATCGCGAACCAGATTCTCTTCGAAAACAACAAAAAGGGGAAACTCTCGATTGAGAAGGAGTTCCACCCCGATGATGAAATGGTGTGGGGCCTACCCGACCTCACCGTTTATTCGCGGTTTCTCACATCGGTGACCAACAGCGGCGACTCCACCGTGAGGGTCATCACCGTGAAGCCCACCATCAATTTCAAAGCCACGGTGATAGGCAACGGGCGTTTGATTGTGAGCGACATCGAGTGTGTGAAGTTCAGCGGGTCGATTAAAACCGGCAATGGCACCCTCGTTGTTTCGGGCAAGTGCGACGAAGCCTCGCTCGTCAACACCGGCGTTGGCGCGATCCAGGCCGACCGCCTCGAATCTGAAACCGCCAACTGCCGCTTCTTCGGTTCGGGCACAACGGGCGTATGGGCGCAAAAATCGTTGGTGGTCAAGGGGATGTTTCCCGGCAAGCTCTACTACAAGGGTGAGCCTAAAACCATCAAGAACTACGCGATGGGTGTGAAACTCTTCTCGCTCGACAACATCAGCCGCAAACCGCTCGAACAGGAAGGTGAAGCCGACTCCCAGCAATAACGACGAGCCCGACAAGGGGGCTCAACTTAAAACCCTGACGGCACGGTCGGTGAAATGGAACATCATCGACCGAGTATCGTCGCAACTCCTCTACGCCGTCACCGGCGTGGTGCTCGCGAGATTGCTAAGCCAAGACGATTTCGGCCTGGTTGGCGCGATGCTCGTTTTCCAGGCTTTCGCGTCGCTGTTTGTCGACAGCGGTTTCTCCTACGCCCTGATTCAACGCAAAAATCCGACCAGGCTCGACTATAGCACGGTGCTATGGTTCAACATGGCTGTGGCCTGCGCGGCATACATCATTCTGTTTTTCGCCGCCCCGCTCATTGCCGACTGCTTCCAGGGCGACCAGCGACTGGTGCCCATGAGCCGCGTAATGTTCATCTCTTTCATCCTCAGCGCCTCGGCAATCGTGCAGACCAACCGCCTGATGAAGCGGATGGATGTGAGGATGGTGGCCGTTTCCAATTCCGTGGGGCTCTTTGCCGGGGCCATCGTGGGCATCTCGCTCGCCTTGGGAGGCTATGGAGCCTGGGCCATCGTATGGCAGACAATAACCCTGAACGGAGTTAAGTCGCTCGTCCTGTGGGTCACTTCGGGCTGGAGGCCCCTGATGCGCTTTTCGGCAAGCTCGCTCCGCTCGTTCTTCTCGGTTGGCTGGGGCATGATGGGCACCTCGTTTCTCAACACTCTGTTTCAGAACATCTATTCGTTTTTCATCGGCAACCGTGCAGGCCTCGCGCCGCTCGGCTACTATTCGCAGGCCGACAAATGGAGCAAGATGGGCATCACGTCGATTTCGCAGGTGCTCACCTCCTCGTTTCTCCCGGCCCTCTCCGAAGTGCAGGACGACCCGGAGCGCTTCAGCCGCGTCAGCGCCAAAATGAACCGCTTCACTTCCTACCTCCTCTTCCCCGCCATCGGTTTTCTCGCGCTCCTTGCCGAACCGATTTTCCACTGCCTCTTTGGCGCGAAATGGGACGCTTCTATTCTTCTGTTCCAGCTGTTGTTAGCAAGGGGCGTTTTCACAGTGCTGAGCTCGCTCTACAACAACTATGCCGTCGCTGTGGCCCGCACAAAACTCGTGATGGCGATGGAGGCGCTTCGCGACATAGCGGCCTTCGTGTTGCTCGCCGCCACGCTCCCGTTCATCGCCGAAACCAGGCCCGGCGACCCCGTGTGGGGCATACGCCTCATGCTCTACGGCCAGCTTGCGGCCTCGGCCCTGAGCTGGGCAGTGATGCTGGCAAAGATTGCTCCCCTCACCGGGCGCCGAATAGCGGATTTTCTGAAAGACTCCCTACCCTACCTGCTGCTCACACTCGCCATCATGGCCGTCACATGGGTCGAAGGCTCGTGGATTTCAAACTGCTGGGCGCTCCTTCTGGCGCAAGGGGCGACGGCATTGCTTCTCTACCTGGGCGCAAACGCGTTGCTCGGCTCCAAAATCCAGCGCGAGGTGCTCGCGCAGCTATCGCGCAAAAAAGCCGCGTCGTGAAGGATCTCGCGACACGGCATGATGAACAGAATTTAGGATTTGTGAATGGAGAGAGTTGGTGGAGTTCAGAGTGTGTAGGAGAGGGGGTATTTCTTTCCGTCGATTTTCACCTCGAGGGCAGCTCCCTTGTCGGAGAACTTTCCTTTGTAGGCAGCCTCGATTTTGTGGGCTGAGGGGTTCTTGGCGTTGGTAGGATAAATCACCGTTATGAACCGTGCCGGGGTGGCATCCTTCTTATCAATGGTGTAGCCGTAGGCGGGGCGCTCGTGTTTCTCGCGATAGGCCGGGGAAACCCACCCCTCCTCAACATCCATCGATTCGGCACCCGACACGCTGAGCACTATGTTGTTGCCGTCATTGAAATTGGTGCTGACGGCCATATTGGCGGCATCCTCAACCGGCTCGCAGGGGAGCAGCTGGTAGTGGATGGTCACATCGCCGGTAGCGTTGCCGTAGGCCTCGTCGGCAATCACGAAAAACTCTTTATTGACGAAGAACACGGCGCGACGATGGGTCAACCCCTCGTAACCCGGGGTCTCGACCACAACGAGGTCGCTCTGGGGTTGCGCGTCCCACTTGAGCAGCTTCGACTCGCGGGTGGTGAAATTGTCATAGTCGAGTGTCAGCGTGTTGTGAACGGCGGTCTGCCTGAACCAGTCGCGCTGCTGGAGCACCTCCTCGTCGCCCCCATAGATATAGCTGCCCGAGTCGGGGAAGAAGTTGCGCCCCTTTGACCAGAAATCGAATGTGCCGTTGTCAAACTGGTTGTGCCACTCACCCTTGGGACCCGCTTTCAGCACCATCATGGTCGAGTTGGGAGTCCACCCGTCGCGCATCACATAGAATCCGCCGTCGGGGAAAGCGCGCGAAGTGTAGTCGGGGAGCTTCCCTTTCTTGCCATCGGTGGAGAAATAGAGCAGCGCCTCGTCATCGGGAAACAGCTTGCTCCAACCGCGGTAGTTCTTCACCATCGAGCTCTTTTCGTGGAGCTTGTTGTCGCTGAACACCGGCAGAGTGTAGTCGGGGAATGCTATGTTGTAGGTATACTGCGCCATCTTGGCCATTGTGTCGAGATACGACTGCGGGAATTCGCCCCGGTAGCCGTTGGCATCCATCATGCGAAGAGCCTTGCCGAAAATCTCGATGCATGCCATGTGATAGCCCGGGTCGAGCTCGTATTGAACCCCGTCGGGGTACACCTGCTTCACAATCTCACGGTTGAGAATGTCGACACCGGTCTTGCGCCACAGGGGGGCATCCTTAAACTCGGGGAAGAACGACCCGGCGAAAATCACGCGCTGAGCCTCGAACAGCAGATGGTTTCCCTGCTTGGAATAATGCGTGTTGGCGAAATCAGCGTGACGGTAGTAGTTGTCGAGAAAGTCAATGAGGAATTGCGGAGTGAACTCCTTCGAGGGCAGGAAAAGCTCGAATTGCTCGATCTGGTGCTCCAGACGGTCGCAAACCTCGAGAGGACGCCAGGCGAAGTATACGTTGTCGACCTTCTCCATGTTCTTATCCTTGATGCCGTCGAACTTCGTGAGCGGGTTCTTCTTGATCCAGTCGCGGTATTGGTGCACCCACTCGCGTGAATATTTCTCGTCGCCGGTCAAGCGATAGGCCTTTCCCATCGGCACCCACCATTTAGTGCGGTGAAGCTGCCAGCGCAGCTCGTTGTCCTTCACGGGCCAGTACTCCCAGTTAATGTCGTCGCCGTAGAAATACGACGGCTGGTAGCCCTTGTGCACAAAAAACTTATGCTCCAGACCTTCGTCGGCCCAGCGGCGCTCTTCGGCATTGAGGGTTGGCTTCTCGGCATTCACGCCGATGCTTTTCACCCCTGTGCGCGACTTGAAATAGTCAAGCAGGGCCGAGGCGGCCAGCGAGTCGTTGCCCTCGCTGTGAAGCCGGGCAACCTTTTCAAGTCCGGGACGCGACAAATCGAGCAGGTCGAGCACCTTGACGGCATCGGCGCCATGGAGCGCCAGCGCCGGCCAAAGGGCCACAATGAATATTATGGATTTTAAAACCTTCATTTTCAATAGTTGTCAGGAAAAGTTCGTATCGCTTAGCGCGATGGATGCAGGTTCGCTAATCAGAACCCGTGGTTGTTAATACCCTCCAGGGCGCTGTTGCTCTGCATCTCCTTCAAGGGGATGGGGAAAAGCTCGTGTTGCCCGTGGATGAAATTCTGGCACGCCTCGTAGGGTTTTGTCGACGCGGTGTTGATCGACGTGCTCTCGCCAAAGAGTTTGATGGCCTTGTCGAGCACGCCCCAGCGGATGAGGTCGTATTTGCGCTGCCCCTCGAACGCCAGCTCCAGGCCGCGCTCGAAATAGAGGGCCATGCGCACCTTGCCCTGCTCTGTGGAGTCGTCGATATACTGGTTGACAGGAATCTTGGCGAGGTTGCGCCCGATGAAGCGCTGATAGTTGGAGGTGGTGATGGGGGTGGCTCCGGCGCGGGACCTCACCGAATTCAGCAGCGTCCAGGCCATGTTGGTTTCGCCAAGCTCGTTATATGCCTCGGCAGCCATCAGCACAACGTCGGCATAGCGCAGCGGGCAGAAGTTGATGTCGCCGTAGTTCATATTCTTGTTTGCCTGGCCTGCGGGCATCCATTCGCGGCGCCACTTGCCAAGGTACCACGAATTGCGCTGGCGCTCCTGCTTCACATGCTCTTTTTTGTTGGCGTCCCACTGGTAGCGATAGGTGCAAATCACTATGTCGCGGCGCTGGTCGACCTCCTCAAAGAAGTCGTACCACTCAGGAACCACGAGGAAGAAACCCTGGCCGCGACCCATGTAGTTGTCGGTCTCGGTTGTGGCCAGGCCGGTCGGAGCGGCAACCACCGGGCCGTTGTAGATGCCCCAGGCCGAGCCGCTGCGGCGACCCTGGTCCTGATACATGGCAACCTCCCAAAGGTTCTCCTTGCTGTTGAGCACCGAAGCCGAAACATCCTTGAAGAGCTGGCCGAACCCGGCGGGATAGAAGTCGTGGTAGCCATTGGCCTGGAACTCCTCCCACTGCTCAATCACTTTGTTGTAGCACTGGCGGCGAACCGACGACGACGGGCGGTTGAACGACCCATCGGTGCCCAGCCAATAGCCGGCCTGCTGCATGAGCACGCGCATCAGCAGAGCGCGGGCGGCTCCCTGGGTAGCACGCTCAGGCGACGAGCCTTCGGTGGCCCATGGAAGCTGCTCGGCGGCGCGGGTAAGGTCGTCGATCACAATTTCGTAGAGCTCGTCGTGGCTTTTGCGAGGATGGAACGACGAATAGTAGCCCGTAGCGGGCTCAGTGGTGAAAGGTACCTCGCCCCAATACTTGATGAGGTCGAATGTGAGAAACGCGCGGAGGAAACGCGCCTCGCCTTCAAGGCGGCGCAGCTCCGAGTCGGTTTCAAAATCGGGCATCGCCGAAATACCCTTGACGGCCACGTTGGCGCGGTCGATTCCCTGGTACTTCATGCGCCAGAGATACTCGATCCAGTCGTTGCTCGAGTCGTAGCGGTAATGGGAAATATCGTTGATTTTGTTATCAGACTGTATTCGGGAGGCGAAATACATATCGTCGGATGCCGGCATCGCCATTTCGTCCTGGCCATAGTGGTTATAGTCGGAAATGGAGCTCATAATTCCGTAGATAGCCATTTCTGCCTTCTCGGCATTGGCGAAATACGAGTCGGTGTCGTAGCCCGAGGAGGGGGTTTCGGTCAGCATGTCGTTGCACGATGAAACCAGGGCGCCGACACAGAGCATCGAAAGAAGTTTATATGCTGTCTTCATTTTCAAGGGAAAGCTTTGGAGAAAGTGGATAATCACTGAGAATTATGAACTTAGAATGTAAGGTTGAGGCCGAAGATGAAGGTGCGGCTCAAAGGATAGGCACCGAAATCGACACCCGGGGTGAGCGGCGAGCGCATGGTCGACACTTCGGGGTCGAAACCGGTGTACTTCGTCCAGGTATAAAGGTTGTTACCTGTGAAATAGAGGCGCGCTTTCGACAAACCGAGCTTGCGCATGAACGCCTTGTTTTCAAGTGTGTAGCCGAAGGTTATGTTGGCCAGCTTGATGAAGGAGGCATCCTCGACACCCCAGGAGTGAACGTAGCTGTCGCCATTCTCGAGGTCGTAGTAGGCGGCTACGGTCTTCCCTTCGTTCATAGCCGCGAGGCGGGCGGGGTCGGTGACTATGTTTCCGCTGTTGTCTATCGTCATCCAGCGGTTTGAGCTGTTCACTATGTCGAGCGAGTTATAGTTCTGGGTGCCCACTTTGGCCGCCACGAGCTTCGTCGCGTTAAGCACATCGTTGCCGTAGCTGAATGTGAAGAACACGCTCAGGTCGAAACCTTTCCAGGTCAACGAGTTGTTGAAGCCGCCATAGAGTTTGGGAGCGGCGTTGCCGATGACGGTTTTGTCATTCTCGTCGATCACGCCGTCGTTGTTGAGGTCCTTGAACTTCCACATGCCCGGCTTAACGAGGTTGGGGTTGGTCTGGTAGGGCACATTCTCTTTGAGGGTGTACTCCTTGGTGCGGGGATTATAGTCGAAGTCGCTCACCTGGTAAAGGCCGTCGGTCACCAGGCCGTAGAACTGGCCGACAGGTTTGCCCTCCTGCAGCAGGTGGGTGTTCTGGTTGAAACCGAAGCGGGCCTCGTAGAGCTGGCTCGAGCCGCCCACGAGCGAGGTGATTTTGTTCTGGTTGTGTGTAAGCGTCAGGGTCGAATTCCACTGAAAGTCGCGGGTGGCGATGTTCACGCTGTTGATTGCCAGGTCGATACCTGTGTTTCGGGTAGCCCCGGCATTGATGAGCATCGTCTGGTAGCCCGACGACATGGGCAGGGTGGCGTTGAGCAACAGATTGTTACTCTTGTTGATGTAGAATTCGGGCGAGATTGTCAACCGCTGGTTGAAGAAACCGAGGTCGATGCCGACATTGAAGGTTTTGTTCGACTCCCATTTCAGGTCGGGATTAGCGATCTGGGTCACGGCATAGCCGGGGCGGGTAGCATCGCCGATGGCGGTGAGCACGCTCTGCATCAGGGCCAGCGAATTGTAGGATCCTATGCGGTTGTTACCCGCCAGACCATAGCCGGCGCGAATCTTGAAGTCGGAGAACACGTTGAGGTTCTTGATGAAATCCTCCTCGCTCAGGCGCCAGGCTGCCGAAATCGCGGGGAAGTAGCCCCATTTGTTATTCTTGCCGAACTTCGACGAGCCGTCGGCGCGGAACGTCGCCGTGACGATATATTTCGACTTATAGTCGTAGTTCACGCGGGTGAAGAACGAGAGCAGAATGTCGTCGTCGTTGAACGAGGAGCTGGCCGACGAGGGGGTGCCAAGGCTCATGTCATCAAGAATGAAGTCGTCGGTAGGGAGGTCGCGCACGCCGGTCTCGACATATTGCGACCAGCGCTTGATGTACTCCTGGCCAAACTGCAGCGCGACGTGGTGCGCCTTCTTTATGCGCTTGTCGTAGGAGAGGACGTTGGAGGTCGAAAACGAGCCGGCCTCAGTGATGCGCACACTTCCGTAAATGCCACTGCGGCGGCCGAGAATCGAGTTCGGGCCATAGAAGAGCGAGCGGCGGGTGTTCTGGTAGCGGGTGCCGTTGGTCGAGCGGAAGGTCCAGCCGCGGCCGAGGCGGAAGGTGAGCGTGGCCACGCCCTGCACCGTGCGCACTTTGCGGTCGTCTTTCTCAGATGCTGCGGCACGCACGGGGTTAACCATCGTGTTGCCCGAATCGTCCTGGAGGATGGGGTCGTCATAGTAAAGGAGTTCGGAGTCGTTGCCGCGGATGCCGATTGTCGGGCGGTAGGCAATAATCTGCGCGAGCTTGTTGAAGCGGGCATCAACGTTCGAGCCGCCAGTGTTGGTGCCGTTACCGGCCACGCCGGCACCCGTAATCGACTGCACATCGTAGGTGATGCGCCCATTGATACTCAGGCGCTTGCTCACTTCCGAACGTATGTTGGCCGAAATCGAGTGCTTGTCGGACCCGGAGTGAATCATCGCGCCCTCATCGTTGTAATAGCCGTATGACATATAATAGTTGACCTTCTTGTTGCCTCCGCTCACCGTCAGACGGTAGCTTTGGGCAAGAGTCGTGCGACCCATGGTGCGGTCGAGCCAGTCGATGCCGTCGCGGTTGCCATAGTTGTCGTGGATGTCGGCGAAGCCGCCATAGCGCTGCTGCCAGCTGTTCATGCCCCCATCGGCGGGCGCGGTCGAGAGGCGGCCGATTGTGCGCTCGTAGTCGGCGAGCACAAACTCCTCGGTCGAGAGCATTTTGAGTTTGTTGGCAAGTTTGCGCCAACCGATGTAGGCATCAAAGTTAACTGTCACCTTACCATCGGAGTCGGCGCCGCTCTTGGTGGTCACGAGCACGACGCCGTTGGCGCCGCGGGCACCATAGATGGCTGTTGCCGAGGCATCCTTCAGCACGTCGATGCTCTGAATGTCGTTGGGGTTGATGTTGCTCATGCCATCCTCGTTGGGCACGCCGTCGATGATGTAGAGCGGCGAGTTATCCTGGGTGATGGAGATGCCGCCGCGCACGCGCACCGAGGGGGTCGCGCCCGGCTGGCCGTCGGTCTGCACAATCTGCACGCCCGACATGCGCCCGGCAAGTGCCTGGGTCGCGTCGCCGCCGGGGGTCTTCATCATCTCGGATCCTTTGACAGATGTTACCGAGCCGGTGAGGTCCTTGCGCTTCACTGTCGCATAACCGATTACGACTACCTCGTCGAGAGCCTGCATCGAGGGTTTGAGAACAACGTCGATTTTGGTGCGTCCGTTGACATGCTCCTCCTTCGGCTCGCAGCCAAGGTATGAGAAAACGAGCACGGCCTTTTTGGGTTTGTCAACCTGAATCGCGTAACCGCCGTTCACGTCGGTCACCACTTTGGTCTTTGTGCCCTTTACCTCGACCACGCCGCCGATAACCTCGAGCCCTTCCGAGTCGAGGACTGTGCCGGTAACGGTTGTCGGGGCAGCCCAGGCCGCCGGACTACACACCGCCAGGGCCATCACCGCGAGAATGGCGGCAACCGCTCTGCGCGATGCCTGTGATATTATATTTTTCATGATTGGTCCTATTCCTGATTGGTCAATGAGTGGGATTTATCGAATGGAGCGCGAACCCATCGGGGTCTCGTCGACAAGTTCGAGTGTCTTTCCGTCGACGATGAGGGTCGAGTTGGTGTAGCCGCGGCGGTAGGTAGCGCCATCGGTAGCGCTCACGGCAGCCGAGGTTCCAACGTCGAGCAGAGCGCCCGTGCGGGTGTTCTCGATTCTGAGCGCGGCGGGCGAAGCGGGGTCGAGATTTGCCGAAACGCGCCAGTCGTCAATGATGTACGCTCCGTCGACATCCTTGATTTCAGAGAACTCGTCGGCTATGTTGCAAGGCTGCATTATAGCGAGCACGCGCACTGCCGGAGTGTCGGCAATCCTGGCCGTGAAATGCCACTGGTCGGGATAGGAAGCGCCCTGGGTCGCGGGTGGCACGAGGAACTTCGAGGTCTGCGACAACTCCGCGTTGCCCGACGACACGAGTTTCACGCGGCAATGCACGCGGTCGGTGGGATTCTCGAGAGTGAGGAGCCCCTTGTCGGCATCGATGTCGAAGGTCACCGGGCTGTGGAGCAGCCAGTCCCAACGGGCGGCTTCCGAGGCTTCGAGCTCGTCGTAGATCACGGCGATGCCCGGCTTGAGCATCACGATGTGGCGGTAGTAGCGGGTGAGCGGCGTCGGGCCGAAGCCGTTCGCCGGGGATTGCTCGACACCGGCGTTCTTGAAATTGGTAATCCACATTTCGTCGTCGGTGAATCCGCAATAGGCGTTCGAAGCGTCGCCGAGGGCGTACGCGATTGTTTTCCCCGAACCGGCGCGAAGGATGCGCCCGTAGGCCTTGGTGGTGTATGGCTGCCCGATGCCGTTGACCAGGATGGTGTTGTGGCCGCGGCTATGTCGATACCACATAAGGTTGTGGGCGTCGCTGAAGCTCTGGTAGTAGCCCGAGGAGCAGAACACCGTCTTGCCGCCAAACACCATGTTGAAGGCGTTTTGGCTCGATGTTGTGTGCGAGCCCGAGCCATATTGGCTTGAGCGAAAACCGATGGCAAGGTCGTCGGCATTCTCTGTGAGCGACGAGTGGATTGTCACCTCACCTGCATCCTTATACCAGGTGAGCAACGGCACCTCGTCGGGCAGATTGGGGGTGTAGGAGTCCTCGTTGCACATGCGGTAGACGCGCATCTCCCAGTCGTCGTGAACAAGGTCGGGGCGGCTCTTGGCATACCACGAGGCATAGCCGTCGCCCACCTCGCGGGCGAGGAAGTCGGCAAAAGCGGCCATCTGGCGGTTGGGTTCGGGATTCTTCTCGTGGCCGTCGCCAAAGCCGGTGTTGGCGCCGGCAGGAGGCATGTTGAAGGCCAGAGCCTGCCCGGCGTTCTTGTACCAGGGGTGGGCGGTGAAGTCGAAACGGGTGATATAGCTGAGCATCATGCCCATGTAGGCCAGTGTTTTGGAGTTGGTGGTGAAATAGCCGGTGCCGTTGTGCCACACTCCGTCGCGGTTGAAGCCCGAAGCCGGGGCGCGGGAACACCACAGCTCGTAGAGATACTCCAACAGGGTGAGCGCGTGGGGATACTCGGCGCGGTCGTAGAGCGTCATGGCCGAGAAGAACATCAGGCGATAGTTGATCTGCCAGAAGTGGTTGTCGAAAATGTGGTTTTCCTCGTAGCCCCGCGAGCTGTTGTAGAAACGGCGGCACTGGTCATGGACAAACTGCTCGGCAGCAGAGCGGAGCGCTGGCGAAAGGCGGTCGGCCAGAAGGTCGTAGACCGCCGCGTGAGCGTAGGTCACAGTCGAGGTGATGAAGTTGTCGCTGTAGAGCACCGACGACGAACATGGCCGGGCAATCATGGCCTCCAAAAGCGAAATCAGCTTCTGGGCATACACGTCGTCGCGGGTGATGAGATATGCCTGGTAGAGATACTCGACATTCTGATAGAGCTTGTCGTGGGACGCGTAAAGGCCGCTGAGCTCGGTGGCATAGTCGACCGCGAGAGCGGTGCCGGCTCGCTGGATGAGCGATTTGTACTCGACATGGTCCTGCGCTTTCTGGCGAGCCATAGTAAGTTTGGCGTCGAGGAAGCAATAAAGCCTTGGCGAGAACTTGGGAGCCATCGAAAGGAAGCGGTCCCACGAAGGGGTGACAAACACCGGCTCGTCGCCCTTAACCTCAAACGAGTATGTGGCGCTCCAGTCCTTGGCCTCGCCCGAGGAGCTGACGTTGCGGAAACGCCAATACCAGGTGCCCTGCTCGAGCTGGGTGTGGGGGTTCCACATATTCCAGGCCACCGGCTGCGACATCACTGTCGAGCCCTCTTCGAAATCGGGTGAGGTGGAGAGCGCGAACTGAAGATAGGTCGAGGTCTTCATCTTCTGCGGCACGATGAGCGGCGCAGGATTGATGTATAGCTCGTTATGGGCCTGGGGATAAGGGATGGTGCGAATTTTTTCGTGATATTCCGAGGGTGAGCTTATTTCCGGCGACTCAAGCACCTCGTCGGGCACGGGGTCCGGCACGACGATGGGATCGTCGGACGAACACCCGGCCAGGAGCAGGGTCGCGGATGCTATCGCTAAGAACTTCTTCATCATCTTTTCGAGGTCAGAGAGAGAATCGATTATTCAAAAATGGTGATCATCGGTCGACCGAGAACACTCTGTGTCTTGGTCTTGACATCAATCTGCGAGAACTTCACGGTGCCGTTGGTGCCATTCTCGGTGGCTGTGAGGCTCGCGCCCTGGATGTTGCCGCCGCTGTTGACCGAGCAGGTGCCATACATGCAGTTCTGGAACGGGCTGCGGTCAAAGATGGTGTTAAGCGGGAACAGCGCGCGGAATTCGCGCGAGCCGGTAGGTGATCCGGCAATGGTTTCGTTGCGCAGGTTGGTGGTAACCATCAGCATGCTCAACCATTCCTCCATCTGCGCCCTGGCGGGCAGATACCAGTCGGTGGTGTTGTTTCCGGCCTCCATGGCGTGTTCCTCGGTCCAGGCGTTCCACGCTTGGATGAACTGGGAGTCGCCCAGCCCTTCGAGAATCGTGGCGCTGTTCTGAGTGCCGTTAACCAGGGTTTCGGCCGGAGTGAATCCGTCGGGAATCAATGCGGCATTGAACGTGGCGCGTGCTTTTGCTACATTCTCGATAGCCACGGCGTATGCCTTGATAGTCTTGCCAGCGAACTTTTCGGGATAAAGGCCGATATTGTCGCCCGACATTGAACCCATGTAGAATACAATGCCAACTGCCGAGAAGGGGTCCATGGTGGCGCGGCCGCGGGAATTGACGTATGAGCCAACCACCATTTCCACATTTCGGTCGGGGTCGTTGACAAACTCGTTGTCGATCGACACCTGCACATTCAAATCCTGGGTTTCGGCACGGGTTATTTCGGCTACGGCGTTAACCGTGAAGTTGGCGTCGAGAGGGATTGTGTTCTTGACGATGGTCATCTTTTGGTCGCCGCGACCGCTCACCAGCATGGTGATGGGCTTGTCGAGTTTCGCCATGTTGGTGGGGGCGAAAATCATGTTGGAGAACCAGGGACCCTGTGCCGGATCGAATGAGCTGTTGTTATAGGTAACGCTCGCGTAGGCCTCCTTATTGCATGTGCCGTCGATAATGTTGTAGCCCGAAGGAGTGCTGTAGGAAACCTTGATGCTTTTGGCACCGGCGGCAACCTCAGGGTTCTTGGGAGTGAAGTTGAGCTTGATCATGGGGCGCTTCAATGTCACGGTCGCGCCGTTTTCGAGTGTTGTCAGCACTCCGGCGAAAGCGTCCATGGCCTTCATGCGGTTTTCGTCGGTGAGGTCGAAAGCCGTTTCGCTGTATGTGATGTTCGACAGGTCGTCGCTATTGTAAATCGCGGGGGTGGCGAGAGGGTCGTCGGGGGTATATTCGGCCCAGAAAGCGGCCTTTGTGGCACCGTTGACGATGTCTTTGGCGTGAATGAGGAATTCAGCTGTGCCGGTTGAGGCATTGATTACTTCGCGCGAGCCGACGGCAACACCATCGTCGGCAAAGAGCTGCATGACGCATTTGAGGGTGTAGCCGGGAATGACTTCGACACCGGCGCGGCTTTCGGCCACAGCATCCTGCGTGGCAACGCGCACCGCGATGTCGCCCTTTGGAGCGCCGGCGGGGGTGATTTCTTCGGTGTTAGCGCACGAGCCCATGGCAAGAAGCGCCGCCGCACCGAGTAAAAGGTTCTGTATCTTGTTCATTGACAGTATCATCTTTAAAGTATTATCTGCTCGAAAAATTCTTCTCTACCGACGAGCTTCGGCTATTGGAAAATGCTCCGGGAGCGGCGTGCGGGAGCATTCCGGCTCCCGGAGCATAGCTTTCAGTGGCGTTTCAGCCTACGGCAGACAGCCAATTAGTTGAACATGGTTGCCATAGCGCGGCCGAGCACAGCCTGCGTTTTGGTCTTGATGTCGATCTGAGAGAACCGCACGGTGCCGTTCGTGCCGTTGTCGGTGGCGGTGAGGCTGGCACCCTGGATGTTGCCGGCGCTGTTGACCGAGCAAGTTCCATACATGCAGTTCTGGAAAGGATTGCGGTCGAAGATGGTGTTGAGGGGGAAGAGAGCGCGGAACGCTTCGCTGCCCGAGATAGGCAGAATTTCGCCCTTGAGGTTGGTTGTTTCCATAAACATGCTGAACCATGCTTCCATCTGGTAGCGCGCGGGGAGGTACCAGCCGGTCATGTCGGCGGTGTTGGTAATCGCGTTGGCTGTTGTCCAGGAATTCCAAGCCTGCACGAAATCAGAGTTGCCAAGAGCGGCGAGAACAACAGCGCCGTTCAGGCTGCCGTTGATGAGGTCCTCGCAGGGAGTGAGGCCATCGGCAATAGTGGCGGCATTGAAAGTTTTGCGCACTGCGATGACATTCTCCTTGGCTACGACGTAGCCCTTGATGGTCTTGCCGGCGTACTCGGCGGGGTAAAGGCTCGAGTCGTCGCCTTCGAGAGCGCCGACATGGTAAACAATGCCCACGGCATCAGCTTCGTCGGCGACAACCTCGCCAGCGGCGTTCACGAAAGCGCCAACCTCGTATACGAGGGGTTTGGGCTCGTTTTCGTAATTGCCATTGATGTTGACCTCGACGTTGAGGGTTTCGTCCTCGCCACCACCGAGAGAAATCTCAGCGCGGGTGTTGACGATGTAGTTGGCATCAAGCACGAGGGTTCCGGCGGGGATGGTGAAATTCTTGCTGACACCGCCACCGAGGGTCATGGTGATGGGCTCCTCGAACTTCGACATATTGGCGGGAGCGAAAATCAGGCTGGTGAACCAGTTGCCCTTGGCGGTGGGGTTGAACGAAGCGTTGGTGTAGACCAGCGCCTGGCTTGCTGCGGCGTCGCAGTTGCCGGTGTAAACGTTGTAGGCCGAGGGGGCGTTGTAGCTCACTTCAAGCGAAGTGGCGGCAGCGGCAACCTCGGGGTTGGTGGGAACGAAATTGAACTGAATCATGGGGCGGGTCAGCGTAACCGACGCGCCGTTGGTGAGCACCGAGATTGTGCCGGCGAAAGCGTCGGCAGCCCCCATGAGGTTGGCATCGGCGCTGTTGAATTCAGTCACATTGTAGCTGATGTTGGTGAGGTCGGCGCTGTTGTAAACCTTGGTGGCGCCAGCCTGCGGAACATACTCAGCCCAGAAGAGAGCGGCGGTCGCTCCGGCATCGAGGTCGGCTGCCTTGATTACGAACGATGCCTTTCCGGCGGCAGCGTCGGCAGTGGCCTGCTGGCCAACCATGGCGCCATTGTCGTCGATAAGCTGCATAACGCACTTGAGCTCATAGCCGTCAACAGTAGCGAGAGCGCGGCTCATGATACCGGCTTCGGTCGCTACCGAAACAGTGATGTCGGTGGTGGCATTGGGATTTGCCACTTCTTCGGAGGCACAACCTGTCATTGCGACAGCGGCACCGAGACCGAAAAGAATCTTTGAAAAATTTTTCATATCGATATTAAACTTTAAAGTTGATTAATTCTTGTTGGTAGGTTATGTGTTTGAAATGCTTAGAGCTTGCCAAGGTCGATGTCGACAGTGCCGTCGTAGGCTGTGTCGACCGAAACGGCACCCTGGTCGGCGCCGGTCATAAAGCGGCCCGAGACAACGGTGTTGTAGCCCTGGACCACGGGGATGGCGATCACCGTGCGCGACACCTGCTGGTTCTTTTCGTTGACTACTTCGATTTCAACGGGAATCTTCGAGCCGCCTTCGCCCGGCTCAACGAGGCAATAGTCAAATCCGAGGCGCATCGAAGCCTGGTCGCCGTTCCAGTTCTCGGTTTTCAGCGCGGTTTTGTAGAACAGGTACGAGAGGAAGTTTTTGGGAACATCCTGCAACACGTTGTAACCTGTGGCGCGATAGTCGGCGTAGCGCACATAAACCGTGAACTCCGAGCCCGAAACGAGCCCTTCGGCCAGGCGGTTGCGGAACGCGCCAAGGTCGGTGGTCACCAGCTCGTAGCGGCCAACGGGGCGCTCAAGCTGAACATCGAGGGCAACCTCGGCGGCCCACTGGTCGCGGTAGGGACGCAAATCGAGGTCGGCACGGCCGCGGAAGCAGTCCTTGCGGTCGTTGTTGCCCACATAGTTGCCGTTGGGGAGCACGGGAGTGAGCGATTTCACGTCGTAGTAGAGATTCGACTCCATCTCGTCGGTTTTCACATAGTCGCTCCACACGAGCACCTTATACTGGCGCGCGTTGAGGCGGAAACGCGACTGGAGTTTGTAGACTTTCTTGCCGACAACGTTCTTTTCGTAGGAAATCTGGCGCTCGCTGACAGTGCCGTCGGGGAGCACCACTTCGACAACGAAGCGGCGGGTGAATTCATCGGTAACTTCCGGCACGAGGGCCTCGTTGGCATCCTCTGAGTCGGGAAGCTCCAGGTTGAGGGCCATTGCGACCTCAACGTTAACCTGGGTGGGGTCAACCCCCTGGCCCTTGGGTTCCTCGGTCAGCGAGCAACCGGTCCAGAGCATGGAGGAGGCCGCCAAAGCTGCGATCAAAAGAAACTTTTTCATTGCGTTAGGGTAGATGATTGGGGGTTAGAAAGAATAAGCCAGAGTTATGCCAAGGCGCGTAGGACCGAAATAGTTTTTCGTGCGGGTGTCGATCAGCGCGCCGTTCTCAATATTATAATAGGTGTTATAGCGGGTGTTGACATAGCCGACTCCGAGCGAGAACTCAGCCTTCCAGCCGCGGCCCATGTTGAGGGTGTAGGCATAGAGAAGGCTCACACCCATCGCCGGGCGGTTGTCGGTCTGGTAACGGTCGTCGTCCCAGCGTACGTTGTACCACGCGAGGTCGAAATCGGCGCCCACTGCGTGCCCGTTGCCGGGCTTGGTGAACCAATATTTCACCCCGGGCTGCAGGGCCACTGTGCGCAGGCCGCGGGTTGTCTTCCAGTCCCAAAGGCTCCATGCAACGGGCAGCTCGGCTGTCCAATGGCTGGCAAACTGGCACTCGTAGGCGAGGTTAAGCACCCCGAACGCGTCGTAGGCAAGGTTGGTCTTCAGAGCCATATAGAGGCCGGCCGACGATTCATTTATGTTTCTGACAGCCCTCTTGGGCGCTTTTTCAAGGGTTTTCATTCCACCCTTCTTGGCTTTGGCTGTCGGAGCTTGGGCCGGAGCGGCAGGAGCCGCCTGGGTGACAGTGCCGGCACCCTTCTTGGCCTTCTTGTCGACACCTTTCTGTGCAGTCTTCTCGACCGGGGCCGAAGTGCGAATCCTCGGCACCTGGGCGCTCACCGTCGCGAGGCCCGGAAGGAGCATGGCCAACAGCAGAATTGCAAGTTTTTTCATTGGTTTTTAGTATATCAGGTCTGTGTGGATGTAGTTTTTTATATTTCAAGATCGGGCACAACGTCGGTGAGCACCGTGGTGTAGCCATCCTCGCTAACCACTGTTTCCTCACCCTCGTAGCTCACCGAAACCGATTCGTCGGCCTCCTTGCGCACATAGAACGAGGGCTTGCCGTCGGTCGAGAGGTTGGCGGTGATGAGCCAACCGGGAACGCGGATTGTGCCGTCGCGGCGCACGCTCGGTTTCACCGACGGATGCTTGGCGGCGTGGGTGTTGATCAGCGCGGCATAGCGATAGACGGGGGCTTTCTCCGACTTGGCGGTGAAGTGATGGTGGTTGGGATACTTTTTGAAATTGCCCTTGGCGTCGCCTTTGAGCCAGTTGGTCGGGGGAGTGAAGAACTGGTCGGTGGTGTCGCATTCGAGGCGGCCAGAGGAGAAGAGGAAGGCGTCGGACTGCGCGCCGCGGTTCACAGTGTTGATGTGCACATAATTGGGGTTCTCCTCGGTGTCGAACTCGATGGGGCCGTAGACCGAGTGGAGCAGATAGTGCCACGACACGGGCTGGTCGCCCTCAAGCTCGTCGTAAACGAAAATCCAGCCGTTGGAGCCAAGGTCGACGATGTGGCGGCGGAAGGTTTTCACATGGTTTTCGTCCCAGCCGTTCTCCTTCGAGAACTCAACGTCGCTCTGCTCGCCGCGTTCGAGCCACAGGGGCGAAATCACCTTTCCGTAGGCGTTCGAGGCATCGCCGAGCACATAGTTGATTTTGTCGCTGTTGTAGTAGCGGGGAATCCAGCCATACCCCTCCACGCCGATGCGCTGGTTATTGCCGTCGGGGAGGATGGTGTTGTGGGCCCGCGACGCGCGGTGGCACAGAATCGAGTGAAGGTCGGTGAACGATGTGTGGTGGCCCGAGCTATAGAACAAGGGGCGGCCGCCATAGAAGGTGTTGAACGCGTTCTGGTTCGAGATGGCATGGGAAGTCGAGCCGTAGGGCGACGAGCGGAAGCTCCACATCGCGTTGGCTCCGTTGCGGTCCCAGTTGTTGCAGGCCGACGAAAGGCCGCTCTCGGGGAAGGTGTAGCCCGACATCAGCGCCGTGAGGCCCGGGCCGGTGGGGAGGGGTTTGTCGCACTGCAGGCGGAACCACGAGAGGTCGCCCGGCTTGGCCAGATGCGCCTTTTTCAGATAGTCAGGCTCCTTTTCGAGCGTGCGGCGCACGAAATCGGCCGCGATGCTGTTGTTGCGGATTCGGGCCATCGCGTCGAGATAGCCTATGCGGATCGAGTTGGGGCGGCCCACATTCTGGTGCGAGCTGCCGTTGCCCGCCGATTTCTGGAACGGGGGGCAGTGGTAGATGGTGTAGAGCGTGTTGTTGTCGTACCACGGGTCAGAGAAGAAATCGTAGCCCGTCACGCGGGAGTAGAACCACGGCATTTCAACCAGTGTGCGGGTGTTGACGGTGAAATACGAGTCGCCGTTGTGCCACGCGCCGTCGCGGTTGAGGCCCGGGAAGCGGCACAGCCACACATTGTAGCAGTAGTCGGCCCACA
Organism: uncultured Alistipes sp.; assembly: GCA_964435935.1. Classification (GTDB taxonomy): domain Bacteria; phylum Bacteroidota; class Bacteroidia; order Bacteroidales; family Muribaculaceae; genus UBA7173. Next base: position 20,344 of record CAYTBH010000010.1, read on the forward strand.
AGTCGCTCTCCGGCATGTCGCCGTAGGTGGCGTAAACAGCCATCGAGGTGATGCGGAAATTCATCTGCCAGAGGTGGTTCTCGGCAATGTGGTTCTCAAGATAGTTGTTATAGTGGCCATACATCTTCGCGATGCGCGGACGCAGTTCGTCGAGAAACTGCTTCTTCTGCTCATCGGTCATGAAGTTGTAGAACGAGTCGTAGGCCATCGAAGCCAGCGATACTATGGCGCCGTCGTTGAAGTCGCCCTGCACGTTGGGGTTCTCGCTCCACTTGAACATCGTGGTGATTCGCTTGATGGCCTCGTCGGCATATTTGCGGTCCTTCGTCAGAACGTAGGCTCTGATCAGCGCCTCGCAAGTGCTCTCCTCGGCGTCGATGATGCGGCGCGACTCGCGGGTGAGGTAGGCCTTCACCTGCTGCTGGTTCTGGAGCGACGCCACTTTGTCGGTGCGGATATCCTCCACGCGCTTCATCGGCTCGGTGAGCGCCTCGTTGGCAACGTCGAGGTACCACTGGTATTCGGGCTTATCCTTGGCCTGGGCGATGAACTCGTCCCAATGGTCGGCATCAACAAGGATGCGGGGGTGCTTGGTGGGGAGTTTCGAAATGAATTCTTTGTAAGATGGGGGTGCGAAGAGCTTCGGGCCCTCAACCACGGTGAAGGAGTAAACGGGGCTCCACTCCTCAGTGCCGTCCTCGTTGACGAACGCATGCTGCCAGTACCATGTGCCGGGAGCGAGCGGCTTCTCAGGGTTATAGAACGGCCAAATGCGGTCAACCGTCACGGTCGAAGCCTCGGGGAAGCTCTTGTCGGTCGAATAGCGCAGGCGGTATTTCAGTTTCGATTTGTCGACCTTCGTCGCGGTGTGCTCCATGCCGTCGAGCGGGGCACCCTTGCCGCGGGCCCACACGGGCATGGGCCATTGGAACGATATGGCGCGCTCGCTTTCAACCCATCCGTCGGCCGGATAGGGAGTGGCGCGGCTTTCATGCATCAGGCTGACATCGGTCAGGTGGATGTTGGCATCCTGCGCGACAGCAAAGGGTGCCGCGGGGGCGACCAAGAGGCCAATTGTAAGCAGTATCTTTTTCATCATGATATTGATTGGTCGGGTTGGCAGTTTTTCATGTTGTCGGCTGCGGGCGAAAACCCCGGTTTCGACAACGCAAAATTAGTCAGAATTAATCTATGGCTATGCGAATGCTGTGTTGAATTATCCCAATTTTGGAGCAATCGATGCCGCATTTGTTGAAAATGCTGTGTCACAGATGCCCCGATGGGCCTAATTCTTAGCCACTTCGCTATTTCACCTCCACTTTCAGGGGGTGGGCTATGCGCTGGCGAAACTCGGTGAGATAGTCGGTCCACGTCTGCCAGTCGGGCATGAAGCCCTTCGACCATCCCGAGCCCCAGTAGTAGACGTAGGGGGTGCCCGGAAGATAGTCGCCCTTGGCAAGCAGATGGCCCACGGCATCACCCTCGGCCTGCGGCATCGGGCTCAGCACAATGGTGTCGGCCTGCGGAGCTACAACCCCGATATAAATCACGCCGTTCTGCCCCTCGGGGTTGTCGGTGAGGTCGGCGCACGCCATAATGGAGTTCTCGTTGTCGAGCACATAGCCGTCGGGGTTATAGCGGTGGAGCACGATTCCCGGAGCCACGGTCGCCGAGTTCGACAATCCTTCGTAGATAATCTCGGTGCGGTTCAGGAACTCGCCGCTATCGAGAGTGATCAGGCGCGACTCGCGCACTGTCGAGTCGTTGCCAAAGGAGCCCGCCGGGTAGTCGAGGCGCACGGTGAACCGCAGCGGCCCGTTGTCGAGAATTTCGTAACTCTCAAAGCACCATGGGTATGCTATGACTCCCGTGGTGTCTACCAGCGCTGCGGTGCCGGCTCCGAGAGTCGGCCCGACGGTGTAGACATCCATCCCCTCGCCATGGTCCTCATGGAAATTGGCGATTTTGGCAAACGCGTCGCGGTAGCGCTTGGCCACCACGGGGTGTGAAACCGACTTGGTCCACACATCGTAGCCGAAGGCACGCTCGCCCGAGGCCTGGAGCGCGGGTCCGTAGGCGCGGTAAGCCGCCTTTTCGTTCTCCCAGGCAAGGTCGTCCTTGCGCCGGGCGTAGAACGCCCCGCAGGCCACTGTGTCGACCGCCGCCGGAGTCCCGGGAGCCACTTCGTAGACAACCTTCTCTCCGGCGCCCACTTTCACGGGAAACACAACCAGCGAGTCGTAAGTAATCTGATATGGGATTTCGGCCTTCGTGGCCGCGTCGGTAATCACGAAGCCACCCTCGCCAACAGCCTGGCGCAGTTCGGCGAGCGCGACTTGGGCAAGCTCTCCGTCGCGGGCCACATCCGAGTCATTGGTGATTTCGAGCCTGTGGCGCGAATCACACGACACTGCCGCCAACGCGGCCAGTGGAAGCATTAGAAGTGCTATATGTTTCATCTCTTTAATATATTGTCGTAATTAAACTCAATTCACAGGAATGAAGCGCTGCCGCGAATATGGCAGGCCGCCCGGATTCTCGTCGAACCAGCGGCTCAGCATTTGCCGGTGTTCCTCGACAACAGGCTTGTAGGCCGACTCAATCGCGAGGTTGCGCATCTCGAGGCGGTCGTTGGCCATGTCGTAGAGCGCCTCGCGGTTCTTCCCCGCCTCGTAGAGCACATATTTGTAGTGCGGGGTGCGCAGCATCCACCCCTTAGTGCCGCCGGTCTCGGCAAACACCGTTTCGGTAACGACGTAGTCGTGACCCGACGCTGCCGACGGGTTCTCGGCAGCCGGGCGGAAGCTCGCGCCCTTGCACCACGCGGGTTTCCCTACACCGGCCCAGTCGAGCACCGATGGCATCAGGTCAATCCCGTTGTTAACCAGCGCCTCGCTCACCATCCCGGCATTCCTATTGCCCGGCAGGCACACAATCAGCGGTATGTTGGCAGTCTCCTCCCAGAGCGCCGTTTTCTGGTTCCATTGGTGCGCGCCCTGGCCGTCGCCGTGGTCCGAGGTGAAAATCACCACCGTGTCGTCCCAAAGGTTCTGGCGGTCAAGCTCATCAACGATTTTGGCGATTTCGCCATCGACGTGTTCCACAAGGCGGAAATAGCTGTTGCGGTAGCGCCGCCAGTCGTCGGGCGTGTAGCCCTTCGTGGGATAGAGGCGGAAGCTTTGCTCCCTCTCCCAGGCAAGCACATCGGGGTCGTAGGGCTGCTGCAGGTGGTTGGGCGGCAGATTCGGGCAGTCGGCCACCGACAGCGGCTCTGGAATCTCGGCCTCAGGCAATCGCTGTCCGCGGGCATACTGGCAGATGTTGTGCGGATTGTCGAACGACGCCACCAGGAAGAACGGTTTCTCGCCCCGGTCGCTCCGCAGAAACTCGACCACCGACTCGGCCAGGCCCCGGTCGTCGTGGCCGTGGATTTTCTCGAAACCGAAAGCCTTGTCGGCCGGGAGGGCGTTGGTGTTGACATGCCACTTCCCGGCATACACGCCGCGGTAGCCGGCTTGCTCCATCAGGTTGCCGAGCGTGCGCGTCTGCAGCGAGTCGGGCAGTGGGGTTTCGTTTTCGAGCATCCCGCATTGCGACGGCATGATGCCCGTGAACATCGCGGCACGCGAGGGGCCGCTGAGCGGCAGGGCGCAATAGGCGTTCGCAAAGCGCACCCCGCGCCGGGCCAGGCGGTCCATCGCCGGGGTTTTCAAATCGGTGTTGCCGGCGCAGCTCATCGCGTTGGCGCTCTGCTGGTCGGTCATTATGTAAATCACATTGGGTTGTTTCGCCGCCATCGAAAGGGGCAGCGCGAGTAGCGCGCCCACGGCGACTGCTTGTTTTTTCACGGCAGCAAGTGGTGTTGGTTTGTCTTCACCGCGAAGTTACGCCAAATTTCTCCCGCGCTCTTTTTGGCCTGTATAGTAATGAAATGGCGCATATCAATCCTGTCCAATCCAATGTCGCTTTTGTTGAAAACAGCCCCGCCGCCCCAAGCCGCTAACGCCGTTGTTGAAATCCATAGCGCTTATGTTGAATCTTGCCGCCGACCATTTTGACGTTATTTCCTCACCCGCTAATTTAGCGTCCGAAAATCTACCTTATCACCCCATCAACTTACCATCTCAAAATGAAAAAACTGATACTCCTTGGCTCATTCGCTATGTCGGCAACGGCATTCGCGCAAGCCGCCAGCATCGTAAACCTCTCCACTCAAAAAGAATATACATCTTTGGCGACTGCCACCAACGAAGCAGCCTCCGGCGAAACTCTGCAACTCAACCAAAGCGTCAACTTCGACAGCACAATCAACCCTGGCGAAAAAGATATCACTATAATTGGCCAGTCCGAGGATGTCGCCATTAACTATGTGCTCCGTTCGGGGTCGACCTCACTGCGCAATTTCATCAACCTCAACTCGAGTGCTACAGGCTCCCTCAATCTGAAGAATCTCACAATCGATGCGGGAGGCAACCCGACAACCACCAATTTCATAGCCCAGGCCAACGGCACTCTCACACTCGAAAACGTCACAATCAAAGACCTCGTCTACAACAACACGAATCCCGGCATAATCAGAATAACAGGAACCCCGGCTTCGACAATCCTCGACAATGTGACGTTCGAGAACTGCACCTCCACCTACGATGTTAACAACGCTGTCGCGACTTCAACCCTCACACTGAAAGGGAATTGCCGCTACACAGTGAATCTCGCGCAGGCCGACGGATTCATCATCGATGGCGGAATCTCCGAAGATAGCAAGGTGGCCATTAGCTATTCCAAACACACCGACGGCGTACCTGTTGTGAAAGGCGCCTCCGACTGCTTGAAATTCACTCTCGACAACACTTCGAAGATGCTCGCGCCCACCGGCGACGACCTCTACCCTATCAACTACGCCAAACTGCTGGTTATCAATGACACCGAGAACGGCAAAGAGAGTGTTGGCGTCGCAGCCCTCGGCGGTGGCAGCGGTGCGGGTGGCAAACTCACAAGCTCCGCGGGCCAGATAATAATCAATGAGGATATTGACCTCTCGTCGGGCATTTCAAGCTTGGCCGGGAAAACAGTCACAATTGCCGGAGCCGACCCCTCGGTAACCGTGACTCTCGCAGCCAACTACGCCATTGCCAATGCCGGCGCTGCCGACACCCACATCACCGTCAAAGACCTCATCATTAAAGGGGTTCTCGACACATACACAAGCTATCCCGTTCAAGCCACAGCCGACGGGGCTTCTGTCGCACTCGAAAACGTCACTTTCCAAAACATCACCCGCGACAAAGACTATCTGATTCGCGCTAACGCCGGTGGCGTGTGGAGCCTCGACAACGTGACGTTCGACAACTGTTCTATCGTAAACGGCAACCCGCTGGTCAACACCAACAACGTGGGCTGCTCCATTTCGGGCGTAATCAAGGGATTGTCACTGCGAATCCCCATCGGCGCTACCGTTGATGCCGAGGGGCTGAGTGCCGAGAGTGAGCCCATCGACCTGACCATCGCCAACTTCTACCACGATGCCCCGGTAATTACCAACTGCGACAACGAGGACCTCTTCACTCTCACCAACAAAGGCTGGTCGTTGATGGCCGACAACGGGGGCATCAAGGCCCTCGAGAACTCCATTGTCACCGGCGTCGAAGAGGTGGCTGCCAACGATGAAGGCGAGGCTGAATACTTCACCATCAGCGGCCTGCCCGTTGCTGCCGACGCTCTCACCCCCGGCATCTATGTGTGCCGCAAGGCTGGCAAAGCCGCGAAAATCGCGATCCGCTGACGCTGGTCGCCTTCTCCCCCCTTCGTACCCCAATTAACGTCACGCGATAAGTGAAAGGTAAGAAAGATAGATAGATGCGAAGAGATGTGTCAGAATTCTTTTTTGACACATCTCTTTTCATTAATGAAGCAAAAAATCAATACCTTCGCGCTGTCCAACCGTATACCATGAAAAAACTTCTTTTTACCCTGCTGATACTCATCGCCTCGCTTGCTTCTGATGCCGCCGTTCACACCGAGCTAAAATTCAAGCAGATAGGCATTTCGCAGGGCCTCTCGCACGCCACAGTGGCAGCCATCGCGCAGGACGCGCGGGGCTATCTCTGGATTGCCACGCCCGACGGCCTTAACCGCTACGACGGCTACTCGTTCCGCGTCTACCGCCCCGAACAGGCCAACGAGGGCTCCCTCGCCGAAAACTCGGTGAAGCGCATCGTATTCGACAACAACGGCGCCATGTGGGTCAGCGGCAACTCCTCGCTCTCGCGCTTTGACAACGTAACCGAGAAGTTTCAAAATTTCATTTTCGAGGGCGACGGCGCCATAAGCGACATCCTACCCATCAACGACACCCAGATTCTCGTGGGCACTCTCGAGGGCATCTACACCTTCGACATCCCCTCAGGCTCGTTCTCCGAAGGTTATGCCGGGAAGGCCATCAAACTCCCCGTGTCATCGCTCACCCGTCAGGGCGACACAGTCTATATCTCGGCCAAAACCGAGGGGCTTTTCAGCCTCGACCTCGCCAACGGCTCGCTCGCCCAGGTGAGCCTCCCGGGCAACCCCGAGGTAGCCGAAACACTCCCCGACGGCAAATCCCTGCTCATTGCCACTGAAGGCCAGGGCATCATATCGCTCAACCCAACCACTGGCAAAACAACCGTTTACCGCGCCGGTGGTCCCGAAGGGCTCGGCTCGAACTATGTGCGCTCAATGGCGCGCGACTCCCAGGGACGCATCTGGGTGGGCACTTTCAACGGACTCGACATCCTCGACGCCGACCGAAAACACTTTTCCCACTACGGCGCGACCTCCCAGGGCGCCGAAAACCTCTCACACGAATCGGTGCGCCGCATTTTCGCCGACCACCAGGGGGGCATGTGGCTCGGGACATTCTTCGGCGGCCTCAACTACTACCACCCGCTGAAAAACCAGTTCCAGACACTGCGCCATTCGCCCACGCGCCCCTCGCTCAACGACAACGTGGTGGGAGCCATGACCGAGGATGCCGACCACAACCTATGGATCGCCACCAACAACGGCGGCGTTAACCTCTACAACCCCTCGAACGACAGCTATCGCCACTTCACCAAAGCCGACGGCCTGGGCTCCAACGACGTGAAGGCAATCTACATCGATGAGAAAGCCGGAAAAGTGTACGTCGGTTCGCACCTCGGCGGACTCAACGTGCTCGACAAGCGCACCGGCAAAATCTCAAGCCTCCCCAACGTTCCCTCCAACATCTACGCCATCGCCCCCGCGCGCCGCGAGGGCCATCTGTGGTTTGCCACCCTCGACCGCCTGGTGCTCTACAACATAGCATCCGGCACCACCGCCAGCGTTCCCACCAACGGCCTGCAACGCATCACCGACCTCTACCGCGACAGCCGCGGACTCCTCTGGGCCTCAGGCGAGGACGGCATGACGGCATTCCTCGAGGATGGCGACAGCCGGCTCACCCCGGCAGTCAAAGTGCCCAAGGAGATTAACGACTATCGACAGGGCGTGAACAACGTCTATCTCAGCCGCGACGGTCGAAACTACTACATCTCGACCAACAACGGGCTCATAAACTACAATGCCTCAAACGACTCAATACGCGACTTCACTACCGCCCACGGCTTGCCCAACAACATCGTCTACGGCGTGCTGGAGGATGCCAACGGCAATCTGTGGTGTAGCACCAACCGGGGCTTGGCTTTCCTGAACCCCTCGACCGGCGCGATCAGGGCCTACTCCGACCGCGACGGGCTACAAAGCAACCAGTTCAACCGCAAGAGCTTCCTGCGCAGCTCTGCCGGCTACCTCTATTTCGGCGGCATCAACGGGCTCACATATTTCAACCCCTCGGTGCTCGAATCAAACCCCTACGCGCCCACGCCAATCATCTCGGGGCTGAGGCTATTCAACAACCCCGTCACCCCGGGCGACGACTCGGGCCTGCTCGACCGCGCGGTTTCCGAAACCGAAAAAATCACCTTCAACGCCGACCAGACGGTGTTCACCCTCGACTTCACCGTCTGCAACTATGTAGCGGGGAGCCACAACACCTTCTCCTACATGCTCGAAGGGCTCGACAAGCAATGGACCACCATCGACGGCCCCGGCTCGGTCACCTACTCCAACCTCCCTCCCGGCGACTACCGTTTCCTGCTCAAAGCCGCCAACAACGACGGCGTTTGGAGCTCAGAAGTCACCGGGCTCGACATCACCATTCGGCCCAAGTGGTACGACAGCTGGTGGGCCCACACCCTGTTCGCTCTGCTCATAATCGGCGCGATCGTCCTGGTGCTGGCTCTTGTCTGGCGCCACAGAACCCGCGTCGAGCGCGAGCGAATGGCCGACATTGACCGCCAGCGCCAGCACGAATTGAACGAAATGAAGGTGCGCTTCTTCATCAACATGTCCCACGAGCTGCGCACACCCCTCACCCTCATCCTGCTACCGGTGCAGGAACTTCTCCAAAGGGCCACCGACAAAAAGATGGTGCAGAAACTCACAATTGTCAAGAACAATGCCGAGCGCATTCTGCGCATCGTCAACCAGCTGCTCGACTATCGCCGGGCCGAAATGGGCATGTTCAAGCTCAAAGTCGCCCCGGTAGAGGTCAACTCCTTGATGCGCAAGATTTTCGACAATTACGCATATCAGGCCTCGCGACGCGACATAAACTACCGGCTCGAAACCACCATTGGCGACGCTCCCATCCTCTGCGACCCGCAATATGTCGAGCTCATTTGCAACAATCTCATCTCCAACGCGTTCAAATACACCCCCAAAGGGCAGTCAATCGTCGTCACCCTGTCGCGGGGCGGATCGAAAGAGGCTCCCGCGGTGATTATCAGCGTGGCCGACACCGGCTGCGGCATCCCGCCCGAGAAACTCCCCCAGATTTTCACCCGCTTCTATCAGGTCAACGACCGCGCCGGTGGCAGCGGCATCGGCCTCTCCCTTGTGAAACGCCTCGTGGAGCTGCACCACGGCTCAATCGAGGTCAAGAGCGAGCTCGGAGCGGGCACCACTTTCACCGTCCAGCTCCCCGTAGGCGCCGCGGAATACTCGCCCGAGGAAATGGGTTCCGAAACAACCCCGGTGCCCACGACAGCGCTCGACGCGCCTCTCGACCTCCCCGAATTCGCCACCCCCGACTCCGATGAAACCGCGGCTGAAACAGCTGAAATCGAAGAAAACAGCCCCACCGGCGAGCGCGAAACGGTGCTCGTGGTCGACGATAACCCCGACATTCTCAAATACATCTGCGAAAGCCTCTCGGAAAGCTACAACGTGGTGCCGGCGGCCGACGGCCACAAGGCCATCCAGATTCTCGCGGCTCAGAACGTCGACCTCATCATCACCGACATCATGATGCCCGACATCGACGGCGTGCAGCTTTGCCGCACCGTGAAACGCAACTTGCGCACATCCCACATCCCCGTCATCATGCTCTCGGCCAAAAGCGACGTTGCCGACCAGCTCGGAGGCTTCAAGGTGGGCGCCGACGACTACATAGCCAAACCATTCTCGATGGAGCTCCTCGCGTCAAAAATTCGCAACCAGCTCCGCACCCGCCGTCTGGCGATACGCCATTTCACCGACTCTGCCGAAGAAATCAAGCCCGAAAGCGTGTCGCTCAACCCCCTCGACGAGGAATTCCTCAAAAAGGCCATGGCCACCATGGAGAAGCACCTCGACGACTCTGAGTTCTCTACCGACGCTTTCGCCAACGAAATGTGCATGAGCCGCTCAAACCTCCACCTGAAGATGAAAGCCCTCACCGGCGAGTCGACCAACGAGTTCATCCGCCGTTTCCGCCTGCGCCGCGCCATGGAGCTCCTGAAAACTGGCCGCTACAACATCTCCCAGGTGAGCAACATGGTGGGCTACGGAACCCCCTCTTACTTCGCAACCTCGTTCAAGAAATTCTTCGGCGAGCTGCCATCTTCCTATCTCAAAAACGATTGATTCCACGGCCTCCACAGGGGGTAATTTTTGACCATTGCACATTTTTCGCTGTTTTTTGGCCAAAATTGCTATCACTTGTGGCATCTGCGGCATTGGTCGCGACATCTGAGAACGCCCGCGCCGCTTTTTTGAAATAATTTTGCATCATAACCAAACGCACTTAATAAGCTTTACCAAATAGCATGAAAAATATCGTAACCGCTGCAATCTGCCTCTTGGCCTCGTCGGCTCTCTTCGCCGCCGACCGCACTGCCGCCCCCGCCGAGGCTGCCGCCAACCAGCTCGCTTTCCAGGCCGGCCAGATCAAGGAGGATGGCCAGTTCCCCCGCGCGCTGTTCACCGACTATTCCATCCCCGAAGTCGCCTACCACCTCGAACGCGAACCAAAGGATTTCTACCCGCAAATCGAACTGCGAAACCACCCGACGCTCGAAAACTATCTCACCGTGCGCTATGGCGACTACGCCGACTGGACTTCGGGCTTCTTCCCCGGCTCGCTCTGGCTCGCCTACGAGCTCACAGGCCGCGACGACATGAAACAGCTCGCCGCGAAGTTCACCAACCAGCTCCTGCCCGTTTCCTACATGACCACCACCCACGACCTCGGATTCATGGTCAACTGCTCCTACGGCAACGCGATGCGCCTCGCCCCCAACGACTCCATCAAGGAGGTCATCGTCCGCACCGCCGACAACCTCATCTCCCGTTTCGACCCCGAAATTGGCCTCATCCGCTCATGGGACTTCGGCCCCTGGAACTACCCGGTGATCATCGACAACATGATGAACCTCCAGCTCCTTTTCAACGCGTCGAAAATCACCGGCGACAACAAATACCGCGACATCGCCATCAAGCACGCCGACAAAACGATGCGCTGCCACTTCCGCCCTGACTACACCTGCTACCACGTCGTGAGCTACACCCCGCAGGGCGAAATCGAAACCCGCTGCACCTTCCAGGGCAAGAGCGACGATTCCGCATGGGCGCGCGGACAGGCCTGGGCCCTCTACGGCTTCACCGAGTGCTTCCGCGAAACAGGCCGCAAGGAGTATCTCGACCACGCTCGCAATGTAGCCGCCATGATTATGAAGCGCAACGTCACTGGCGACCTCGTGCCCTATTGGGACTTTGATGCCCGCGACGCGGCCGACACCCCCCGCGACGCGTCGGCAGGCGCGCTCTACGCTTCGGCACTCATCGAGCTCAGCACTCTCGTGCCCGAAGCCGAGGGCAAAACCTACCGCCAGTATGCCGAAAGAATTCTCGACTCCCTCGCCTCGCCAGCCTACACCGCCAACCTCGGCGAAAACGGCGGCTTCGTGTTGATGCACTCCACCGGCTCGCTCCCCCACGGCTCAGAAATCGACACCCCGCTGAGCTACGCCGACTACTACTACCTCGAAGCGCTCCTGCGCTTGCGCCGCGTCAACGCCAACCTCCCCGCCGCCGACTGGGCCTCAATCAAATAACGCCCATCCCCAACACCCCTCCAAAGCTCCTAAACTCCCAAACTCCCCTCTAAACTTCTAAACTAAAAAGCCACTGTGCCGAGGCGTAAGCCGAGGTCCCTAAACTTCTAAACTCCTAAACCCCTAAACTTCCCCCTAAACTCTTAAACCCTCCCAATCCAAACCTTGTTATTCTTGCAGACGTTTTAATCTAAAATGAGAGAATAACATGAGCGCGCGACCCTATACTTTCGACCGGGTGGTGAGAATCCTCGCCACATGTGCCGTGATTGTCGGAGCGGTTTGGCTGATAAACGTTTTGGCAAACGTTTTGCTACCATTCTGCCTCGCCTGCCTCATCGCCTATATCCTCGAACCCATCGTGTGCTTTGTACAGCGCGTGTTGCATCTCAAAGGGAGGTTTATCCCCATTCTGATCACCTTGTCGGTCGTCACCGCCGCAATCGTGGGGATTGGCTATCTCGTAGTGCCCTCGGCAATCGACGAACTGCACCAGCTCGAAGACATCATCAAGTCGGACCCCGAGGGGCGAAAAGGTATTCCCTACATCCCGGAGGACGTGATAAGGACCGTTTCTGACTACGTCTCATCGCTGAATCTCACAGAGTTGCTTGAAAACACCCATTGGGGCACCATTCTCTCTACTGGTGGCTCGTTCATCTCCGCAACGCTCGATTTTCTGCTCCACACGCTCGAATGGCTCCTGACCTTCATCTACATAATCTTCATCCTGCTCGACTATCAGCACTTGATGAAAGGCTTCCGGCTTATCGTGCCGCCAAAGTATCGGCCTCTGGCCTACAAGATTGGTGACGACATCAAGGATAGCATGAACCGTTACTTCCGCGGGCAAGCCTTCCTGGCGCTCTGCGCCGCCGTTTTCTACTGCATCGGGTTCTCGATTGTGGGCATTCCAATGGCCATTGTGATGGGCATAACGGTCGGGGTGCTCTACCTCATCCCCTATTTCCAGTATGTCACGATAATCCCCGTGGCCCTCATCTGCTTCATCGTCTCGATGACCGGCGAGGTTGGTTTCTGGTCGGAGCTCGGCCAGTGCCTGATTGTCTACGCCGTCAGCCAGACCATCTGCGACTACATCCTCACCCCGAAAATCATGGGCAAGACAATGGGCCTCAACCCGGCGATAATACTGCTGTCGCTCTCCGTCTGGGGCACGCTGCTCGGGCTTATCGGCATGATTATCGCCCTGCCACTCACTACTCTGCTCATATCCTATTATCAGGAATATGTGCTCAACCGCACCGACGTCTCCCCGGCTGAAAAAGCCCAAACCGTCGACACACTGCGCGACATCACGAAGTCGGGCTCCGACAACACCCCCGCAAAACCCTGATTCACACTCTATATACGAAAAGCGGTGTGCCTCAATCAAGGGCACACCGCTTATTTTTGTCAGATTCGCAGGGTTAGCGATCGCTAACCTTAGCGAACGGGGAGTTTCATTGTCTTACCGTCGATTGTCACGGCGTAAACACCGGGGGCGAGAGCCACTTCAACCGTCGCTCCGCCAAGCTCGGCATTGTAGAGCTGCACACCGGCAACAGAGTAGATGCTCGCGCTGTTGGCTCCGGCGATGCGGATGCCGCCGGCAATCGCCACGGCTGTCGCGCTGTCGGCCACCGAAGCGTCGATCGAGGCGTCGCCCGCAACGATTGTCACGGTATTGCCCTTGGCCGATTCAACGTCGGTCACGGTGGTAACGTGGTAGGTGTAGCTGGTACCCTTCACCGCGGTTTTGTCAATGAACGAGCGGTCGGTAGCGCGGCCGAGGATCACACCGTCGCGATAAACGTTGTAGCCAGTCACATTGTGGAGGTCGGCGGCGCTGGTATACTTCACCGCGTCAATCATGATGCCAAACATGTCGGCGCTCACATAATTGATGGCGAAATACTTGGCATCGGCAGGCAGGCGGTATTCCAGGAATTCCCAGCCGAAGCGGGTCTTCAGGCGCGTCTCGATTTCGGTGAAGGCCTCGGGTGCGTTGGTTGTGGTGGAATAGAGCACGCGGATGGTCTCGGGATACTTTTCGTTGATGATGTTGTAGGAGAACGAAACGTAGCTGCCGGGCACGAGTTCGGGCGAGATGAGCCAGTCGTTGGCAGGAACAACCGGGTCCTCCTCGCGTACACGCTCGGGGCAGGTTGCAAGCAGGTACTTGTGACCGTCATTCGCTTCGAGGCCCTCGCCGACGCGCATGTCGTTCACCACAAGGAATGCCTTGGGGAGCTGCTCGTTGGGCATCACCTCGTTCTGGAACTTATAGACTGTCTTGCCATCGCCGTCATAGCCGGTGAAAGCGCCGAGCTCCGTGCCATAGTAGAAATCTTCAAGCTGCTCGAACGACTCGGTGAGTGTCTTGTTGAGCTTCGGCTCGTCCCATGTGAGCTGCACACCTTCGCCAACGCTCTGGGCGCTGAGGGTGGTCACAACGGGGAGCTCGGGCAGGCGGACGTGGAACTGCGCCGCGAAAACGTCGTTCGAGGGCACTTCGTCAGCCGACAGGAGCTCGGCCTTAACTGTCAGCTCTTTGTCGATATGCTCGGCAAGCGGCGTGAAGCTCCAAGAGACATTCTTCTCATCACCGATGCCGAGGGTGGCAACCGACACAGTCTCGTTCGCGACCTCGGTGCCGTCGGGCAGGGTGGCGGTGAAGCGCACGGTGGGAGTCACGGCGTTGAAGCCGAGGTTGGCCACGCGGGCAACGAACTTGGCAGGCTCGCCTACCTGAAGGGCGCCGGCAGCCGTGATGTCAAGCACGGCGACGTCGGTGGCTGCCGAAACGGCAACCTGGTAGGAGTCGATGGCATAAACATAGTCGACATCGTCGAGGTAAACGTCAATCACGAACTGCACCCACTCTTGTCCCTGGAACTCAGCGGGGAGGGGATAGGAAACGTCAACCCAGTCGGTCGCGCTCGAGCAATTGATGGACCCGAGCTTGGTGAGGTCGGTTGTGTAGGAGCGAACGTAAACATCCATCATCGAGGCATACGACGAATAGCGCATAGCCTTGAGCGTGAACGCCACGTTGCTGAGCCCCTTGGTGGAGAATTTGGGGAATGCCACGCGGCCCATTGTCTCGCCTTCCGAGAAAGGATTGTAGGCCATAAGGGCGCTTCCGTTCTCGTCGGGAACGCAACCCGAGGGGTCAGAAATCATCCAGCGGCCAGAGTAGCCTTCGGGGCGCAATATGGTCAGGGGGGTGTACTTCATATCCTGGTCATCGAAGCGCTCGATAGCCGGGAGCGCGTAGGGGGTGCCGAGCATGTCGGAAACATACACCGGGTCCTGGTCAACCCAGCTGATGTCGTCGGTGCTGATGCCGGCGGCGTTGCGCGGAAGCACTTTGAGCTTCACCGTGCGGAGTTTCTCGCCCGGCTGCATCGTGTAGGTGTAAGTGCAGCTGGCGCCGACGGTGGTGTACTGGCGGTATTCGCCATCGGGGCCGTCGTTAAGGAAAATCACATAGTCAAGCTTCTTGTAGTCGACATAGCCGCCATCCTTTCCTTCAGTTGGAGGTGTCCAAGTGAGGGTCATCGACATATTGTCGGGGCTGAGCACAGCCGCGAGGTCGTGGATGCGCATCGGGAGCACCACGCCGGTGTAAACCGTCTTGACAATGGCCTCGCCGGGGAGCGCGCCATTAACGGTGATGGAGATTTCGTTGTCGCCCTGTTTTGTGGCAATAACCTGGCTCACCGCGGCGCCGGGGAGCGCCTTAACCGATTTCAGTTCAGATTCAGAAGCGATGATGGCGTTGAGCTCGGTGCCTTCGGGGAGGGGAGTGCCGTTCATCGAGGTGGTGGGCATGGTGAAAGCCACCGTTGCCGACAGCGCACCGTTTTCGCCGGGGGTCACAGTGATGTCCGACGGCTGCATGGGAGCCGCGGCACTGCTCTTGATTGCCTTGATTGACAGGTTTTTGAAAGTCGCGGGCCACGGGCTCACTTTGCCTACCTGCATCGGCGACACGCAGCGGAAACCGATGTAGTAGGTGCCGGGATCGCCAGGCACGGCAAACTGGATTGCCTGTGGATAGGGGGTGTCCTTAACCGGCGCGTAGAAGTTCTCGATTTTGCCGATCAGGGTGGTCATGGCCTCGACTGTGGGCGCTGTGCCGATATAGAACTCGAAGCTCGAAATGAACTGGTCGCCCTGCATGTTCTGCTGCATGGTGAAGGCCATTTCATAGTTCGACGACACATCCTCGAAACGAAGGCCGGGGGTGATGGCCCAGTCGTCGCTCGCCATTTTGTCGTTGCAGGGCGAGGTCATGCCCGATGCCTGGTATCTCCATTTCTGGTTATCAGCATTAGCGTCGATAAGGGTGAAGTAGCCGAACTCTTCCTTGGTCATTTCCATCTCCATCGGGAGGTCGACCGAGAATGTCATGGCCTTCTGCACAACCTTCGGCTTGGTGGCCGCGCGTTCGTAGCGCGCGCCTATGAGCACCGCCGGTATGGCAAGCATGGCCATTAACGACAGCGTCGCAAAGATTGACTTTTTCATTGGCAATTTGAATTGATAATTTATAAATCTATGGAAAAATGCAGGCAAAACCCCGTCTTGCCACGCACAAAGGTAGGAAATTGAATATAATTACACAAGCATTCGGCAATCAAAAGCCGAGTGCCCTTACAAAAACCGCGCGAGCCGCGCCCTTGCTGGGTTGCGTTTTGATGGAGCAGCCGCGGTCGACAAACCCGCGGACGGCAGCCCCGGGGCCCCCCTCGATGTGTGTCAGTCGGGGAGGCAGAAAACCCGCTCGAGCGGTTTCCACTTCTCGGCCGAGGTTTGCCCCGGCTCGGCAGCCTGGAAAATCGACATATAGTCTTCCCATTCCTGCTGCCGCGGCAACGAGGCAAGGCGCCCCATCGCTTCGTCCCAGTCGAAGTCAAGAGGAGTCTCCACAATCATAAACGCCCGGTTGCCAAGCAGGTATATATCCATGTCGAGAATCCCCACCTGGCGGATACCCGCCACTATTTCGGGCCACACAGCGGCATGCCTGCGCCGATACTCGGCGATGAGCTCCGGGTTGTCGCGCAAGTCGAGTGTCTGGCAATAGCGTTTCACCCGGCATCCGTAGTCTTTAACTGCGCTTCCCTCGAATTTATTGTTCATAGTTCACTCTTTTTCAGTGTTCTGAACCGCTGTTTTCAACATCCGAGCATCTCCCCGACCCCCTTTATGGCTTCGACAGCATTCTGGTCGGCCCGGGTGGGCACCACGGTGGCATAGTTAAGCGGGAGCCAGTGGAGGTCGGTGTCAACAGCCTCGGGCTCTTCGTTAATCTGCTTCCCGGTGAGCCAATAAAAGGGCTTGCCGTGGGGGTCGGTGTATTCCTGGTACTCCTCGGTCCAGCGACTGCGGGCCGAGCGAACCACCTTCAGCCCTTCGATTTTCACCTGCGCCGGGAAGTTGACATTCAGGCAAACGCCATCGGGGAGGCCGTCGCGCAGCACTCGCTCCGAAATCTCGGTCACATACGGCAGGCACTCAGAGAAGTCGGCCTGCAACGAATGGTGAAGCAACGAGAAACCCACCGAAGGGATGTTGTTCATGCACCCCTCGAACACCGCGCCCATGGTGCCCGAATAGATTGCCGAATTGCCGGCGTTCGAGCCGTGGTTGATGCCGGCGAGCACCAGCGAGGGGCGGCGCGGCACAATGTTGTGCATCGCCAGCTTTATGCAGTCGACGGGGGTGCCGGTCACCGAGCGCATCCGGGCCCCGTTGTAATCGGGGTGCTCGATCACCTTGATCGGTTCGTTGACCGTCATCGCCGACGACTGCCCCGAATGTGGAGCGTCGGGAGCCACAACCCACACTTCGCCCAGGTGAGCCACACAGTCAACAAGGCAGCGCAACCCCTTGGCATTAATGCTATCGTCGTTCGAAACCAATATCAGCGGTT
The DNA here is from genome assembly GCA_964435935.1 of uncultured Alistipes sp. Classification (GTDB taxonomy): domain Bacteria; phylum Bacteroidota; class Bacteroidia; order Bacteroidales; family Muribaculaceae; genus UBA7173. Next base: position 37,720 of record CAYTBH010000010.1, read on the forward strand.
TTTCCATAAGTCACTAATCTTTTCAATTTTTGGCAAAAATACTGATTTTTCGCGAAACCGCCCTCCCCCACCCTCGCGAAAACACCTTAGCGGCCCCGCGAATCGGCCCTTGTCGCGCACATCGCCGCGCACACGCGCCTCGTTGGCCATAAATTTTCCCCTTTTTACCATTTATTGCTCAGAATTTTGTAACTTTGCGCCGCTATTGTGTGCCTTTCTCAAAAAAGGCATCACTAACGCACACTTTTAGATTCTGATTACAGCGCCATCCAACGGCGCCGCGCAAATATAAAACCCAATCGATTAACCTCTTTACGCTTACAATAGTTATATTATGCGACTCAAATACCTCGCGACAGGATTAATTGCCACCGCCCTGCTTCTGGGTTCCTGCTCAACCCCCAAAAACATCACTTATTTCCCCGACCTCACCACCGGGTCGATGGTTCAGGCGGGCAAAATCCTCGACATCCGCGTAAAACCCGAGGACAAACTCTCGATCACCGTCAGCACCCAGGACCCGGCTCTCTCGAGCCTGTTCAACCTCGTGACAGTGCAGAACAGAATCGGAAACACAACCACGTCGACTAAAATCACCGGCAACGCCACAAGCGCCGGCAGCGGCCAGGTTTCCTACTACACCATTGACTCTTTCGGCGACATCAACTTCCCCGTGCTTGGCAAAATCCACATCGCCGGGCTCACCCGCGAGGAGATTGCAGAAAAAATCACCGCCGAGTTAGTGAAGTCCGACCTCGTAAAGGACCCCATTGTGACTGTTGAATTCGCCAACACCGGCATTTCGATCATCGGCGAGGTCAAGTCGCCGGGCAGATATGAGTTCAACAAAGACCACCTGACCGTTCTCGACGCTATCGCGATGGCTGGCGACCTCACCATGAACGGCGTACGCGACAACATCCTCGTAATGAGAAACCTTGGCGGCGGCCAGCAGGAAGCCTACAGAATCAGCCTCCTCGACGCGCAAGCCCTCGCTTCGTCGCCCGTCTACTACCTCCAGCAGGACGACATCATCTATGTGGAGCCCAACGACAAGGCCAAGCGCGAAACAACCCCCAACGGCAACTCGCCCTTCACCCCCTCGTTCTGGTTCTCCATCGGCTCTTTCGCGCTCACTATCGCAACGTTAATAATCACTCTCACACGATAACACAATGGCAGAAGCTCAAGACACTCAGAAAAAGAATTCCAAGAGCGACCTTTCATCGGGGATGATGCCGATCACCGACATCATTTTCCTCACCCTCCACAAGTGGCCTTGGATCATATTGTCTATCGTAGTCTGCGTTGGAATAACCTATTTCAACCTTCTCCGCACGCCCAATGTCTACACCCGCTCTGCCGAGCTGCTGATCAAAGAGCAAGCCAACTCGAGGTCGAAAGGTGGCGACGAATTCACAAACCTCGGCCTGTTCAAACCGAGCTCGAGCATACCCAACGAAATTTCCAACCTGAAGGCCAGAGACCTCATGGCCGAGGTTGTGCAGCGACTCGGGCTCGACATAAACTACTACTTCGAGGGGCGCTTCCGCAACGCCGTTGCCTACGGAAAGGATTTGCCCGTGAAAATTTCGGCGCCCAACTTCCCCGACGAGGGCTCGTTCTCGCTCAACCTGCAAGTTGACCGCGACAGCACCGTGACAATCGAGAACCTGTCGATTTCGGGCAAAGACGCTGCCGACGGCGAATTCACCGGCAGGCTCAACGACTCGATCGACACACCCCTGGGCAAAGTGCTGGTGTCGCCCGAGAAGGCATTCGCCAACTGGGGCAATGTGAAGCTGCTCGTGAAGAAGAGCCCCTTCACCGCCACCCGCGACTCCTACAACGGCCGCCTCAACGTGGTCAACTCTGAGGAGAAAAGCTCGGTGCTCACCCTCACCATGGCCGACCAGTCGATTGAGCGCGCCGACGACGTGATCAACACCCTGATTGGAATCTACAACGAAAACTGGATTCGCGACAGAAACCAGATTACCCTCTCAACCTCCGACTTCATCACCGAGCGTCTCGGCGTGATTGAACGCGAGTTGGGCAATGTCGACTCAGACATCTCCTCGTACAAGAGCGCCAACCTCATCCCCGACGTAAACGCCGCCGCCTCGATGTACATGGGGCAGAGCCAGCAGACCCAGGCCCAGATTCTGGAAGTGAACAACCAGCTGACGATGGCCCGCTACATACGCTCGTACCTCGCCGCCGACAACGAGCACAACCAGCTGCTCCCCGCCAACACCGGCCTGCAGAGCTCCAATGTGCAGTCGCTCATCGGCGAATACAACAACACGTTGCTGCAGCGCAATTCGCTGGTGGCCAAATCGTCGGAGAAGAACCCCCTCGTGGCCCAGCTCGACGAGCAGCTGACCGCCCAAAGGCAGGCTATCATCCGCACTATCGACAACGAAATCATCGCCCTCAACACACAGCTGACCACGCTGCGCAGCAGCGAGGCACGCACTATGTCGCACCTCGCCTCGAACCCCACCCAGGCCAAGAACCTTCTGTCGGTTGAACGTCAGCAAAAGGTCAAAGAGTCGCTCTACCTCTTCCTGCTGCAAAAACGCGAGGAGAACGAGCTCTCGCAGGCGTTTACCGCCTACAACACCCGCGTGATCAACCGCCCGGGAGCCTCCGGCGTGCCCGTCACCCCCAACAGGTCGAGGTCGCTGCTCATCGCGTTCTTCGTCGGGTTGGCACTCCCCTTCGGTCTCACCTACCTGAAAGAGATGACCAACACCAAGATTCGCGGCAGAAAAGACGTTGAAAACCTGGCGGTTCCGTTCCTGGGCGAGATACCCGAATACGCGAGCAAATCAGGCGCCCAGCCCGAGGAGCACGCCCTGTTGGTGAAAGCCGGCAAGCGCAACATCATCAACGAGGCATTCCGCGTGCTGCGAACGAATGTGCAGTTCATGTGCAACAACGGAGCCGGCGACGGTGGCACGGTGATCGCGCTGACATCGTTCAACCCCGGCTCGGGCAAATCGTTCATCTCGATGAACCTGGGCAAATCCATCGCGCTGAAAGATAAGAAAGTGCTCGTTGTCGACGGCGACATGCGCCACGGCTCGACCTCGGCCTACGTCAATTCGCCCTCGAAGGGTCTGGCCAACTATCTGAGCGGAGCCGAGAATTCGATCGCCAATCTGATTGTCAAGGACTCCACCTGCGACTCGCTGTTCATCCTACCCGTCGGCCCGATTCCGCCCAACCCGACCGAGCTTCTCGAGTCGCCGAAATTCGCCGAGCTCATCAAGTATCTCAAGGCGGCATTCGACTATGTGATTATCGACTGTCCGCCCATCGAGGTGGTTGCCGACGCGCAGATTATCGACCAGTATGCCGACCGCACCTTCTTCATCCTCAGAGCCGGGCTGCTCGAGCGCTCCATGATTCCCGAACTCGACCGCCTCTATGAGGAGAAGAAGTTCCGCAACATGGCGTTCATTCTCAACGGCACCCGCAACGACCAGAGCCGCTACGGCTACAGCCACTCATACCGCTATGGCTACGGCTACGGATATGGCTACGGCTACAACTACGGATCAAGCGACAGCGACAGCAAGAAAACCAAATAAGGCCCCCCGAACCGCGCAAGATTGCCAATCAAACGGTTTCGATTGGCAATCTTGCGCGATAGTCTTAACTATCGGGTATCGGTCAACCGGGTACACAGGTTTTCGGGAATATTCGCAGACGCGGAAGTCCTTAATTATTCATCTAAAAGAAAGGAGACAAAATGCAGCCACTGAAAAGGGCGGCCGTATGGTATTTTTCAAACGAAGCACTGCCATATTGGACGATACTGTTTTTGGATTGTGCCATGCTGCTTGTGGCTGACTATTTTGGCGTGGCGGTCACACACGGCCCGCTTTACGTCATAAGCAACTTTGTGACGCTACTGTGGGTGTTCATGTTCTACATGATATTCTACCTCATAGGGTTCAGGCTGTTCCACACCTACGCCGGCGTGTTCCGCTTCTCGTCGTTCGTCGACCTGAAGCGGGTCGGCTCTGCCATGATCGTCGGGCTGGTGCTATCCACCGCGTTCCAATACATCTTCCACCCCGGATGGCTCCTTCACATAAGAATCGCGTCGATGGTGCTGTCGATGGTGGTGGCCACTCTCATGATGTGCACAATCCGCGTATGGGTTAAAAGCCTCTATGACCGCCTCATCCACGAAAGCCGCGACCTTCGCTGCTACATCTACGGAGTGCGCAAAGGGGGCATAGCGCTCGCCAAGAACATCAACAGCCAGGTGTCGAGCCCTTACATAATCAAGGGATTCGTAACCGACTGCGAAGACATGATTGGCAAACAGCTGTTGGGCGTCACCGTCTACCCCAACAACAAGGAGCTGCCCGAACGGATGAAGCAACAGAAGGTCGACTACCTGATTGTGTCGCCGCTGAAAGTCGACGCCCTCCGCGCCAACGACGCCATGGTGAACCGGCTCATCGAAAGCGGCGTGAAAATAATGATGATTCCCGACGCCCGCGAGTGGGACGGGAAGTCGGACCTCAGCTACACCCAGCTCAAGGAGGTGAATGTCGAAGACCTGCTCCCCCGCGACAAAATCGAGGTCGACATGGACGGCATCGGCAACATGCTTCGCGGCAAACGCATCCTCATCACCGGAGCCGCCGGCAGCATCGGCTCGGAAATAGTGCGCCAAATCGCGCCCTACGAACCAGCCGAGCTCATTCTCATCGACCAGGCCGAAACGCCCCTCCATGACATACGCCTGATGATGGCCCGCGACTGGGCTGACATCCACACCCACACAATCGTGGCCGACATAGCCAACGCCCGACGGATGGAGGAGATTTTCGGCCACTTCAAGCCCGAATATGTGTTCCACGCCGCGGCCTACAAGCATGTGCCGATGATGGAAAACAACCCTTCGGAGAGCATCGAGAACAACGTTAACGGCACCAAAATCATTGCCGACCTGTCGGTGAAATACGGCACCCGCAAATTCGTGATGGTGTCGACCGACAAAGCTGTCAACCCCACCAACGTGATGGGTTGCTCAAAGCGAATATGCGAAATCTATGTGCAGAGCCTCGACAAAGCCATAAAAGACGGCACCGTCGAGGGTGAAACCTGTTTCGTCACTACTCGTTTCGGCAACGTTCTTGGGTCGAACGGCTCGGTAATCCCACTCTTCGAGCGCCAGATTAAAGCCGGAGGGCCCCTCACCGTCACCCATCCCGACATAATACGCTACTTCATGCTCATCCCCGAGGCGTGCAAGCTGGTGCTCGAAGCGGGCACCATGGGCAACGGAGGCGAAATCTTCGTGTTCGACATGGGCCAGCCCGTGAGAATCGCCGACCTCGCAAGGCGCATGATCCAGATGAGCGGAGCCAAAGATATCGAGATAAAATTCACCGGCCTCCGCGATGGCGAAAAGCTCTACGAAGAGGTGCTGAACGACATGGAGATAACCCTCCCGACGTTCCACGATAAAATCAAAATTGCCAAGGTTCGCGAGTACGACTATGCGGAAGTGTCGCGCACAATCGGTGATTTGATATTTGCCGCTCCCCACTCTGACGACATGACCATAGTCGCCAAAATGAAAAAAATCGTGCCGGAGTTCAAAAGCCAGCACTCCAAATACGAAGCGCTCGACAAATAACCCCTCCCTGAAATAGCCCCCGGGCAACAACCACAGGAAACTATCCGGGGAATAATCCTGGGAAACAATCCTGGGAAACAATCCTGGGCAATAATCCAGGAATAGCAAGAATAGCTGCCCCGGAAATACCCAGGCAATA
>CAYTBH010000011.1:0-1831 GCA_964435935.1 uncultured Alistipes sp.
GAAACCATGCCGTCGGCATCGCCTGCCTTCACCATCAGCGCGCCCAGATACAGCACCTTGGCGGCAGTCTTGCGGGCCTCCTCCATCGAAATGCCCTTTTTCTTGCGAAGCTCGAAGAAGAGGGGAGCGTATTTGTCGATCACGGCTTCGTCTGCCGGATCCACAATCGTAGCCTTGTGGATGTTGGCCAGGTTCAGCGCCTTGGCTTTGTCGGTAATCTCGGCTTTGCCACCGATAAGGATGATTTCTGCAAGTCCCTCGGCGAGAATGAGGTCGGCAGCTTCGAGGTTGCGCTGCTCGGTGCCTTCAGGGAGGACGATGCGGCGGGGATTTTCTTTTGCTCTGCGGGTCAGGCGTTCAAAAAGTTCCATGTTTTTCTATTGGTGTTGTCGCGTCATCGACGCGAATATTAGTTTGGTTTGGTTGCTGCAAATTTAAGGGAATTATTCCATATATCCAACCCCCTTGAAAGCAACAACCTCAATTTTTGTGAGAGTTTAGAGGTTTGACAATTTTGGCCGGCTAATCTTTCAAGCAACCTGCTGGCACTACAAACACCCCGTCAGGGCGTCGGTATGCGTAGTCGCCCGTGGCTGTAAGGACCATCATAAAAGATGGTTTCTTCATCTTTGTAGTGTCTATTTTGCCAGCGAGTTTCAAGAGGGTTGAGGCTCCTTCATTAATCAGATGGTCTCCACCTAATTTGATTTCCACCAGCCCATAACGCCCATCTCTTAGGTGTACGACCGCGTCACATTCAAGCCCGTTCTTGTCCCTGTAATGATAAACCTTGCCATTGATTGCCTCGGCATAGACCCGCAGGTCGCGCATACATAGGGTTTCAAATATCAAGCCGAACGTGTTCAAATCGGCCACGAGGTCTGCCGGTCCGATGCCAAGGGCTGCTGTGGCGATTGAGGGGTCTGTGAAATAACGCGTGTCCGATGAGCGAATGGCTGTTTTCGATCTCAGATTTGGATTCCAGGCCTCAGTGTCCTCAATTACAAATATCATCTTAAGGGCTTTTATGTACGATGCCACTGTTTCAACATCCAACGAATCACCCTCGTTTGAAGCAAGATCCGCCTGAATGGCCGTGTTTGGCGCTTGGGCGCCTTGGTGTCTGGCGTATGAGCGAAGAAGCCTGTGAACTCTTGCAGGGTCGCGGTCCGAGCCATCGACTTTTTGCAAGTCACGTTGCTCGATAGCCGTGATATAATCAAAGGCCTGGTCGAGCGCGATTTCATCTTGCATATCAATCGCCAGAGGCCATCCACCACGACAAGCGATAAATGCCATCCGTCTTAGGTCGATATTTGAAATACCGGCAACTACGGAGTTCCCCTCGAAGAGACTTTCCAGCGAAACATCTCCTGATGATTCACCGGATTCCCATAGAGACATAGGCCGCATTCTTATCCAGCCGAATCGCCCTGTGCCGGTATGCATTACCTCGCTCATATCGGGCGGTACGCTCGACCCGGTGAGGATGAATAAACCTAATTGATGGCGATGGTCAGCCTCGAATCTTATCGCGTCCCAAAGCTGTGGCGCTATTTGCCATTCATCTATCAATCTTGGATTATCTCCTTTCAACAATAACCCGGGGTTGATACTGGCAAGCTGTATGTTTTGCATAACTTTCCCGGGCTCCGACATATAGAGGATGCTCTTTGCCTGTTGTTCGGCTGTGGTTGTTTTTCCACACCATTTTGCGCCTTCAATTAATACGGCGCCTTTACCCATAAGTTTGCGCTCAAGTATTTTGTCGGCAATTCGCGGGCGATATGTGGTTTGTGGGCTCATATTCAGAACTTTTAGATTCGCGAAT
>CAYTBH010000011.1:1931-36738 GCA_964435935.1 uncultured Alistipes sp.
TGGGAGTTTTTGAGCCGCTTATTGCGCAAAAAGTAGTAACTTTGGGCTCGAATGGAACCGAAAGAGGAAAAAACAGCTGCGAAAGCCATCGAATTGCTCGCCCCGGCCCGCGATGTTGAAACCGCGATTCAGGCGGTGCTTCATGGCGCTGATGCCGTCTATATGGGTGCGCCGAGTCACGGCGCCCGCCACCAGGCTGCCAATTCGCTGGCCGACATTCAACGTGCTGCCGAGTTTGCCCACCGATTCGGCGCACGACTCTATGTGACTGTCAACACGCTGGTGTATGAACGTGAAATTCCGCAAGTTGAGGCTCTCGTGTGGGACCTCTACCGTGCCGGGGTCGACGCGCTCATCGTTCAGGATTTGGGCCTCCTGGCCATGAACCTGCCCCCAATAGCGCTCCATGCGTCCACTCAATGCGACACCCGCACACCCGCGAAAGCGCGCTTTTTGCAAGATGCCGGATTCTCGCAGATAGTGCTCGCCCGCGAACTCTCGCTCGAGGAGATTAAGGCTGTGGCCGATGCCACGAGCGTGCCTCTCGAGGTGTTCGTCCATGGAGCTCTGTGTGTGAGCTATAGCGGCGACTGCCAGGCGAGCTATATGCTCACAGGGCGCTCGGCCAACCGCGGAGAGTGCGCCCAGGTGTGCCGCTTCCCGTTCGACTTAGAGGATAAGACCGGCCGGAAACTTCTGCGTGATAAGCATCTGCTTTCGTTGCGCGACATGAACCGCTCGGCAATGCTGGCCGACCTCCTCGCCGCGGGTGCCACCTCGTTCAAAATCGAAGGCCGCCTTAAGGATACGGCCTACGTCAAAAACGTCGTCGCCGCCTACCGCCGTGCCCTCGATGCCATAATTGATGCCAACCCGCGGCTCTACCGTCGTGCGTCGCTCGGCTCTGTCACCCTCAACTTTGAGCCCAGACTCGACAAGAGTTTCAACCGCGGATTCACCGACTATTTCCTCAAATCGCCGTCAGGCGCGGGAAAGATGGCCACCTTCGGCTCCCCGAAATGGATTGGCGAGGAGGTTGGCCGCGTTGTTTCCGGCGCGGGGAAGCGCTTGACGGCGCGCCTGAAGCAGGGCGTTACTCTCAATAATGGCGATGGCTTGGGATATTTCAACGCCGAGGGCACTTTTTGCGGATTCCGTTTGAATCGTTTTGAAAACGGGGTGCTCTTTCCCGCTGCGCCGGTTGATATCGCCCCGGGCAGCGTGCTTTACCGCAACTCCGACACCATGCGCTCCAAGCAGATGGCCGGTGAGACTGCCGATCGTCGGATTAGTATCCAGGCGACCCTGAGGATTGCTGCGGGGCGTCTCGCGCTCGACCTGAAGGATGAAAGCGGCCTCAAAGTTTCAGCCGCCGTCGACTGCGAACTGCAAACCGCGCGAACTCCCCAGGCCGATGCCCGCCTGAGGGTGTTGACCAAGCTCGGCGATACCCACTATTCCCTTATTCCAGAGCACGTTGTCGACACTGTTGGCGATCTGTTTGTGCCCGCCTCGGTTCTCGCATCGTTGCGCCGACATGCTGTCGAGGCGCTCGAGATCGCTCGCGCAGCCCGTCACCGTTGCGAGCCGCGCCGCCGACCTGCCAATCCACCGCGGTGGCCCTTCGAAAAGTCGTTGTCGCGCCACGATAACGTGGCTAACTCCCTGGCGGCTAAGTTTTATGAAGAAGCTGGAGCGGAGGTCGCCGAAATGGCGGCCGAGGTGTCGAAGCCTGTGCCCGACACTAAAAATGGCGAAGTCAGGGTTATGGAAACCAGATATTGCCTGCGCCGCGAGCTGGGCGCGTGCCTCAAGACGGCCGACGCGTCGAAACTGCCCGCCGAACTCTTCCTCACTTCAGCAGACAACAAATTCCGCCTGAACTTCGACTGCGCCCGCTGCCGCATGCGGGTGCTCCTTGTGCCGAAAGGGTAGGGGGAGGCCGATTCCCCTCAGAGGCTGCCTATGCGGGCAATGTCGGCCTCGAACGTGTCGCGGTTTATTGCTCTGTTGCGCAGCCTGTTGCGGTAGGCGTAAATGGTGTTGATGCTGAAATTCAGAATCCGGGCCACCTGGTTTGCGTCGTCGATGCCGAGCCGCGTGAAGGCAAGAATGCGCAGGTCGGTGTTAAGCAGTTCGCCATCAGCCAATTTTATTTGCTGGTCGGGGCGCAGCAGCTTGTTAATCTCCTCAACGAAATTGGGGTAGAGATGCAGGAACGCGTCGTCAAACACCGAGTAAAATTCCTTGCTTTGCTCGTCGATGAACTTGGGCGATTTCACCATTTTCAGCAGCTCGTCTGTCTGTCCGGCGGTGATTTTCCTGTTGGCGAGTTTGCAGAACTGCGTCAGCTTGTCCATGTAGATCGACGACAGCGCCATAAAGCGGCTGAGGTACACATCCTTCGTGCGACCCGCCTCCTGCAGACTTGCCTTTAGAGCCTGCCCCCTTTTCAGCTGCCGGCGAAGGTAGAAGATGGTGACCATCAGCGTGATCAGCGTTACGGCCAGCACGGCCATGATGGCGTTCGTCCAGGCGCGCCAGCGGTCAATCTGCGCCTGATGGTCGCTCTCAACCACGTTGAGCAGCTCGGTAGTTTGCATCATTCTCACCGACGCGCGGCTCTCGACAGCGTTTTTCAGCGCTGCAAGCAGATACTCGTGGGCGCGCCCCGTCTGGCCCATCTCAAACAGTACCCCTCCGAGTTCCTGAAGCGACACCACCTCGAGGGTCGAGCGCCTGAGGTCGGTCATCGCCGACTTGGCCAGGAAGTAGAGATACTCCTGGTGGTCGCCCCGGGCTTTCGCTATGCTTGCCAGGATATGGCAGGCAATCGCGTGGGTCGATGTGTCGGGGTCAATGTTTTTTACCAGCTCCGTCAGCACGGCGTGGCTTTTGGTGTACTCACGGCAATGGAAATAGTATTCGCCCAGGTTCAGGCGATACTCCGCCGAATTCTTGTCGAGCAGGTCGAGCAACCTTTTCTGGGCTTCAAGCGACCGATTGTTCCAATAGTCGGCAGTCGATTCAAAACCCTCATAGTAATAGCCCATGTAGGAGAACATCTGCCGGGTCGACGAATAGTAGACCTGCTTCATCCTTGTCGACATGGCTGCGGTGTCGACCTGCGCCAGCTCGTTGAGCGCGTCGCTCATGTAGCCGCTCAGCGAGAGGTAGGTGGCGCGCCGCGTGCGGTATTCGTCAACAATCGTGTCGTTGCCAAGCTGTGCCGCCCGGTCGAGGCCGGCAGTGTAATAGACCAGGGCCGAGTCGTTGTTATAGGCGTTGTATTCAATGGCCACTTTCATAGTCAGGTCGAGCCATCTCTCACCACGGTCTTTCTCGTTAGACCTCAACGCCTTGAGCGAGTCGATGCGCTCCGAGCGCTGGCTCTTGTAGAAGTCGCGGCGCCCCAGTTCCTTGTCGAGGTCGCGCAGCAGCTGCTCCACGTCGTTGTCTGAAATCTTCGGCGCGGCGGCTCCGTCGTGCGTCAACGAGGCGAAAGCCAATGCTAATAATATGAGTATGGTTCTGAAGTTCAATTTTCGAAACAGTGTTTTCTCATGGCGGGGCCAATGGAGCGCCGCGGGTTAAATCATTGCAAAATTATACTTTTCCCGCAATTTAGGCAATAGATAGCCATTGCGGGCAGTTGGGGCGGAGCAGGGTTTCCCGGGCTTGTGGATAGCAGGTTTTGAAATTTAGCCATTGTTAACGTGGCAGATTCCGCCAAAATAAGTACCTTTGCGTGTTAATTCATTTTAATTAAGAGCTCTGTGAAACTCCGTTCACTTTCGATGACCCTTCTCGCGGGGTCGATTGCCATAGCGGCTATTGCCGCGAACAACAACATCGTCGAAGAGGTTGCCTGGATGGTGGGCGACCAACCCATCTATAAAAGCGAAATCGAAGAGGCCTATCAGCAGGCGCTCTACGAAAAAACGCCCATCAACGGCGACCCCTATTGCGTCATCCCCGAGCAGCTCGCTGTTGAAAAGCTGTTTCTCCACCAGGCCGACATCGACACTGTCGAAGTTTCCGAGTCGATGGTGAGCCTCTCGGTCGAACAGCGCATCAACTACCTTGTCAACAACCTCGGCAGCAAGGAGAAGGTCGAGGAGTATTTCCGCAAGCCGATGCCCGAGTTCCGCCAGCAGATGGCCGACATGATGCGCAACAACTACCGCGTGCAGGAGGTGCAGCGCTCGCTCACATCCGACTTGAAGGTGACCCCCTCCGACGTGCGCAAATATTTCTCAGAGCTCCCCAAGGACTCCATCCCGTTCGTCCCCCTGCAGGTCGAGGTCGAAATCATCACCGTCAACCCCCGAATTCCGCAGCAGGAAATCGACGATGTCAAAGCCCGCCTCCGCGAATTCTCCGACCAGATTACCCGCGGCGAAAGCTCCTTCTCGACCCTCGCCATCCTCTATTCGCAGGACCCCGGATCGAGCGTGCGCGGTGGCGAAATCGGCTTTATGGGCCGCGGCCACCTCGAGCCCGAGTATGCCGCTGTGGCTTTCAACCTCAATGACCCCAAAAAGGTGTCGAAAATCGTTGAAACCCAGTATGGCTACCACATCATCCAGCTCATCGAGAAGCGCGGCGACCGCGTGAACACCCGCCACATCCTCCTGCGCCCCAAGATTTCAACCGAGGAGCTTGAAACCGCCCTGGTGCGCCTCGACTCGGTGCGCTCCGACATTGTGAACCACAAGAAATTCACCTTCGAGCAGGCAGCCGAGGTGATTTCCCAGGACAAGGATACCCGCAACAACAAAGGCCGCATGGTGAACCCCGAGAGCAACTCCACCTTCTTCGAAATGAGCCAGTTGCCCCAGGAGGTTGCCCGCCGCGTCAACGACATGCAGGTTGGCGACATCTCGGAGCCGTTCATAATGAAAGACCCCAAGCGCGACCGCGACATAGTGGCCATGGTGAAGCTCATCAACCGCGTGCCCGCCCATCAGGCCAACCTCTCCGACGACTATCAGACAATCAAGGGGATGTACGAGGCCGCCGCAAAGCAGAAAATGGTCAAGAGCTGGCTCGAAAAGAAAATCAAGGACACCTACGTCAAAATCGAGGATGGCTGGGATAACTGCGAGTTTGAGCACCAAGGTTGGCTGAAAATACGCAAATGAACGTCAACGGGAGCATTCGCAGTCTTCGCGGAGCCTTCGTGCTCCTTGTGGTCGCAGCTGTGGCCGCCGTGGCAATCAGCGCGCAGAAGCGCGACACAACCCCCATACGTCCGTCGATTCCGAAGGCCGACCGCCACGCGCCCAACCGCATCTTCCTTGAGCGCGCCAACGAGTTGCGCAAGGAGCGTTTCGACAGCTTCCAGATCGTCGTTGGCGATGTGATGTTTCGCCAGGGCGACATGTTCATGTACTGCGACAGCGCCCATTTCTATGAGGACCCGGGAGCCGTCAAGGCCTTCGGCAATGTGAGGATGGAGCAGGGCGACACCCTCTTCGTCTACGCCGACCGCCTCGATTATTCCGACACCACGGAGCTCGCCATTCTCTTTGCCGACCCGGGAAACAAGGTGCGCCTCATCAACAAGGACGTGGTTCTCACAACCGACATTTTCAACTACGACCTCGCCATCGACCTCGGTTTTTACGAGGTTGGCGGCACTTTGACCGACAAGAACAACCGCCTCAAGTCGTGGTATGGCGAATACTCCCCCTCCACAAAGGACGCGCTTTTCAAGGACCAGGTAGTGCTCCACTCCCTCCGCGACAACGACACCCTCGACATCTACACCGAGGAGATGCTCTACAACACCGACACCCGCATAGCCATTCTCGACACCATTTCGACCATAGTGTCGAAGGATGGTACCATTCACACCTCTAACGGCACCTACAACACCGACTCGCAGAAAGCCGACCTTTTCGACCGCTCGCTCGTAGTGGCCAAGAATGGTAACACCCTCACAGGCGACACCCTCTATTACAACCAGCAAACCGGCTTTGGCGAGGCTTTTGGTAACATCGAGCTCACCGACACCACTAACAAGGTGATCCTCAACGGCGACTACGGTCTCTATTTCGAAGCCAACGACTCGGCCCGGGTGACAGGGCGCGCGCTTGCCCGCGAGTACTCCCAGAAAGACACCCTCTACCTTCATGCCGACACCATCAGGGCATTCATGAAAATAACGCCCGAGCATATTGTCGACGACTCCGTTCGCGTCGAGGCCGACACCACCCACTACCTCATCGCCGAACCCTGTGTGCGCTTCTATCGTATCGACCTGCAAGGCATCTGCGACTCGCTCACGGCGGTGCAGCGCGACTCAATGCTGTGGATGCACAACCACCCTGTGATATGGAACGGCGAGCGGCAGATTTTCGGCAACGTGGTCCAAGTGCATTTCAAGGACTCTGTGGCCGACTGGGCCAAGCTTCCCGAGTTCGGCTTCATGGCTGAGTGGATTGACGAAAACTTCTACAACCAGCTCACGGGCAAGGAGATGATAGCCTACTTCCAGGATAACGACCTGCGACATCTCGATGTCAGCGGCAACGTGCAGGCCATAATGCTGCCGATGGAAAACGACTCGACTTACAACAAGATAGCCAACATCGAGAGCTCGTTCCTTTCAGCCGACTTCATGAAGCGCAACATCGAGCGCATGAAGCTGTGGCCTGAAACCTCTGGCACGATGACTCCCCTCTATCTCGCGAAAAAGAGCCTCTTTTTCCTGCCAGCGTTCCGATGGTTCGAACCGTTGCGTCCCACATCGCCCGAAGATGTGTTCAACATTCCCCCCGAAATGCTCGACTTGTTCAAGGAACCCCCCTTCGGCGGTCGAGCGGCTCCGAGTCGAAATTAAATCCAACCGTTTTCACCAACAACAATAGCGCCCATGGACCTCGTCACAGCCTCTCTTCTCGATTTTTTAGACAATTCGCCCTGCAATTTTCTCGCCGCAGCCAATGTCGCTGCCAAGCTTGATGCCGACGGATTCACCCGCCTCGACATGGCCGATCACTGGAGCCTCGCTCCCCGCGGGCGTTACTACGTCATGCAGAACGATTCGGCGGTGTTTGCCTTCGTCGTAGGTTCCGGCGCTCCCCACGAGGGATTCAAAATCATCTGTGCCCACAGCGACTCCCCCGGATTCCGCATCAAGCCGTCTGCCGAGATGGTTGGCAAAGCACCCATTTTAAAGCTCAACACCGAGGTGTATGGCGGCCCGATACTCTACACTTGGTTCGACCGTCCGCTCAGCATCTCGGGACGCGTGATTCTGCGCTCCGACAATCCTTTGCGCCCCTCGACCCGGCTGATTGACTTCAAGCGCCCGCTCCTCACCATTCCCCACCTCGCAATCCACTACAACCGCTCGGTGAACGAGGGCAACCCCCTCTCCCGTCAGAAGGATATGCTCCCCGTGCTCGCCCTGCTCCGCGACAAAGCCGAAGCCGATGGCTACTTGCTGCGCATGTTGGCCGAAGAGTTGGGAGTCGACAAATCCGAGATACTCGATTTCGACCTCACGCTCTACGACACCACCCCCGCATGCCTTGTCGGCCTGTCGGAAGAGTTGCTCTCGTCGGGGCGCATCGACGACCTCGAGATGGTCCATGCCGGGCTGATTGCCCTTACCTCGTCGCTCGATACCGACAGCTCAATGAGCCGCGTGCTGGCGATTTTCGACAACGAAGAAACCGGCTCGGGTACCAAGCAGGGTGCCGCGTCACCCATTCTCCGTGATATTATTTCGAGAGTTACCGCCGCTCTCGGCGGAACCGATGGCGAGACATTCCTCCGTGCCGCCGCCAATTCGTTCATGATTTCAGCCGACAACGGCCATGCCCTGCACCCCAATTACGAGGAAAAGCAGGATCCCACGAATCTGCCTGTGCTCGGCAAAGGCCCGGTTGTGAAAATCAACGCCAATTGCAAGTACATGACCGACGCCGACTCGGCCGCGGTGTTCCGCGTGATTTGTGAGCAGGCGGGTGTGCCGCTTCAAACGTTTGTCAACCACAGCGACGTTGCCGGAGGCTCGACGCTCGGAAACATCCTCACATCGCAAATCCCTCTCCGCGGTGTCGACATGGGCGCGCCTCAATGGGCTATGCACTCCTGCCGCGAAACCGCGGCAGTTGCCGACCATATATACACAATAGCCGCCTTTACAACGTTCTATTGCCTTTAAAATCAGTAGATTCGAGCGTTTCGTTCAGGTTTTCATCGCATTAGGATTTAAGAGGTTTAAACATTCAGGTTGTTTCAACTCGTCCTCGCGGCTCGGGCCTCCACTCCCGAACCACAACGCGAAGATAGCGCGAACCCTCTCCTCCCCGAATGCGATAATGCAACATTCTAAAAATAACAGGGGGCCGTGACGACAATCGCGACACGGCCCCCGCTGTTTTTATGTGTCTGGGTTACAGCTTGGTGGCTTTACCGTTGAAACGGACAATCACCGGCGTCGCCGGGACGGTGACAGTTGCCTCGCCGGCAACATCAACAGTTGCGAGTTTTGCGCCGGAAATGCTGAAAACGGCGGCCTCGCCCTGACCAAGGAGGCGAACAGCATTGGGCTCTGAGCGATAGGCGGCAAAGAAATTATCCGCAGCTGAAACATTCTCAACACCCGACTGTGTGGCGATGTTGAGTGTCACATCCATCACCTTTGTGCGGCCATTGGAGTTGACGTTGATGGCGGCAACCGCTGTGCCATTGGCACCTGAAACCGGTTTCACTACGAGCTGGCCGTTGGCGACCTCCATTTCACACAATTCCGGGGTGCGGTTTTCCGACAGCGATTTGATAATCAGTGCGTCGCGCGAGTCGGGGTCGGTCGCGATGTTGTCGAGGCTGATGACTGTTTCTGTTTGGTCGCCATCGACAGCAATCGGCATTTGGAGCGAGCCTTCGACAGGGGCTTTCACGTCGGGAAAGAAAACCAGGGTGGGGAACCAGAATTCCTCAGTCATGGGGTATGTTGCCACAACATCGCCACCGGGAGTGAATCTTGCGAGCACCGAGGCGTTGGTGTAGGCGTTTTTACCCACGTTGTAAACGAGGTAGATATCGTTGTCGACGATGCTCACGCGCATTGCCGAGCCGTAGAGAAACTGGTCGCTCTCAAACTCATGGAACTTGGAGAACTCGCCCTTTTCAATGTCGTATTTGAAAATCAGCTTGTTGCTGTTGAACGACGAAGCACCACCGTTCCAGTAGAGCGCCGGGGCGTTGGCAGCCGAGCAGAAAGCGTCGGTGGTCCAGGTGTACCAGCTGTTTGCTGGCGCGAAAATATCCTCGGGAATGTCAATGACAGCGGTTTCGAGTTTCGAAGCGTCGGTTGCCGACTGGGTGATTTTCACAAGGTAGGGGAGAGTGCCACCGCTGGTGTTTCCGGCAACCGATGCCCAGAGAGCACCCTCGTTGTCGACAACGATTGAAGCGGCCTTAGCTTTCTCATTGCCAGTGATTTCAGCCATATTGAGGGTCTCGATGATGGTGTCGGTCGACGGGTCGACAACATAGATGAACGACGACTTTGTGGTGATGAAAACGCGGTCGTTGACGCGGATCATGTTGCCGCATTCAACCTCCTTGCCCGAGTCATTGAGAATCCCCTCAATGGTGCCAAGCAGCGAGAGGTCGGCCAAGTTGATGATGGCCACACCCTTAGTTGTGCCGAGATACCCCTTCGCGAGATCAACCGCCACGAAGGCGCGGCCCTGACTACCAGAAAACCCGATTTCGTTGGTCGAGGCTTTCATAACGAAAGAGGTCGCGTCGGCCTTGGTCAGAATCGACCCGGTGCCGTTGGCCTGCTTGGATACAATGTAGATGTCATCGCCGTAGATGGCAGCGAAAGCGCCTGTATTGCCGAGGGTCACGCCCTCGTTCGCACCGGCGAAAACGCGGTTATCCCATGCGCCGTCGTTGCCGAGGTGGCATATAGTGGCGGGAGTGCCATATTGGGCCTCATTCAGGAGGAAAACGCCGGTTGTGAAGTCATCGGCAGCCATGGCGCTGACAGCCGATGAGGCCGCGATGGCGAGAAATAGTTGGTTGATTCTTTTCATCTTAATCGTATTCAAACAAATGGATGTGTATTCTGTTTTATTGAGGTGGTGTGTTGAAATGGTGTCGCGAATTTAACTCATTTTGTATAAATCCACAAACGGGGCGGAAAAGTCGGGGCGCGGGTGCTATGTCGTGGATTTTTCGTAATTTCGCGTAATATAAATATTGAGATACCAAACTATGAAAAAAATCATATTGTTCCTTATGATGTCGGTCGCCGCGGTGCTCTCCGCTCTGGGGCAGGCTCCCGAAAAGCCTATCAGATGGCGCGTTACAGCTAAGATGACTTCTGCGACCGAAGGGGTTGTGACACTTCGCCCGATCTGCGACGAAGGGTGGCATATTTATGGAACGGAGGAGGTAAAAGGGGGCCCCATGCCCACTTCATTTTCCTTCGATGGCTCCAAGGGAGTGGAATATATTGGTGGTGTGAAGCCCTCGGCAGCGCCCATCCGCAAGTTCCAGGAGATGTTCGGCACGGAGCTATCCTACTGGGAGGGTACGGTGACCTTCACCCGCAAATTCCGCCTTAAAGATGCCGGCGAGGCTGTCGTTTCGGGCACGATACGTTATATGGGGTGTGACGACAACCAGTGCATGCCGCCACAGACCTATACTTTCTCTGTAAAACCAAAGCCTTTCACTAAGAAATGAGGGCTGAAAGAACTCGATCAGATATGAAAAAACATATTTTTTTGACGCTTCTGGCAATCGCCGGAGTGATTTTCCCGGCTATCGCACAGCGCCTTGACCCTATTCATTGGGATGTGGTTGTTGACGATAACACCGACAACTCGGCGGTGGTGCGCGTCAATGCCAAAATCGACAAAGGCTGGCATCTCTACGGCCTCAACCTTCCGGCTGACGGCCCCAACGCCACCTCGATTTCGTTTGACCTCCCGGCGGGTGTCGAGCTCGACGGAGCGCTAACCCCGTCGCAACAGCCCGTTGAAAAGTACGACCCCATTTTCTCTTTGAAACTCAGTTGGTGGGATAGCGATGTGTCGTTCACCCAGCGCTTGAAGGTGACCGACGGAATGGCCCACAATATCCCCGTGAAAATCTTTTTCCAGGCGTGCAACGACCAGACTTGCATTTCGCCGCAGCGCCTTACGCTCGACGCTGTGGTCGGGACTGGCAAAACTGCTGAAACCCAGGTCGCTGCGGTAGACACCGAGGTTGCCGCGTCTGCGGCTGATGTTTCAAAAGCGGTCGCGACGCGCGATGTTGACAATTCGGGCTGGTGGGCTCCCGTGAACGTCGGCCAGTTTGATTCAAACAGCGCCGACGAGGCCACCTTGGTTGGCGCGGCGCCGTGGTGGCTTATTTTCATCTGGGGCTTCGGAGGGGGCTTGCTCGCTCTGCTCACCCCCTGCGTGTGGCCCATGATTCCGATGACCATCAGCTTCTTCCTGAAAAAGAGCGGCAGCCGGGCCAAGGGCGTGCGCGACGCGATGATTTATGGCCTCAGCATCATAGTGATATATCTCGGCCTCGGCATAGCCGTAACGGCCATTTTCGGCGCGAGCACTCTTAACGAGCTGTCGACCAACGCATGGTTCAACCTGGCGTTCTTCCTGCTGCTGGTGCTCTTCGCCATTTCGTTCTTTGGCGGTTTCGACATAAAGCTTCCCGCTAAGTGGAGCAACAGCGTTGACAACAAGGCTGAAACGACCTCCGGCTTGGTGAGCATCTTCTTTATGGCGTTCACGCTGGCGCTTGTGTCGTTTTCATGCACCGGCCCCATCATCGGCACCCTCCTCGTGGAGGCCGCCACGATGGGCAACAAAGTTGGTCCGGCAGTGGGGATGGGCGGCTTCGCCCTGGCCCTCGCATTGCCGTTCACGCTCTTCGCCCTCTTCCCGTCGTGGCTTAAAGGGGCACCCCGCTCGGGCGGATGGCTCAACTCGGTGAAGGTGGTACTCGGCTTCCTGGAGCTGGCGCTTTCGCTGAAGTTCCTGTCGGTTGCCGACCTGGCCTACGGGTGGGGCATCCTCGACCGCGAGGTGTTCATCAGTCTGTGGGTAGTGATATTCGCCATGCTCGGATTCTATCTGTTGGGCAAGATTCGCTTCAGCCACGACGCCCCGGTGGAAACTGTGGGCATCGGTCGCTTTTTCTTCGCGCTTGGCTCGCTCAGTTTCGCGCTCTATCTTGTGCCGGGTCTTTGGGGCGCTCCGCTCAAAGGGGTGAGCGCGTTCGTGCCGCCGCTCTACACCCAGGACTTCAACCTCTATGAGGGGGGGCGTTTCGAGGAGTTTGACGACTACGACGAGGGGATGGCCTACGCCGCCGAAAACCATCGCCCCGTGCTTCTCGACTTCTCGGGCTTTGGCTGCGTCAACTGCCGCAAGATGGAGGGAGCCGTGTTCGACACCCAGGCCGTGAGCTCCATTATAAAGGAGAATTTCGTGCTTATTAAACTGATGGTTGACGACAAAACTAAACTTTCGTCGCCCGTCGTAGTCCAAGAAAATGGAAAGAGTGTAGAACTGGAAACAGTGGGCGACCGCTGGAGCTACCTGCAACGGAGCAAATTCGGCGCCAACTCGCAGCCATACTACATCATTCTCGACAACGGAGGCAACCCCCTGTCGGGCCCGACATATTACGACGAAAACGTGAGCCGTTTCGTGGCGTGGCTCAACGGAGGCCTGAAAGCATACTCCGAGGAATAAAAAAAGATTATGGAAAATTTCAAACAACATACACGCGAGGAGAAGCTCGCGGCCCTTGGCAGAGTGATGGATGTTCTCGACACCCTGCGCGTGAAGTGCCCCTGGGATGCCAAGCAGACCAACGAGTCGCTGCGTCCCAACACGGTCGAAGAGGTTTTCGAGCTTTGCGACGCGTTGATTCGCGAAGACAATGCCGAGATTCGCAAGGAGCTGGGCGACGTGCTGCTCCACGTTCTTTTCTATGCCAAAATCGGCGAGGAGAAGGGCTCGTTTGACATCGCGACGGTGTGCGACTCTCTGGCCGACAAACTGATTTTCCGCCACCCGCATGTTTATGGCGAGGTGCACGCCGACACAGCCCAACAGGTGTCGCAGAACTGGGAACAGCTCAAGCTCAAGGAGAAAGACGGCAACAAGTCGATTCTCGCCGGAGTTCCCGGCTCGCTCCCGGCCCTGATAAAGGCCTACCGCATCCAGGAGAAGGCCGCCAATGCCGGTTTCGACTGGGAGGAACCCCGCCAAGTGTGGGAGAAGGTTAAGGAGGAGGTTTCGGAATTTGAATCCGAGCTCGACAAAATGGACTCCTCGAAAATGGAGGCCGAGATGGGCGACATATTCTTCTCGCTCGTGAACGCCGCCAGGCTTTACAAGATAATCCCCGAAAACGCGCTTGAAAAAACGAATAAAAAATTCATAGCCCGCTTCAACTATCTCGAAAAGCGCGCCCGCGAAATGGGTAAATCTCTCAAGGATATGACGCTCGGCGAGATGGACGAGATTTGGAACGAGGCCAAAACGAAAGCTCTCTGAGCCCCGCCGAGGTGGCAATCAGCCAGCTTTTGCGAGTAACAACTAAAAACTGAAAACGATGAAAGCTTTGAAAACAATTAAGAATATCATGGTGGCGGCAGTGGTGGCCGCGGCTTCGGCCCTCGGCATGGCTGCCCAGCAGACTCCCAACCCCGGGTTCAACGTAATTCCCGACAAGTCAATCGCTACGGACGACGGCGTGCGCATCACGCTCTGCCTTGTCGGCATCCCCTCGACATCGCAGCGCATCGACGGCATCGACCTGGTTGAGGGCACAAAGGTAATCCCGGCCACTGACATCGACGGCATCGACTTCAAGCGCTATTTCCAGTTTGAGGACGAGGGTGTGCAGGTTGTCGAAGTTGACTTCCCGTTCAAGGGCGCTCTGACCAACACCTCGACCCTCGTGTTCCACACCGACAAGGGTGACATCAAGGCTGCCGCGAAACAGTGATTCTCTGCATAACCGAGAAACCGAGCGTAGCTTCCGACATCGCTAAAATCCTGGGCGCGACAGTGCGCCGCGACGGGTTTTACGAGGGTGCCGGATACTGCGTCACATGGACCTACGGCCACCTTTGCGAGCTGAAAGAGCCTGCCGACTACACTGATATGTGGAAGCGTTGGTCGCTCGGCTCGCTCCCCATGATACCCCAGCGTTTCGGCATACGACTGATTGACAACCAGCGCTACCGTCAGCAGTTTGCCGTGATAGAGGACCTTGTCAAGAAGGCCGACGAGCTTATAAACTGCGGTGACGCGGGGCAGGAGGGGGAGCTCATCCAGCGATGGGTGATGCAGAAGGCCGACACGAAGTGCCCTGTGAAGCGGTTGTGGATTTCGTCGCTCACCGACGACGCCATCCGCGAGGGGTTTGCCAATCTGCGCCCCGGCAGCGAGTTTGACAACCTTTATTATGCCGGGCTTTCGCGCGCCATTGGCGACTGGATTCTCGGCATGAACGCCACGCGCCTTTATTCGCTGAAATATGGCGAGGCGGGGAAACCGCTCTCGATAGGTCGCGTGCAGACCCCCACGCTGTCGCTCATTGTGCAGCGCCACAAAGAAATAACCCAGTTCAAACCCGAAGATTTCTGGGAATTGCAAACGCTCTACCGGGGCGTGACCTTCAATGCCGCTTCGGGGCGATTCAAAAGCGAGGATGAGGCGAGGGTCGTAATCGAGTCGGTACGCCAGCATCCGTTTGTCATCAAATCGGTTGAGGAGAAGAAGGGGCGCGAGGCACCCCCGAGGCTTTTTGACCTCACTTCGCTGCAGGTGGAGTGCAACAAGCGCTGGGGGTGGACCGCCGAGGAGTCGCTGGCGCTGATCCAGACCCTTTACGAGAAGAAGGTGACGACCTATCCGCGTGTCGACACCACATACCTTTCGGAGGATATATACCCGAAAGTGCCTGATATTTTGCGCCGTATGGCGCCGTATGCCCCGCTGACGGCCCCGATATTGGCCAAAAAGCTGCCTAAGAGCAAAAAGGTGTTCGACAACACGAAAGTGACTGACCACCACGCCATCATCCCCACCGGGCAGTCGCCCGAGCAGCTCGTGGGCAACGAGCGGCTTATGTACCACCTTATAGCCCAGCGTTTCATAGCGGCGTTTTACCCCGACTGCGTTTTCTTGCAGACAAACGTTGTGGGAACCGCCGGAGACACCGAGTTCAAGGCCTCGGGAAAAGTGATTGACGAGCAGGGGTGGCGCGCTGTCTATGGCAACGACAAGCAGAGTGCCCAGGCCGAGGACAAGATACTTCCACCATTCACCGTTGGCGAGAGCGGCCCCCACGAGCCATCGATTACAAAAAAGAGTACGCAGCCCCCGAAATATTACACCGAGGGTACCCTGCTCAGGGCAATGGAATCGGCGGGTAAAACCGTCGATGACGAGGAGCTGCGCGAGGCGATGAAGGAGAACGGCATCGGACGCCCTTCGACGCGTGCCGCTATCATTGAGACACTCTTCAGGAGGGGCTACATCTATCGCCAGCGCAAAAACATCATGGCGTCGCAAGCGGGCATCGACCTGATCGCTACCATCAAGGAGGAGCTGCTCAAGAGCGCCAAGCTCACCGGCATTTGGGAAAACAAGCTGCGCCGCATCGAGCGGGGTGACTATTCGGCGGGAGAGTTCATAGGAGAGTTGAAACAGCAGATTTCCGAAATTGTGCTGGCAGTGCTGAGCGACAATTCGCAGCGAAAAATCGTTGTTGAAACTGAATCAGCGCCGGCATCGAAAACCGATAAGGCCGAGAAGCCCAAGCAACCGGCCAAGAAACGCGCTCCCGCTGTCAAAACCTTGGAGCAAATCGTCTGCCCGATGTGCGGGAAGGGACATGTGATGAAAGGGCGCGCGGCATACGGTTGCTCGGAGTATGCTGGAGGGTGCGGGCTGCGCCTCCCCTTCGAGCAATACGGCGCCGACCTCACCCCTGCGAAGCTGAACGCGGCCATTAAGAAAGCATTCAAAACGAAACCCTAAACCGCGCCAAGCAGCGATTTATATATAAACCTATGGATTTCAACGCGATTGTTCAATGGAGCTGCGTGGCGGTGATTCTCTTGGCCGCCATCGCGGCGGCAATTCGCGGTGTCGTGAAGCTTGTGAAACAGACACGGGATAAAAACGCAAACCCGGGCTGCTCGTGCGGCTGCTCGGGCTGCGCTCTTTCTTCGGAATGCTCCAAACCCGCCAAACGCGAATCGAAGAGGGACGGAGCAACATCCTGACGTTATTTCATCGGAACCATACGGGCCTTGTCAGAGGGATTGATGGGCTTGTTGCGGAGCGATTTAATGTAGTCGATGAGGTCGTTGTAGACAATGGCGTCGGAAACTGCCACCTGCTTTCCGCGCGTGAGGGGAGTCATGTAGTCGCCCCCGTTGGCGAGATAGTCGATGGTCGCCACGTTGTAGAGGGCTTCCGGGTCGATGGGGTTCCCGTTGATGAGAACCGAAACACATCGCTGGGTGGCGGGGTCGAACATCGCCGCGCCTTCAGAGCTGACGCCGTCGCCATCGCGGGTGGCCATCACGTTGAAAGCCTCCAGGAGGTCGGAACCCTTTAATTCGAGCACGAGCACCTTGTTGGCAAACGGCTGCATCGAAATAATCTCGCCCTGGGTGATGGTGCCTTTGGGGAGAGAGCGACGCAGGCTCCCTTTGTTCATGAGCGCGAGGTCGACCGGCTTACCGAGAAGCTGCGAACCGCGGTCGCGGCAGAAGTCGGCCACGAAATTGAGGAGCGCGGGCTGCGAGTTGTCGAGCGCTTTGGCAGTGCGGCCAATTTTCACACCCATTAGTTCGTCGACCCCTTTGCGGTAGGGGGCGAGGAGCGCCTCGATTGCCGGGTCGCCGTCGCGGTCGAGGCGGCTGTCAACGAGGTGCTGCTTGAAGCGGGGTAGGGCAGTGCCGATGCTGTCGAGGTCAACGATAACCTCGGCCACGTTGATGCCGCTCTTGCCGCTCTGAGTGATGAGCACCGGCTTGCCTTCGGCATTCATAATCCATTCGCGACCGCTTCCGGGGGCGATATTTGTGTGGGAGTGACCCCCGAGGATAATGTCGATGTTTTTCGAGGCTATGGCCAGGTCTTCGTCGGAGGGGTTAGGCATCTTGGAATATCCAAGGTGGGTTATAGCCACCACGAGGTCGACACCTTGGAGGTGTTTGAGCACCCAGGCGGTAGAGTTGGCGGCCTCGATCGCGTCGAGGTATCGAACGCCGTCGTAGTTACCTTCGGCAATCATCCCCTTGGGGTCGAGGTTGAGGCCGATGAAAGCTACTTTTTTGTCGCCAAACTCATATATTTTATAAGGTGCGAAGAGCGAATCGAGGTCGGCCCGCTCCGAAAAGTCGTAGTTTGTGGAGAGCCATTGGGCGTTGCTCAGGGCGATGTTGCGCGCCAGGGAGTCGACCCCGTTGTCGAAATCGTGGTTGCCGACTATGGCGAGGTCGTAGCCGAGGGCGTTCATTGCCTCCATTTCGGCGCGTCCTCCATAGAGGGTGAAGTAGAGAGTGCCCTGGACGGCATCGCCGGCATCGGTTAAAATTACGTTGGGGTGTTGGGCGCGGATGCTGTCGATGAGCACTTTGCGGCGCTGCACGCCGCCGAGGCCCTTGTCGGTGGGATCGAGTTGGCTGTGAGTGTCGTTGGTGTTGAGAATCACCAGGTTTTCTGCCAGAGCCAAGGGGGCGAGGATGGCAGCGGCGGCGAGGCCGAGTATGAATTTTTTCATCAGGTAGGGTTTGTGTTTCAAAAGAGGGGAGTCTGTGATGGCAAAGTTACGATTTTTGCTAAAAATACGCCCAGCGGGGAGTTCGGTTTTTCAACTTTGCCTGGGTTGCGGGATTTTTTGTAATTTTGCCACTCGAAATCATCAATAGCTATGAAGGAAAAATATAAGGGTCTTACCCCGGAGGAGGTTCTCGCGTCGCGGGAGCGATATGGGGCCAACGTGCTCACCCCCCCTGCCAAAACGCCGCTGTGGAAGAGATTTTTAGAGAAATTCTCTGATCCACTGATTATTGTGCTGATGGTGGCCGGAGTGCTTTCGATAGGAATCTCTTTTTATGAGTACTATGGGCTCCACCAGGGATTGACGGTGTTTTTCGAACCGATAGGTATTTTTATGGCTATCATCCTGGCCACGGGGCTGGCGTTCATCTTCGAACTGAAAGCCGATCGCGAGTTCGAGCTGCTCAACCGCGTGAACGACGACGAACCGGTGACGGTGGTGCGCGACGGAGGGCCTGTGCAGGTTCCGCGCCGCGATGTTGTTGTTGGCGACATCGCGCTGCTGAACACCGGCGACGAGATTCCGGCTGACGGCGAGCTGCTTGAAGCTGTGCGCCTGAGCGTTGATGAGTCGACGCTGACGGGCGAACCTATTTGCGAGAAGACCACCGACCCGGCGTTGTTTGACTCCGAGGCGACCTTCCCTTCGAACCACGTTTTGCGCGGAACGAAAGTGATGGAGGGTCATGGGGTGATGCGCGTCCAGGCAGTTGGCGATGCGACGGAGAACGGCAAAGTATTTGTGGCGTCGCAGATTGACGACAGCGTCAAAACTCCCCTTAACGAGCAGCTCGACGGCCTGGGCAAACTTATCACTCGATTCGCCTATATCATCGGCGCGGCTATCATCATCGGGCGCGTGGTGATGTATTTCGTGAATGTCGATTTCGAGTGGATGTCGTTTTTGGCGTTCCTGTTGCAGACGCTCATGGTGGCTGTGACGCTGGTGGTGGTTTCGGTGCCCGAGGGGTTACCCATGGCTGTCACTCTGTCGCTTGCGTACTCGATGCGCAGAATGCTGAAAACCAACAACCTCGTGCGCAAATTGCACGCTTGCGAAACAATGGGCGCGACCACTGTTATATGCACCGACAAAACCGGCACGCTGACGCAGAACAGGATGCAGGTTTACAAGGCCGATTTCTTTGGCAACCCCTCTGACGAGGTGCTCTACGAGGGTATCGCGGCGAACTCGACGGCGCAGCTCGACCTCTCGGGCGACGCACCGCAGGTGCTGGGCAACCCGACGGAGGGCGCGCTGCTGCTGTGGCTCGCCGAGCGCGGGGTCGATTATGCCGTGAAACGAGCCTCGGTGAGTATGGTTGAGGAGCTGCCGTTTTCAACCGAGCGTAAGTATATGGCCACGGTGGTTCGGCGCAATTCGGGGCGCAAAGTGCTGTATGTGAAAGGCGCACCCGAAATCGTGTTTGGCATGTGCGGTGACACCGCCGGACTGACAAAGCAGGAACTCGATGCGCAACTGCTTGTGTACCAGAATCAGGCGATGCGAACCCTTGGTTTCGCATACAAGGAACTCAACGACGACGAGAGCGCGATTGTCGATGGCAAAGTTGCCGCCGGGAAGCTGGTGTTCCTTGGCATCGTGGCAATCTCAGACCCTGTGCGCGGCGATGTGCCGGCAGCTGTCCGGCAGGTGACCGATGCCGGGATTCAGGTGAAAATCGTCACCGGTGACACCCCTGGAACCGCGAAAGAGATAGGTCGACAGATCGGGCTATGGCACGATGGAGTCGACACCGATAAGAATATCATAACCGGCACAGAGTTTGCGGCGCTTTCTGATGACGAGCTGGTTGACCGCGTGGAGGATTTCAAAATCATAGCCCGTGCCCGCCCGATGGATAAGAAACGCCTGGTGGAGGCGCTGCAGAAACGCGGCGAGGTGGTGGCTGTGACGGGCGACGGCACCAACGATGCCCCGGCGCTAAAGGCGGCCCATGTGGGGCTGTCGATGGGCGACGGCACCTCGGTGGCCAAGGAAGCGTCAGACATAACCATCGTCGACAATTCGTTTGCCTCAATAGGGCGCGCTGTGATGTGGGGACGTTCGCTCTATCGCAATATCCAGCGTTTCATATTGTTCCAGCTCACTGTTAACGTTGCCGCGAGCCTCATAGTGCTTTTCGGCGGTTTCATGGGGATGCAGTCGCCACTGACCGTCACCCAGATGCTGTGGGTGAACCTCATAATGGACACTTTCGCGGCGATGGCTCTCGCTTCGCTTCCGCCAAACGAGTCGGTGATGAACGAGAAGCCGCGCAAACGCTCAGATTTCATTATCAACAAGGCGATGTGGCGCTCGATCGGCTGGGTAGGCGGAATCTTTTTCGCGCTTCTGATTGGGTTGCTCTACTATTTTGAGCATGCGACAATCGCGTCGCTCACCGAGATTGGACGAGTGCCATTGCACGGCAACGATGGGCTGACTCCATACGAACTTTCGCTTTTCTTCACCATCTTTGTGTTCCTTCAATTCTGGAACATGTTCAATGCCCGCGCTTTCGCGACTGGGCGCTCGGCGTTCCATTTCAAGGATTGCGGCGAGTTCCTGTTTATCGCCATGGCGATCCTCGTAGGCCAGGTGCTGATTGTGCAGGTGGTGGGTTCGGTAAACCCGGAATTCTTCAACGCGGTGCCGCTGAAGATTTCCGACTGGCTCATTATCCTGGGAGCGACCTCGGTGGTGCTGTGGATTGGCGAGCTGATGCGCGCTTTTGGCAAAAAGCGTTGAAGCGCTGTTAAAGTCGGCCAGTCACCCTGAGGTATTCGACACAGTAGATGCGCAGCTGCGTTGAGGCTTCAATGAGGTCCGACGAGGTCGACTGCCATTGGCTCTGCGCGTCAAGGAGGTCGGTCAACGATGAGAGACCCAATTCGTAAGCCTGGGTGATGTTGGCCAGATTAGTGTCGGCCTGCGTCATTGCCAGGCGGGCTGCCTGGAGCAACTGCTCGCCAGAGTTGACATTGTCGATTGCCTGGCGCACTTCGAGCGACATGAGCTTCAGACGGTCTTCGCGGATGATCTCAGCGCTTTCGGCCTCGATTTTGGCGTGTTTCACCTTTTTGATGCCTTCGCCCCAGTGCCAGATGGGCACCGAGAGCGACACCATGATGTTCCAAATGTTGTCGTTGGTGGTGGAGTTGTAGGGGTAGTAGTTACCATCGGGGCCCATTTGCATCGAACTCATGCGGATGTTGCCGTAGGCGGTCCACCCGGCAGCGACACCGAGGGTGGGGAGGAAGTCGCCGCGAGTCAAATTGACCTGTTGCTTTTTCGCATCGACATCGAGCTGGAGCAGGGCGGCCTCGGGGCGGTCGAGCAGCGAGTAGTCGTAAAGGTTGTCGGGCATTTCGATGGCCACCTCCTCGTCGGCGGGTGTGATTTCAGTGTCGGTCTCCACGCCGATTGTGTGGCAAAGGTTCATGCGGCAAAGATTAGCGCCGTTTTCGACCTGTCCGAGCTGATAGAGCACCTGTGCCCGACGTGCCTCGATGCGCTGCATGTCGTTGCGGGTGACCATTCCGGCTTCGAGCGATGCGCGGGTGAGGTTGTAGGCCGAGTCGATTTGGGCCACATAGCTTCGCATCATCCTTTCCTTGGCGAGTATGGCCACATAGGTCCAGTAGGAGGTTTGCGCGTCGGCGCTCACCTCGGCGCGGGTCATGCGGTGCTGCTCCCGTGCCGCCTTCACGCCTATGCCGGCCAGTTTGTTGGCCGCGATGATTTTGCCGCCGGCGTAGATGGGTTGCTGCACGTTGAGCCCGGCGAGCCACACAGCCTTCATGTTGAGGGTCATGCCCATGGTTTCAAAATCGGGGAGCATGCTGCTGAGCATCGCGGTTCCGGCAAATTTTGGGAGGTAGGCGGTGCGCGCCACGCCCCGTTGCAGCTGTGCCTGCCGCAGGGAGTTATCGGCCACGCGGAGGTCGGCACTGCTTTCAAGGGCCATCGCCACGCATTGCCGCGAGTCGAGGGTGATGGCGCTGGCCGCTGAACCGGCCAGGAGGGATAGAGCCAGGGCGAGTATCTTATTCATTGGGCTTTTTCACTTTGAAGAGGATGGAATAGAACAATGGGAGCAACAGCAGGGTGACAATTGTGCCCACAAACAGGCCGCCAATGACCACTACCGCGAGCGAGCCGTACATGGGGTCGCTAATCAGAGGAATCATGCCGACAATGGTTGTGAACGAGGCGAGCATCACGGGGCGTACGCGGCTCAGGGTGGCGTTTACGATGGCATGGAACAGATGCTGCCCCTCTTCGGTGCTGAGGCGCGTGATTTCGTCGACAAGCACAATTGCGTTCTTGACCATCATGCCTATGAGGCCCATGAAGCCGAGTATGGCGAGGAATGTGAAGGGGGTGTCGGTCAGAAGCAGCAACGGCACGATGCCGCAGAGCACAAACGGGAAGCTGACGAGAACCACGAAGAGCTTTTTCCAGTTGTTGAACAGGCACAGAAGCACCACGAAGACAATCAGCAATATAGTGGGAACGAACCCGAGGAGCTTGTCGATGGCCTCGCCGCTCAACTCTCCTTCGCCGACAAAGCGCATTTCATAGCCTTGCGGAAGCTCGATTTCGCCAACGCGGTCGCGGAGCCACGACTCGATTTTTGCCGGCGTGGCATCGGGGTTCAGGGGATCGGGGTCGCATTCAGCCTCGATGACGCGTCGACCGTTAAGGCGCATAATCAGTGCCTCGTTCCACCCCAGTGTGGCCGAGTCGGTGACAGCCGAAAGCATCGAGGAGCGGAACATATCCTTGCCGAGGTCGTCGACAGAGGTTGCCCCGGTGGCGAGGCCGGCAAGTTTATCGGGGTTCAGGTGGATATTGGCGGTTGACCACACGGGAATGTTTGCCAGATCGGTGACGCGCGAACCGTCGTCGCGGCGCATGGTGATGTAGACGGGCACCTGCTTGTCGCCATCGGCAACGACTCCGACAGGCATACCGTCGCCGGCGGCTTGGAGCGCGTTGCCAATGTCGGAGCGATTGATTCCGGCCCGCTGCGCGTCGGAGGGAGAGAACTTGAATGTGATTTCGCGGCCCCGGGGCATCCAGTTGGTCTGCACCGAATAGGGGTCGACGAGCGGGCACTCGCGCATTAGCGCCTGTGCCTTGTCGCCGAGCTGGCGGAGCACGGCGGGATCAGGACCGGCAAACTCGATTTCGACGGTGTGCGACGAGCTGATTGAGAAATTGTATTTGCGGGTGCGGATATAAGCGTCGGGGGCAATGTCGCGTAGGTGCTCGCGGAGGGAGTTCTGCACCTTTTCCATTGTTTTGAAGTCGGTGCAGTCGACGATGAGCTCGGCATAATTGTCGCCCCCGGTGGGCATCGGGCGCACGAGGGTGTAGCGGGCGGGAGCACCCCCGGTGCTGACCACGACCTTCTCGACATCGGGAAAAGCTTTCGCGGAGTCGGCCAGCTCGAGGATGCGCCTGGTGACAGCCTCGGGGTCGGCCTCGGGTTTGAAGTAGCACTCGACAACGAACTGTTTATAGTCGAAATCGGGGAAGAATACCTGGCGCACCCGGGTCATACCGAAGACAGCGGTCAGCAGAATGACAACGGCACAGGTGAGCGAGATGATTCTGTGGCCCAATAGCCAGTGGAGCAGTTTCCCGACCACCCGGTTGAACGCGTTGGGCTTGGGCGCTGAAGCCTCGATTTCGGCCGCGCTTTTTTCGGGGTCGCCCTTGCCGAACCAAGCGGCAGTGCAAACCGGCACCTGGATGAGAGCGAGCACCCAGCTCACGAGCAGGCTCACGCAGATGACGAGGAACAGATCGCCGGCAAACTCGCCCACCGACCCGGGGGTGAGGTAGATGGGCAGGAACGTGCAGGCTGCCACGATGGTGGCACCGAGGAGGGGCAGGGCGGTGTTGCGCCCGATGCGGTAGAGGTAGACATCGGGCTTGAGCCCCCGCTGCTTGTCGACGATGATGCCGTCCATAATCACCACGGCGTTGTCGACCAGCATGCCCATCGCGACGATGAACGCGCCGAGCGAAATGCGTTGAAGGGTGGTTCCGAGATTCTCGAGGATGGGGAACGAGAGAGCCACTGTGAGCACCAAGCCGAAGCCTATAATCACGCCCGATCGCCATCCCATAGAGAACATGAGGACGATGATGACGATGAGAACCGATTCGAGGAGGTTTAGCATGAACCCTTCGACCGCCGCGCTCACTTTGTCGGGCTGATAGAACAGCTTTTGCAACTCGATGCCAGCCGGGAGGTTGACCATGATTTGATCGAGCTTGGCATCGACGGCTTTGCCCACATCGGGTACCACGGCAGAGCTTTCGAGGGTCACGGCGATGGTCAGCGCCGGTTCGCCGTCGACATAGATCTGATTGCGTTTCGGCGTGCCGTGGGAGCGCGAAATCGTGGCTATGTCGCTGAGGCGCACCTTTGTGCCTTCGGGAGTGTCGATGAAGAGGTCGGCGAGGTCGTGCTCGGTGACAACGGCTTGGTCGATGTTGATGGAGAGGCGCTCGCCTGCGTTGGTGAACGCTCCGGCGTCGATGGTTTTGGCAGCCGACTGCAGGGCCATCATAATCTGAGTGGGCATCAGGCCGTTTCGGGCGAGCTGCTCCGGGGTGAACTCGATGGTGAGGGTCTCGGAGGGGACGCCGCCGATGTTGACGCGCCTGACGCCGGGCACCGTGAGCAACTCGCGGCGGATGAACTTGGCGTAGCGCTCCAGCTCGTTGTAGTCGTAACCGTCGCCGGTCATTGTGAAGAGCAGGCCGTAAACATCGACCATATCATCGACCACAATAGGGTCCATGCAACCTTGCGGCAGGGTGAGAGCCACGTCGGTCACTTTTCGCCTGATCATGTCGAAATGCTGCTCCAGCTCCTCGACCGGCACCTCCATTTCAAATTCGACATTGATGATGGCCTGGCCGGGGCGGCATTCAGTTTTGATTTTTCTTATGTCGGGCAGGGTGCGCATGGCATCCTCGACGGGAACGGCGGCTTCGAGCTCAACCTGGTGAGCGTCGGCTCCGGGATAAATGAGAATCACCGAAGCTTGCTTGACGGCGATGGCCGGGTCCTCGAGTTTGGGCATCCTGATGTAGCTCAGCACTCCCAGCATGAGAATGCCGGCGATGAGCGCCCAGAAAAGGGTGCGCCGCTGCATAAAGAATTTAGTGATGCGCTCCATGGGTTCAGAGGATATTACCGGCGTTAGTGGCTGAAGAGTTGTCGATTACGTTGACCTTTTCGCCATTAATAAGGTGATGTACGCCGGCCCGGACAACACATTCCGAAGTGTTGAGGCCCGAAGTTACAATGAGGGAGCCGTCGGCGTTGCCGGTGCCGGCGATTTCAACCCGGGTGGCGCTGATGGTTGAGTCGGCGGGATTGTAGACCCACACGGCGGGCGCACCCTCGTGGTCGAAAACAGCAGAGGCGGGAATTGACACAGCGCCTTTGCCGTCGCCATCGGTGGCGATGCAAACGGTGAGGTTCATTCCGGGAGTGAGGGTGACTCCGCTGCCGTTTACGATGCCGAGCTTCATCTGGAATAGCTGGTTGTTGTCGGAGCGCGGGGTGAGGCTGAGCATGTTGAGCTGGAACACGCGGCCGGGGAAGCGCGGTGTGCGTCCGGTGAAGCCGGCAAAGTCGCCGCGGCGCAGATATTCGCTGACGGGGAGGTCGACCACCACCTCGAGATGCGAGTTATCCATGATGTCGATTACCGGGGTGCCGGCATCAACCATTTCGCCCGGCTCGAATTTCACCGAGGTGACAACGCCGTCGGTCGGCGCTGTGAGGCGACAATATTGAATCTTCTTTTCGTTGAGCGCGAGCTGCAATCCCACTTGCTTCGCTCCGGCGGTGACTTTCTCGAAATCGTTGTCGCTCATGCCCCCTGAGGCGTGGAGCTTGGCATGGCGAGCGCTCTCGGCAGCGATTTGCGCAGCCTGGATGCGCAGTTGGTTCACTCCAATCACATAGTCAGCCGAGTCGAGCACGGCGAGTAGCTGGCCACGGCGCACGCGGTCGCCCTCCTTGACATATATTTTTTCGAGCTGCCCGGCGGTTTTGAATGCCGCGGCAACATTGCGGGCCTCCTCAACGCGCCCGGCAAACTCCCTCACTGAGCTGCCATCGGCATTCTTGGGCTCGGCGAGGAACACGTTGTGCACGATTTGGCCGCGGTCGGTGTGTGAGTTACCATTGCAAGAGACAAATCCTATCGAAGCGACCGTAAGCGCGGTCCATAACGCAATTCTCTTCATTATATAATTAAGGTGATGGAAAAATGAAGTGCAAAGTTACGCAGAATCCGAATTATTAGGGGGTTCCCGCAAGGGGTTATGTTGGCCGCTTTGTCGGAAATTTTATTCCATTTAGCCAATTCGAGGGCGCGAGGCGCGTTTCATATCGGCCACTACTGCGGGGTCGCAACCATCAGGGCGGTTGGTTTGTTTCTTTTATAGCGCGAGCCCCAGTGGAGAAGATATTGCCGATTAATGGAAGCCGCCATGGGGAGAAAACACGCCAGAAACTTTATGACACAGACTTTTGAAATAGGCCCGATACGCTGCTTGTGCGCTACGTCGGGAAACAAATCGCGAGTTGCCTATATACTCTATCCGATGGATATGCTTTCGGGGTGGATTGAGGCGGCCGCCAAGAAATATGACGCATCCATAGTGGTGATAACCGGCATGGATTGGGAGAGTGTTTTCAGCCCGTGGCCGGCAAAAGGAGTGCCCAAGGGGAGTCCTGATTTCAAAGGCGAGTCGCCGGAGTTCTTACAATTGCTTAGGCAGAAGATTGTTCCTGAGGCGGAATCCGTGCTCGGGATTGACAGCGATGCGGAGCGCACTCTTGTGGGAGTTTCGATGTCGGGGCTCTTCGCTCTGTGGCAATGGATGGTGTGCGACACCTTCCGCAATATAGCGTCACTCTCGGGTTCGTTCTGGTTCGAAGGGTTTGTCGACTGGATGAAGAGCCGGCCCATACCCGCTAAGAAGGGGCGCGGATTCTTTCTGCTCGGCGACCAGGAGTCGAAATCGAATGTGAAGGCATTCAACAGTGTCGAAGCCGACACGCTTGAGATAATCGCCTTGCTGAGAGCGGCTAACGTGGATGCGGAGTTTGTGAGCGTTCCGGGCAATCATTTCGCCGACCCGATACCGCGCCTAGAAAAAGCCATGGCGGCCATTTATGGCGCCTGACCCTGAAAAACGGCAGGGTTTAATCGTGCGTTCTGTTTTTTATCATTATTTAATTGGTTGATGCAAAATTGGTTAAATCGATGTTAAAATGCTGTACCAAACTAAACGTTGGATTGTTATAATGGTCATAAATGCAGAAAACAGAACAAACGAAATATAAAACATACGGATTATGAAAAAGAAAATTCTCAGCTTAGCAATCGTCGCAATGTCAATGACCGCATTCACCGGGTTCGCCCAGAAACCTTGCGACAAAGCGCAAAAAGAGTGCACCGAACAGCAGTGCTGCAAAAAAGAAGCCAAAGGCGACAAGGGCGCGTGCCTTTTCGAGGGCCTCACCCTGACCGATGCCCAGAAGGCGCAGCTCAAAGAGCTCAACCAGACCCGCCGCGCCGCCCGCAAGGAAGCCGCAGAATCGAAGAAGGCCGACAAGCAGCGCAACGACTCGACCCGCCTCGCCAACCGTCGTGCCGAGAAGCAGGACTACCTCAAGCAGGTAAAGGAAATCGTAGGCCCCGAGCAGTATGTGATTTTCCTTGAAAACTTCTATATTAACGGTGGCAACAAGCAGAAGCCTGCCAAGGCAACCATTGCCCAGGGCCGCATGGCAAAAGGCCACGGAATGCGCGACGCTCAGAAGATGGGCAAGAAGGGCGACCGTCCTTTCAAGGGCCAGGCCAAAGCCAAGACTGCTGAAAAGTAAACATCCAGTTTCCATAGCATAGTTATATACCCGCTATCCACCGCAGGATAGCATCTCGATCAGAGATTGAGAAGCCGTGCCGCGATTCACCATCGCAGGCGCGGCTTCCTCATTTAGGTGAGAGTGAGAGCAAACATACACTTTTGGGTATGGCGCGGAAGTTTGCGACGCGGTAAATTTGCAATGTGAAAATAGAATCGCGCCGAATATGAGAAGCATCATCATTGCCATCGTTTCTTTCGCAATTGCCCTTGCCGCGGCGGTCCAGGAATTCGCGGAGTCGATTGTCGACGGGCTGCAGACGGAAATCGCCGAGGTTGATACAGATGTATTCCCGAAGAAGGAGATGCAGATCAGTCTACCCTCTACCGGCATAGTGCGGAATCCAATGGGAGCTCCCCGTGGGCTAAATCCGAGCATAGAGGCGGCTTCGAAACAGAGAAATTAGTATCAGCAAAAATCATACAAATCTTGGCTCTCCCGACAGTGATGCCGGGAGCTCCTTTTTTGTGGAAAAGGGTCGCGGGCATGGTAGGGGAGAGTTTTTTACACGATAATTTTCGAAAAATTCGTAACTTCGCGGCGTGGTTCACAAAGAGCCACCGAATATGACAGACATCTACATTTTTGCCGGCGAGATGCCGGCCGCGGTTAGAAATTTTGCCTTTAAGGAGAACTGGAAAAGCACCCAGTGATTTCTCCGCACGCCGTCCGTATGCCGGATTAATGGCTGGACGGCAGCACTTTGCGTAGCTCGACGCAAATAACTTAGTCACATCACATTTTTTTATCCCGATTTCCTTATGAACAATCACCGATTGCTCGCAGGGTGGCTTGCTGTCGCCTTGCTGGGCGCCGGAGTGCGGGCCTACGGAAGCGATGCGACGCATCGCTCCGAGGAATCGCCCCGTATAGCGAGTCTTGAAGAACTTTTTGAGATAGCGGAGGCCAACAGCGCCAGGCTTCGCACCTCGTTTTCAGCCGAGGAGGAGGCGCGCCGCGAAGTCAGTGTGGCCAAAAGCACCCGTCTACCCGACATAAATGTGTCGCTGTCAGTCAGCTATATCGGCGACGGCTTCACAACCAAGCGCGACTTCTCCGATTACCGGAAAGCGCCGATTCCACATTTCGGAAGTATGGCGGGAGTAGCTCTGAACCAACCGGTTTATGCCGGAGGCGCGATCACCAATTCCATTGAGCTTGCCGAGCTGAAGAGAACAGCAGCCTGCTTCGCCACCGAACTGAGCCGCGACGACATCAGGTTCAGACTCGCCGGATTCTATCTCGATATTTTCAGATATGCCACTCTGCGCGGAGTTGTGGAGAATAACATAGCCCAGGCGAGGAAGGTGCTCGAAGAGATGCGGGCGCGTTTTGAGCAGGGGGTGGCATTGCAAAACGACATCACCCGCTACGAGCTTCTCGTTTCAAATCTGGAATTGCAACTTGTGAAAATCAACAACACAATAGTGATTCTTAACGAAAACCTGATTGTGACAGCCGGATTGCCGCCAGGAACGGTGGTCGAGCCGGAGAGAACCATCCTCGACCGCAGCCTGTCGGTGGCAGGCGAGGGGTGGTGGCAGCAGGAAGCCGCGGCCAATTCACCATCGCTCAAACTGGCAACGCAGGGTGTCGATATAAGTCGCAAAGCCGAGGATTTGGCGCGTTCTGAGTTTCGCCCCAAGGTGGGCATACAGGCCGGGTGGACAATCGACGGCCCTATTTTGGTAGAAGTGCCACCAATCAACCGCAACTTGAGCTATTGGTATGTCGG
Source organism: uncultured Alistipes sp. (assembly GCA_964435935.1). Taxonomy (GTDB): domain Bacteria; phylum Bacteroidota; class Bacteroidia; order Bacteroidales; family Muribaculaceae; genus UBA7173. Next base: position 31,508 of record CAYTBH010000011.1, read on the forward strand.
AGTCGGGGTTAGCTACAACCTTTCATCGCTTTATAAGGCTAACAAGTCGGTTGCCAAGAGCCGTGCCGCCATTGTAACCGCCCTCGACCGCCTCAATGCCGAGCGCGACAACGTGCGGCTTGAGGTTCGCGAGAGCTATGTGCGCTATCTCGAAGCCTACGAGGAGCTCAAAACGCAGGAAAAGAGTGTGGAGCTTGCCGAACGCAATTACAACACAACGTCGACACGCTACTCGGCTGACATGGCATTGATTACCGACATGCTCGATGCGGCAAACGCCAAACTCGACGCTGAGCAGCGCCTCGTGAGCGCCAAAATCAACATCATCTACAATTATTATAAACTTCTTTTCATCTCAGGACAGATATGAAACACAAAACCAAAAAGATAATTTCATATATAGTGACGTTAGTGGTTGTAGCCGGCGCGGCCTTGTGGGTTGGCGGTAAGTTTATTCATCTTGGCAATGTGGAGTTCACCGACAATGCCCAGGTGAAGCAGCAGATAGTGCCCATTCACAGCCGTGTTCAGGGCTATGTGAAGGAGATTCGGTTTAATGAGTATCAGCCTGTAAAGAAGGGCGATACACTGGTTGTTATTGACGATGCCGACATGAGGCTGCGCGTGGCCCAGGCACGAGCCGACTATCAGAACGCGGTTGCCGGGCGCGGGGTGGCCGACAGGAGTGTAGGTGTGGCGTCGGCCAACGTCGCCGTCACCGAGGCTTCCATCGCCGAGGCTAAAGTTGTGATGGACATGGCGGCCGCGGATTATGAGCGATATAAGAAGCTGCTCGCCAAGGATGCTGTCACACGGCAGCAGTTCGAAGCCGCCAAAACCGACTATGAAGCTAAAAAAGCGCGCTACGATATGCTGGCCCGCCAGCGGTCGGCAACATCATCTGTCGTGGCCGAGACACGCCAACGCATCGCTCAGACCGAAGCCGGGGTTGAGCTGGCTAAAGCGCTTCTCGAAACCGCCGAGTTGAATTTGTCATATTGTGTAGTAGTCGCCCCGTGCGATGGATATGCGTCGCGAAAAGAAATCCAGGTGGGGCAGCTTGTGCAGCCCGGGCAGGTTTTGCTCGACGTGGTCGACGCGACCGATGTCTGGGTGGCGGCAAACTACAAGGAAACACAACTGCGCCACATCGAGCAGGGCAGCAGCGTTGAAATTGAGGTTGACGCTATCCCCGGCGTGCGTTTCTCGGGCGTGGTTGAGTCGATTTCAAAGGCTACGGGAGCCTCGCTGTCGGTGTTGCCACAGGATAATTCTGCCGGTAATTTTGTGAAGGTGCGTCAGCGAGTGCCGGTGAGAATCCGTTTCGCGGATGACAATGCTCCCGAGGAGATGGCCAAGCTGAGAGCGGGGATGAACGTGGAGTGCGAGGTAAAATATTGAACCGATGGCAGACTGGCACGCTCATCAGGGGCCGTTTGACATACCCGACGTTCCTGATTTCGTTCCCCGGCGGTTAAAACCGTGGCTCTTCATCTTCTTCGTGCTCATAGTGCAGTTCTCCGGCGGGGTCTACCTTGCCGCCGCTTCCGACATGGTTGGCACTACGGCATTGATGCGGGAGGATATTCTTATGGCCGGCTACGCCTCGCTCATAGGCATAGCGATTAATTTCGCGGTGATGTTCAGGGTGAAGTTTCGCTATTCAAACCGCACCCAGCTTCTGGTGTGCGCCATGGTTCTGATCGCGGCCAACATCATTTGCGCCCACACGGCATCGGTGCCGTTGCTCGTGGGCACCTGCTTGGTGGCGGGATGGTTCAGGATGCAGGCCACTTTCGCATGCAACTCGACCATACAGTTGTGGCTGACTCCCACGCGCGATATGTCGGTGTTCTTCTGCTATGTGTATATAGTGGTCGACAGCGTGATACAGCTGAGCGGCATAGCAGCCGTCTATACAGCTTTCTTCTCGCAATGGGAATATTTTCACTGGATTATGACGGGGTTGCTCGCGCTGATGATGTTGATGGTGCTTGTGCTCGTCAGGCCTGTGCGGGGGCCGATGTATATTCCCTTGCTCGGCATCGATTGGCTCGGAGCGTTGATATGGGCGGGGTTTATGCTCTGTTTCACCTTCGTCTGTGTCTATGGCAACTTTTATGATTGGTGGGATGCTCTGGAAATACGCATAGCCACGGTCTTGGGGCTCGCGTTTGCCGCTATTAACCTGTGGCGGGCATCATTCCTGCACCATCCCTACGTTTCTTTTATGGCGATGAAAAACCGCAATGTAATCCGTGCGACAATGGTTTATCTTGTGTTTTTCACCCTGATGGCGACCGAGCATGTGTTTGAGCACGGTTATGCCGCAGCTATTCTGGGCTACGATGAAACAAACCTCATCGACCTTAACTGGTATGTGTTCGCTGGCATAATAGCTGGCTGCGCATTCACCTATTATGCCTTCGCGCTCAGGAAATGGCGCTACAAGACGATGACTGCCATTGGGTTCGCTTTGGCGGCGTTTTATCTTGCCTATTTCTATTTCGGCATTGATTATGGAGTGGAGAAGGAAGCCTTGTTTGTGCCGTTGTTTATCAGAGGCGCGGGCGCGGTAGTCATCTCGATTGTATTCCTGACCTCGATTGTGCAGAGCGGGTTGCCGTTTCAAGTGTTTCCCCAGGCATTGACTATCAATGGGTTCACCGGCGCTGTGATGGGGGCCGCTTTTGGCCCGGCCATCGTTGGCGAGTGGCTTAGCCATACAATGGCCAAGAATTCGGCGCTGCTATCCTCGGCGTTGACCGACACGGCGCGGGTGTATGCTCCCTTGGCCGAGCTCTATGGCATGGTGCAGGCGCGGTCGCTCGTTGTTTCGATGAAGGAGATTTATGGGTGGCTGCTGATTGCTGCGGTTGTGTCGCTGGCAATGATTGTCGTGAGCTATTTCCCGCCGCGGCCTAAGGCGATATTCCCTAAATGGCGCACAATCCGGCGCGCAATCCGGCAGGTGGTGAGAAGCGACGAGGCCTCGAAAACAACAATTTGACTTGCGAAGTCGTTTATATAAAGGGTGTCGTTGTGTCGCCACCCTTTTAAACTCACTACATTCAACTCAAAATGAACATCATAGAAGCGATTAAGGAACGCCGGTCGGTTCGCAGCTACAATGGCGAGTCGCTTACCGACGCGCAGAAAAAGGCTCTCAATAAGCTTGTTGACGACGTTAATGACCCTTTTGGAGGCAATATAAGCATAAAACTCAGCTCTTTCGATCTGAAGGAGGGCTTCAAACCGAGCACCTACGGCATGGTGCGCGGTGCCTCTGATTTCTTCCTGCTTGGCATAGGCGACGAGGTGAAGGACGCTCTCGCAGCCGGATTCTGTTTCGAGCAGGTTGTGCTCGGCGCATGGCAGATGGGCCTTGGCACATGTTGGATCGCGGCCACTTTCAAAGGCACTGATTTTGAAAAAGGGGTATCCTGGCCCGGCGGGGTGCAGCTCCGCATTGTTTGCCCCGTTGGGGTTTCGGCTGAGAAGAGCCTCGTTGAAAAATTTACCCGCTTCGTAATTGGGAGCAAGAACCGCAAACCTTTCGAGCGAATGTTTTTCCAGGAACGCGAAGGTGAGCCGATTCCAGCGGATTCACCCTTCCGCGAGCCGCTGGAGATGATGCGCATAGCCCCGTCTTCGAAAAACTCGCAGCCTTGGCGCGCGCTGGTTTGCGGCAACAAGGTTCATTTTTACAGCGACAGCGAAGCCCCGATTTCAACTGTTGACTGCGGCATAGGCATCTGCCACTTCTATGAGACAGAAAAATTCCTTGGTCGCAATGGCTCTTTGGCCGTGTTGGATGAGCACCCCGCGCCAAGCAAGTGGCGCTACATCGCCACTTATACCGCTGAGGAATAAGCTCTTTGACAGTTTATTCCGCCGGGGCGAGGTGAAGGGCTTCAAGAAAGCGGTTCACTGTGGCGCTGTCGCCGGTGTGCTTGCCGCTATCCTCGCTAAGTTTGCATGTCGAGCAGTAGAATGGCCATGATTCGGTGATTTTCACAGCCAATAGTTTCACCACGATGTTGAGGGGTTTTATGCCAGGAAAGTCGTTGGTGAAATGGGTGCCGATGCCGAACGATGGCTGGCATTTTCCCGAGGCGTAGCGCTGAAGCGCTATCGCCTCGTCGACATTAAGTCCGTTGCTGAAAATCACCTGCTTTGAGCGCGAGTCGATTCCAAGAGACCGATATTTCTCAACAATGAGGTCGAGCTGCTCGCGGTTGTCGCCGCTGTCAACCCTGAGCCCTTTGAACATGTTGGCGTAGTCTTCTGAAAAATTCAGGCTGAATATGCGCCAGCCGTATGTGTCATAGAGGAATGTGCCAAGGGCACCGTGATAGGTTTTCGCCCAAGCTTCCATCGCCAGATAGTTGGCCATTTGCGGGCCATACATGCCGGCGATGGCGCAAATCAGTTCATGGGCCATAGTGCCGACGGGAATAAGGTCGTTGCGCATAGCGAGGTAGACATTGCTCGTGCCTACGAATCTGCCCGGGCCGTTCATGGCGCGGTCGCAGTCGGCCATTGCTTTCACAGCGGTTTCCTGCGAGCGGAACGATGCCCTGCGGCGGGTGCCGAAGTCGCTGAAAACGCATCCTGCATCAATCATCCGGCGAGCCTTTTCGGCTGAGCGGGCGCTGAAATCATCGTAATCTATTTCGTGTTCACGCCCGGTGAATATGTAGTAAAGCTCTGACACGATGGCCAGTACTTTCACTTCCAATAGTATTGTGTCGCTCCAGTTCCCTTCGAACTCGATGCTGAGATGTCCCTGCTCATCCTGGGAGACTTTAACCCATTCGCGCTTGTAGCGGAACCCTTTCAGGTAGCTGTAGAACCATTGGGGAATGAAGTTGCAGCGCCGGCGCATAAAGGCAATTTCTTCATCGGTGATAGTGACCGATTCGAGCATCGCGATCTGCTCGCTGACAGCCTCTGCGAATCCGGGCGGGTAGACTGTGTTGTCGCGGTCGATGAACTTGTATTTCACCTGGGCGCGCGGGAAATTGTCGATAACGGCGCAGCACATTGTGAACTTGTAGAGGTCGTCGTCGGTGAAGTGGTTTATAATCTGGCGCATGGAGCTGGATTTGGAAGTTTAATGGCGGATGAATAGAACTTAAGAGAGTGCGACGCAACCGCGCCACATATATTATTAACAAACAAAAATGCCGAATGGGTTTGCCACCGGCATTTTTGTTCGTAGAATCATA
>CAYTBH010000012.1:0-6782 GCA_964435935.1 uncultured Alistipes sp.
GGGTTAGTTGCCGAGGAGCTGGGTGGCGGCGGCGAAGGGGGAGAGGCGGTTGGAGAGCACGAGGCGCTCGGCCTGGGCGATGCGGGCTGCCCGGTCGGGATCGTCGTAGAAGCGGCGGCGCAGCTCGGCGTCGATGGTTTCGTACATCCAGTAGCGCGACTGCTCGCGGCGGCGGCGTTCGAAATAACCGTTCTCCTTAACAAATTTAAAGTAGCGGTCGATCATATCCCAAATTTCGGGGATGCCGAGTTCGTAGTAGCCCGAGTAGGTGAGCACTTCCGGGGTCCAGCCCGAGGGCGGGGTGGGGAAGAGGTGGAGTGCCGAGCGATATTGCGCCTGTGCGAGGCGTGCGCGGTCCACGTTGTCGCCGTCGGCTTTGTTGATCACAATGCCGTCGGCCATCTCCATGATGCCGCGCTTGATGCCCTGGAGCTCGTCGCCGGCACCCGCAATCTGGATGAGGAGGAAGAAGTCGGCCATCGAGTGCACGGCGGTTTCGCTCTGCCCCACGCCGACGGTTTCAATGAACACATTGTTGTAGCCGGCGGCCTCGCAAAGAATGATTGTTTCGCGGGTTTTGCGGGCCACGCCGCCGAGCGAGCCTGCCGAGGGTGAAGGGCGGATGAAGGCTCCGGGATGCTGCGAGAGCTTTTCCATGCGGGTCTTGTCGCCGAGGATGCTCCCCTTGGAGCGTTCCGACGAAGGGTCGATGGCGAGCACCGCCAGCTTGCCCCCCTCTTTGAGCACATGGAGGCCGAAAACGTCGATTGAGGTTGACTTACCCGCCCCGGGCACGCCGGTGATGCCTATGCGGCGCGAATTGCCCGAATGGGGGAGACACTTTTCGATGATTTCCCTCGCGAGGGCCTGATGGTCGGGTGCGAGGCTCTCGACGAGCGTCACGGCGCGCGAAAGCTTAGTCACGTCACCTTTCAGAATTCCCTCGACGAGTTCGCCGGAGGTGGGGAGTGGCAGGCGCTTGCGCGGTTTCAGGTAGGGGTTGACAACGGGGGGCTGGGCCACGCCGGCGTTGACGGTGAGGCCGCTATATTCTGAGCTGTTTTCGGGATGTTCCATTGTGGTGTTGGGTTTCATGGGATCAGTGGGCTTCAAGCCAGTTTTTACCTACGCCCGACGACACTTCGAGGCGCACCGCTCCGTCGGTGAACGCGCCCGACATGAGGCGCTCAACGAGTTCTTGCAGTTGAGGAAGCTCGTCGGGGAAAACGTTGAAAATCAATTCGTCGTGAACTTGCAAAATCATTTTCGACCGCAGTCCCAGCCGTCGCGTCTCGGCGAAGATGTTGATCATGGCAACCTTGATAATGTCGGCTGCCGACCCTTGGAGGGGTGCGTTGACGGCGTTACGCTCGGCAAAGGCTCTCACCGTGGCGTTGCGCGACTTGATGTCGGGCAGATAGCGTTTGCGCCCCATGATGGTGCTCACATAGCCCTCTTCGCGGGCGCGCTCTACGGACTGGGCCGTGAATTGCTTTATGTGGGGATAGGTTGCGAAATAGCTGTCAATTAGCTGCTTGGCCTCTGCTCGGCTTATGCCGAGGCGCTCCGACAGGCCGAAGGCCGAGATGCCGTAGATGGTGCCGAAATTGGCAGTTTTGGCGTTGCGTCGCTGGGTGTCGGTCACCTCGTCGTAGCCGACGTGATAGAGCTTTGCGGCGGTTGCGCGGTGGATGTCGAGCCCCGAGTTGAACGCCTCGGTGAGCTCCGGGTCGTTTGAGAGGTCGGCAAGTAGTCTAAGCTCGATTTGCGAGTAGTCGGCCGACAGGAGGAGGCATCCGTCGTCGGCGATGAACGCGCGGCGCACCTCGCGCCCGTCGTCGGTGCGGATGGGTATGTTCTGCAGATTAGGGTTGGCCGAGGATATTCGGCCGGTGGCTGTGACGGTCTGGTTGAACGTGGTGTGGATTTTGCCCGTGGCCGGGTTCACCAGTTCGGGGAGCGCGTTGACGTAGGTCGTGAGGAGCTTTTTCAGCGAGCGGGCTTTGAGAATGAGCCCAACCACGGGATGGTCGTGGCGGTGCTTCTCGAGAATCTCCTCAGTGGTTGAGTAGGAGCCGGTTTTGGTGCGTTTCGCTTTCGGGTCGAGGCGCAGTTTGCCGAACAACACTTCGCCAACTTGCATAGGCGACCCGATGTTGAAGCGCTCGCCGGCAAGCTCGTAAGCCTTCTCCTCGATTTCCCGCAGCTGTCGCGAGAGGGTGGCCGAGAGTTTGCCAAGCTCGTCAGAGTCGATGCGCACGCCGGTCCATTCCATATCGGCCAGAACCTCGGCCAGCGGAAGCTCAACTTCGTCGAGCAGCCGCGACTGGCCGTTGGCTTCGAGCAGCGAGCGCAGGGGTTCCACCAGCCGCAGGCACACATCGGCCTGTTCGCACGCCCGGCTAACCTCCTCGCCTGCCGGATAGGGGGCGAAAGGCTTGCGCGCGGTCGAGCCGTCGGCGAAGTCGGCGGTCTGGTAATGAATCACATTCATCGCGATGTCGGCAAGCCGGTGGCGCATCTCGGGCTGCAGCAGATAGTGGGCCAGGGAGGTGTCGAAATATTTGGCCGTGATTCGCACCCCCTCGCGACGCAACACAATCATGTCGCGCTTAATGTCGGGGCTGCTCAGGGTCGCGGCGGGCGATTCAAACAGGGGTCGTAGCTGGTTAAGCACAGCCGCGCGGGCCTCCTGCCCTGATGGCATTGCGGCAAAGCGGGCCTTCCCCTCGGAGGTGGCTATGGCTATTCCCCGGAGCGTGGCAGTCATGGCTTCAGGCCCGGTGGCATATACGGCTATGCCGAGTGCGGGCTCTTTCAGCGCTTCCTCAACGAAAGCCGCGAGCTGGGGCCCTGGGGCGATTTCGGCATAGTCGGCTCCCGACGAGGCTATTGTCGCCGCCGCGGAACCATCGCCAGCCGCCTCGCCACCATCGATGAAGTCGAAGAGCGACCGCTCTTCCAGCGGTTTGGCCGCCTCGGGTTTCGCGGCTTTTGTTATGACTGCCTCGGCGTTGAGCTTGGCCAGGAACGATTTGAATTCCAGGCGTGTGAATATCTTGCGTAGTTCGTCGGTGTTCACCGGGCCGCGGCGCAGCTTTTCAAAGTCGACATCGAGCGGCACATCGGTGCGTATGGTTGCCAGCTCTTTTGAGAAGCGTATTTTGTCGGCGTTGTCGGCAATCTTCTGCCCCAGCGCTCCTTTTACCTCGCCCTGGTGGTCGAGGAGGTTTTCGATTGAGCCGAACTGGTCGATGAGCTTCGCGGCTGTCTTCGGCCCTACGCCGGGGCAGCCGGGTATGTTGTCGACCGAGTCGCCTTCGAGCGCGAGCAGGTCGATTACTTGGAGGGGGGAGCTGATGCCATATTTCGCGCAAATCTCAGCCGGACCTCTCACCTCGAAGCCTTGGCCTTTGAGCGAGGGGCGGTACATGAGCACCTTGTCGGTCACCAGCTGCCCGTAGTCCTTGTCGGGGGTCATCATGTAGACGGTGAACCCCTCGCGAGCCGCCTGGTGGGCCAGGGTGCCGATCACGTCGTCGGCCTCGAAGCCCGGCACCTCGAAGGTGGGGATGTCGTAGGCCTCGACAATCTCTTTGATAATGGGAACCGACAGGGAAATGTCCTCGGGCTGAGCCTCGCGGTTGGCCTTGTAGTCGGGGTACATTTCGTGGCGAAACGTGTCACCCTTGGGGTCGAAGCACACGGCGATGTGCGAGGGGTTCTCCTTGCGGAGCACCTCGTCGAGGGTGTTGCAGAACCCGAACACCGCCGAGGTGTTGAACCCTGCCGAAGTGATGCGCGGCGAGCGTATGAGCGCGTAGTAGGCTCTGTAAATCAGAGCGTATGCGTCGAGCAGAAACAGTTTCTTGTCGTCCATTGGGGCTGAATGCGTTAGCGGGGCGGCGTGGCCACACTGCAAATATAATCATTTCCCGTCGATTGGCGACTGCCCCTTTCCTGTTTTTTCGCTAAATTCGCGACTGAAAAAACAGAGCATTATGGCAAAACAGGAATATGTGCTCCGCAACCGCGAGTGGCTCGAAGCCAAATCGCGTGAGGAGGGTGTGAAACCCCTCGACAAAGGGGTCTACTACAAGGTTATAAAAAAGGGAAACGCCGCGGGGCCGAAGCCTAACCGCGGCAGTGTGGTCACGGCTCATTACGTTGGCAAAACCATCAATGGCAAGACCTTCGACAGCAGCCGCGGGGGCGTGGCGCCGGCTTTCCGGCTCGCCGACCTCATCCCGGGGTGGATTATCGCCCTCACCCAGATGCACGTTGGCGACAAGTGGGAGGTCTACATCCCCGCCGAGCAGGGCTATGGCCGCTTCTCGCAACCCGGCATTCCCGGCGGCTCGACACTGGTTTTCGAAATCGAGCTCCTCGGAGTGGCTTGACACCCATTGCCGCCTATGATACAGCAAATTGAATTCCGCCTCGAACCGCGCCGCCGTGGGTGCCATCTCGTCACTGGCGAAATAGCGAGACACCTTCCTGCCGAGATGCCCCGCGCAGGGCTGTTGAACATCTTCGTAAAGCACACTTCGTGCGCGCTGTCGGTCAACGAGAACGCCGACCCCGATGTGCGCGCCGACATGGCGAAAATCCTCGACCACCTTGTGCCCGAAAACGAGCCCTACTATGACCATACGTTCGAGGGGGCGGACGATATGCCTGCCCATGCCAAAAGCTCGCTTATGGGGTGCTCGCTCACGATTCCAGTAACCAACGGGCGGTTGAATCTGGGCACCTGGCAGGGCATCTACCTTTGCGAGTTCCGCGACCATGGGGGCCCCAGGGCGATTGTCATGACCCTCTATTCGTGACGCCAGGCTGCAGATGCCGGGGGTGCGTGTCAAGGGTCGCAGCCGCGGTTAGTTTTGGTCGGCTTTGTCGTCCTTGCGCCCCTTCTTCATTGTGCGGGTAACAAAGTCGGTGAGATACACTGTGAAGAGCGGGAAGATTATCATGCCCGACACCGGGAGAATCACCGCGACAATCTTTCCCGAGACGGTCACCGGCGATATGTCGCACCCGACGGTCGACATGTTCATTGCCGACCACCACAGCGCCGTCCAGTAGGAGTTGACCTGGGGATTGACCCCCGCCTCGCGCTGATAGAAAATGAGCGAGCAAAAGTAGGTCACCAGCAGCATGATCGAAAGATAGGACATGAACATGCTCGTCACGGCGTTGGACGACACATAGCTGATTACAATCGAGAGTGCCAGCGCGCCGCGGGCAAGAGGGATGAAGCGCACAAAATAGAGGGCGTCATGGCTCAACTGCACATCCATCAGGTTGATTATGTTGAGGTAGGGTATCGACAACAGCAGGAAGGCCAGCCGGCGCCAGAAATAGCTCCACTTGCGGTCGGCGTAGGCGAGTCCTATGAAAAAGTCGATGATGAACACCACGCAAACCCAGAACTGGAACGTCATATAAGCGTGGTTTTCGAGGAAGTTGACTCGCTTGAAAGTGTCGAGGGAAATCCACACTATCAGCGTTACAGAAAGCACGAGAACCAGGAAGTTCATGATTCCCAGAACGTATTGCCCTCTCTTTTTATGCTGTGCGACCGATGATGAACTGACGGGTGATGACATGGTGATGTATGTTTATATTTCTTAAAAAATAAACACCTGCCAACCCCATTTGTTCAGTCTACCTGCCTGACTGCTTGATGAAGCGGCGGGTGAGCCACGCTCTCACCGGTTCGTCGTAGAATCGCATCGCGAGCCACGCCATAGCTATGATGCCGACAAAAAGGATGGCGCACACCGGCACAGCCTCGGCAGCCGCGATGCCGTTGCTCCAAACCCAGGCATAGAAGAGATACATCACAGGGTAGTGGACAATGTAGACTGGATAGGAGAGGCGTCCCAAAAATTCGCAAGTGTTTCCCGAAAAGCGATCGGTTGTCGCGCCGCACGCGCCGAGGTAGACTACAGCCGGAAAGATGAAAAGCGTGCACACGCAGTCGTATAGCCCGTTAAGAACCGACACTTCGCCATCGATGGTGAGATAGGGGCACGAAAGCAACGCGACAATCACCGCCGAGCATATCCAAAACGCCCCGCGCACGTTGAAGCGCCGGAAGCAGCGCGACATCAGCAACCCGGCGGAAAACGAGAAACTAAGGCGCAGGAAGCCGCCGAGGAATCCGAGACCATCCTCACCGATGCTCCATCCTACTCCGGCGTGGTAGGCTCCCGTGGTGTTCCCGAGGATTATCGCCGCTAACCCGATGCCCGAAACGGCGGTGACTATGGCGAGCGAGCGTTTCGAGAGGCGGTGGAGCACTGCGGCGTAGAGAATGCTGCCGATATACTCGAAGAATAGCGACCAGCTGGGGCCGTTGAGGGGGAACATTTCGCCGTTACCACGCACATCGGCTCCCGCTCCGGGATAGACGGGAATGAGCAGCAAGCCCAACACGAGCGCCACAACCAGCAAATGGGGCGCGACCGGGGAGCCATCCCATCGCACGCTGCCCTGCAGCAAATAGGCGGCAGCCCCGAGAAGCACGCTGAGAATCACCATGGGGTGCAACCTGATCACGCGGCGCAGCATAAAGTTGGCCGCGGACATACCTTTGCAGAAGCGGCCATCGTAGGCATAGCCGAGCACGAAGCCTGAAAGGACGAAAAAGAAGTCGACCGCCAGATAGCCGTGGTTCATAAACTGGTCGACCGGCGAGGTCGCGAATCCTTCGCCAAAGTGATAGATTATAACCAGCATGGCGGCGACACCGCGCAAGCCGTCGAGCAACTCATATC
>CAYTBH010000012.1:6882-9971 GCA_964435935.1 uncultured Alistipes sp.
GGTGGTCTTGGGGTCGCTGTTGCTCACACTTCCTGCACCCGGTTTAGAATAGCGCACTTCGACGTTTTTGCCATCGATGGTGATTTTGTCGCCTTTGCGCGAGGCGGATACGCCAGCCAGAGAAGTTTCTAAGTTGCAATACATGACCATGTTGGGGCTCTCAGCAGTGTCGCAGTTGATTTCAAATTCAAAATTTATGCCGAGCGAGCCGCTGTCGCCATCATAATCCAGTGCCGAACCATCGGGCGTAAACAGCAGTGAGAAGGCGGTCATGTTGTACTTTGAATTCTGAGTCATCTTGTAGGGGTCGATGCTGAATCCGTTGAAAGAGACTTCGGTTTTGTCGGGGCTTATCGCTCCGTAGAAGTGTGTGAAGTCGTACTTTTTGCCATCGATTTCAACCCAGCCCGACATTTTGCCGCCTTTGGTTGAACCACCGTCCTTGTCATCATCGTCGTCGGAGCAGGCCGCGATGCCGAGCGAAAGGAATGCCGCGAGCATCACCATGAGTGTTTTTTGCAGATACTTTTTCATTGTGTGTAAACTGGAATTAATTAAAAAATATAGTGTATGAAAAAATGGAGTGTTGTCAGCTGGGTCCAAGGGTCAGGACAGATGGATTGGTGAGGAAACGGGCCGCGGCGAGAAGGTCGTCGGCAGTAAGCGCTTCGATGCGGGCGGCTTGCTGCTCGGGGGTGGCTACTGAGCTGAAGTAAAGCATCGAGCGTGCGGCCGATAGGATGGTTTGCTCTGAGCTGTCGCCGCTCACCTGCAGCTGGCCCAGATACTGTTTCTTCGCGGCGCGGAGTGCCCGGGGCGTCATCGGCTCGCGGGCCGTGCGGGCGAGTTCCGCCATAACGAGTTCGCGGCATTTCGCATTGTCGGCGGGGTCGCAGCCATAGTAAACGGCGAAGAGGCCGCAGTCGGTCATCAGGTTGGCCGAGGCTTCGACCGAGTAGACGAGCCCGCGGCGCTCGCGGAGTGCCACGTTGAGGCGCGAGTTCATTCCGGGGCCTCCCAGGATGTTTGAAACGAGCCCGATGGCGAACCGCTCGTCGGAGTAGACCGATGGTATTGCCGCGCCGATGATGGTGTGGCTTTGGTGGGAATCAATCTCTTTGAGCTCGCTAAATACTGGTTGCGGCTCCGGGGCGACGCGGTCAACGGGCGCGCCAGCTGCGGGATATGCTTCGAAATGGCGCTCGACAAGGGCGGCAACCTTGGCGGGGTTGGCGGGCCCGAGATAGAAGGCCACTGTGCGCGGAGCGGTGTAACACCCTGCGAGCCATTGGCGGCATGCGTCAGAGGTGAACCGCTGGAGATTGTCAGCCGGGCCGAGTATGTTGTGCCCAAGCTGCGAGCCGCGGAAAAACCGGTCCTCGAAATCGTCGAAAACCGCTTCGGAGGGGGTGTCGAGGTATGAGTTGATTTCATCGGCCACCACCTCGCGCTCCTTTTCAAGTTCCCTTTCGGGGAAGAGGGAGTTGGTGGCGAGGTCGGCCACGAGCTCGATGGCGCGGGCGAGGTTCCCGCGGGGAAAGACGGTGTATATCGCCGTTTCCTCCTTTGTAGTGAAGGCATTGAGGTCGCCTCCAACCGCCTCCATGCGCCCGTTGATGTGGCAGGCGCGGCGGTGCGCGGTGCCTTTGAACACGGTGTGCTCAACGAAGTGGGCCAACCCGTGGAGGTCTGGCGCTTCGTCACGGCTTCCGGCTTTGAGGGTTATGCCGAAATATTCCACGGCTCCGGGTGCCTGGATGGCCGCGAAGCCCATGCCGTTGCGCAGGGTCAGTGTTGAAGCGGGGTTGGCTCTCATTTCGTCGATGGTTCGCGCCATTTGCCGTCGGCGCGTATTATTTCGATGAGTCGGCTGACGGCCTTGTCGGAGGGAAGGTTCTTCTCCACGCACTCCTTTCCGCGGTAGAGGCTGATTTTCCCCGCGGCGGCACCGACATAGCCATAGTCGGCATCGGCCATTTCGCCAGGGCCGTTTACAACGCAGCCCATCACCGCTATTTTCAAGCCCTTAAGGTGGGAAGTGGCCTCTTTGACTTGTTTCACTGTCTGTTGCAGGTCAAAGAGGGTTCGGCCACATCCGGGGCACGAAACGAACTCTGTCTTGCTGATGCGGCGCCGCGTGGCTTGCAGGATGGATAGCGAAAGGCGCGTGATTTCCTCCTTGGAGAGCGAGTCGGCAACGATTTCCATGCCATCGATGAGTCCGTTGAGGAGCAGTGCGCCGAAGTCGGCTGAAGAGCGGATGACCACTTCGTCGGCTGTGGCGCCGTTGTAGTTAATCCGGGCTATCACAGGGCGGCGGTCACCTTCGGTCGCCATGCGGTGGATGCGCGCCGAGAGGTCGCCCAGCGGGTTGGCGTGGTCGCTTTCGAGAATCACGACCCCCTCGGCGGGAACCGGGTCGAGGCCTACGACCACCGGCACATTGTCGCCCCCGACATTGCCCGCGGCGTCGGTCGGGCGTCGGTCGGGGCGCAGCGGGTTGTAGCCGGGAGCATAATCTCCTTCGATTGCGGGAGCCTCGGCGCGCGCGGCGATGTAGGCGGCGAGCTCGCGGGCCACGGGCACCTCGGCCTCCGGCTCCTCGCTCAACGACACGCGGATGGTGTCGCCTATTCCCTCGGCAAGCAGCGTGCCGATGCCGGCAGCCGAGCGCACTCGGCCATCCTCGCCGTCGCCAGCCTCGGTCACCCCGAGGTGAAGCGGAAAGGCCATCCCCTCGCGGTTCATCTCGTGGACCAGCAGGCGCACCGTCTCTACCATCACAACCGTGTTCGAAGCCTTGATGGAGATTACTATGTCGGTGAAATTCTCCTTCACGGCGACGCGCAGAAACTCCATCGCGCTTTCAACCATGCCGGCGGGGGTGTCGCCATAGCGGCTCATGATGCGGTCCGACAGCGAGCCGTGGTTAACCCCGATGCGTATGGCGGTGCCGTTCTCGCGGCAGAGACGCAGGAAGGGGACGAAGGTGTCGGATATTTTCCGCAGTTCCTGGGCATACTCCTCGTCGGTGTATTCGAGTTTGACGAAAGTGCGGCCCGGATCGACGAAGTTGCCGGGATTGATGC
>CAYTBH010000012.1:9981-33087 GCA_964435935.1 uncultured Alistipes sp.
GCGCACCTTGTCGACCTCCTCGGCTGCGGCGAATGCGGCCTTGGGGTTGAAATGTATGTCGGCCACAAGGGGCATACCGCACCCCGTGGCGCGGAGCCGGCGGCGAATTTCGCCCATGTTGCGGGCTTCGCGCACACCTTGCGCCGTCAGGCGGTCGATGTCGGCCCCGGCGCTGGCTATGCGCAGTGCCTGGGCCACGGAGCCCTCGGTGTCCATCGTCGAGGTGTTGTTCATCGACTGGACGCGCATGGGATAGCCGCTGCCGATTTTCACGTCGCCAACAGTGGTTGTTGAGGTTTCGCGGCGGCGATAGTCAAAAACGCTCATCGTGGTGGTTCAGAATGTTGTTTCGGGGTCGGAAACCTTGTATTCGTAGTCGATGCGGTCGAGCTCGGCGTTGGCTTTCACGATTTTCTGGCGCAGGGTCGACACCCAGCCGTCGTAGCGGGCCGAGAGCTTGCCGTCGCTAAGCGCCAGGATGCGCACAGCGAGCACGGCGGCGTTCATCGTGCCGTCGATTGCCGTGGTGGCCACGGGGATGCCCGGAGGCATCTGCGCGATGGAAAGGAGCGCGTCGCGACCCTGGAGGGTGGCCGACAGGGGCACGCCGATCACTGGCAGGGGGGTGAGCGCCGAAATCACTCCGGGAAGGGCAGCTGCCATGCCGGCGCCGGCGATAATCACCTTCACGCCGCGGGCCTTGGCGCCGCGGGCAAAGTCGGCAACCTCCTCGGGGGTGCGGTGGGCCGAAAGGGCAAGCATTTCGAAAGGCACCGCCATGTTGTTGAGGAAATCGGCGGCTTTTTTCATTACTGGCAGGTCGGAGGTGCTGCCCATTATTATGCTGACTACTGGTGTCATTGATGTTGAGTTTTGTAGTTGTTGTTCTTTATGCTGTTGGTCAGTTTGAGGCTAAAAGGGGGCCGAGCCACCAGGCCGCGGCGAAGATGCAGACGAAGCCGTTGATGAACCCCGCGGCAACCTGGCCCAGGGTGTGGCGCTTCAAAATAAGGCGCGAGGTGCACACCATGCCCGAGAGGATGATGGCGCCAATGAATTCGGGCTGCAGGTCGACAACGCTGTTGCCGCTCAGCATCAGGTAGAAAACCACGGCGGTGATGCCTCCCATGCCTGTCGCATGGCCCGATATTTTCCACCAACGGTTGACGATTGTGAGCACCACCAGCGACACAGCGCCACCGAGAATGAACATCGACAGCCACATCGGGGCGTTGACAAAGCGGGTGTAGATTGCAGTGCCGACGTAGCACGCCGTGGTGATGAGGTAGGGGAGGGTGCGCTCCTCGCGGTTGTTGAGGCCCGGCTCCTTCACCACCCCGGCCCGGTTGAGGATGAAGATGCCTATGATGGGTATGGCGCAAGTGGCGGCGAACGTTACCAACGAAACGATGACCCGCGCCTTCATGGGGCTGAAGCAGAGGTAGGATAGAATCATTGAGAGAACCACGCCGTAGGTTGCCGTCAGCATGGGGGAGAAAATCACTGAAAGGAAGCGCGCGAAGCCGGTGAGGAATTTCATAAGGGTGGAGGGTGTTGAGGGTGGATGTCAGGAATTTTTTCGAAGCCGGGCAACTGGTAATCCGAGCCGCTCGCGATACTTGGCCACAGTGCGCCGGGCAATGTCGAGCCCGCGCTCGCGCAGCAGGGCTGTCAGTTGTTCGTCGCTGAGGGGGTGGGTCTTATCCTCGGCTTCGATAAGTTCTGTTAGGAATGCTGAGATTCGGGGAGAGGTTGTCGCGTCGTCGTTCTCCTTGGAGCGCTCGTTGAATAGCATCTTAAGTGGATAGACGCGGTTGGGGGTGGCGACATATTTGCCCTGCGTGGCGCGGGAAACCACCGAGAGGTCGTAGCCTGTGGCGGCCGCGATGTCGCGGAGCACCATGGGGCGCAGCCGCGCCGGGTCGTCGGTGAGGAAGAAGTCGCGTTGGGCCGCCATGATTGCCGCCATGACGCGGTAGAGCGTTTCCTGGCGCATCGACAGTAGGCGTATGAAGCTCTGAGCGTCCTCGCGGCGCGACTTTATGAAGAGCCTTGCCGCGGCGGTTTCGCGTGGCGAGGCCGCCGGGAGCGGGGTGTCCTCCGCAAATGTCTGGGCCACGGAAAGCTCGGGTATGTGGTTGTTGAGCGTCAGCGTCAGGTTGCCGTCGGGGTCGGGCTCCACCAGGAAGTCTGGTATTATGTAGCGCGAGCGGTCGTCGATGGGCGATGACGAGAAGAGCGCCCCCGGTTTGGGATTGAGGCGGCTGATTAGCGCCAGCGCGTCGTCGAGGGCTTCGCGCGAGATGCCGAGCGAGGAGGCAATCTTGTCGAAGTGGCGTTTGGAGAGTAGGTCGAAGTAGTCGCGCACCACCTCGAGGGCTGTGAGTTGCTCGGTTGAGCGCGGCAGCCGCTCGAGTTGCAGCAGCAGCGAGTCGCGAACATCGGTGGCCCCGATGCCGGCGGGGTCGAGCGTGCGCACGAGTTGCCACACCCGGCGCACGGTTTCGGGCGCGATGTCAACCCCCTCGGCCATGAGGATGTCGTCGGGAATGGCTTTGATGTCGCGGGTGAGGTAGCCGTTGTCGTCGATATTCCCGATGATGTGCCGGGCGGCAACCAGCTCGTCGTCGGTCACCTCCTCCTGTTGCTCGAGCTGGCGCATGAGGGCTTCGTAGAGCGACTCACCCTGGCCGTCGGGCTGGGTATATGGTTCAGACACGACGCTGCCCCGGGGCGTGTAGAGCGCGCCGCGGGGCACAAAGTTGTCGGGAATGTCGTCTTTGTTGCGGAAGTCGGCGTCGCCAAGCTGTTCCGGGGTTTCGGTGAAGGGGGTGCCGTCCTCTGTGAGGTGTGGCGTGGCAGCGTCGGCGGGGTCCGAAGTTTCGAGCGCGGGCATATCTTCAACGGCCCGGCGCACTTCCTCCTCAATCTCAGGGCCGTTCATCTCCAGCAGATGCCCTAACCGCACCTGCTGCGGAGTGAGCTTCTGCCGTAGCGCCTGGTTTTGATGGAGTTGCTGCGAGGCCATTGTAAGCGGGTGAAAAATGAGGCTACTTGCCCATTGCGACGGTCATCTTGCGGAGAACCTCGTCGGTGAGGGCGAGTGCCGGGGTTGCCTCAACCGACACGGTGAACATGTCGGCTACCATGAAGCTGCCGTCGAGAGCCAGCCCGGGGGAGAGCACGAAGTCGAGATTGGTGACGGCATATTTCTCGTAGGGCACGTTGTTGTTGAGCGGCTCGAAACGCTCGGGCGAGTAGACCACGATTCCGCGGTCGTCGACAGTGAAGCTGTGTTTGAGGAAGTCCATGTCGATGGTGCGGGGCATGCCCGACGAGAATTTGGCATTGTAGATGAGCACGCTTGCCTTCTTCTCCTTGTGGTTGAGGATGAAGAAGTACACGGCGCTTTCGTTGTTGAAAGGCTCGATGGCGGGGCTTTCGGCGGTCACCAATGATTTGCCTACGAAGGCGTTGTACTTCATGATGGCGCGGATGGTGTAGGCGTTGTCAATGGTGTACTGGACGCGCACATTCTCGGGCGCGCGGCCGCTGGAGAAGATGTAGGCGTTGAAGCCGGTTATCTCGTGGTCGTTGCCATTGCTGTCGCGGACCACCATCGGGTTGCGGTTGGCGATTGTCCAGGCGTTGTTCTGAGGGTCGACTGTGAGAAGGAGGTTCTCGATGGTGAAGTCGACACCCTTCTTGTCGGCATAGTTGAGCCCCTTGACTTCGAGCTTCACGTTGAATGTCTGGGTGTTGACCTCGAAGGTGTAGGTGGGTGCGTCGCACACGTCCCAAGTGCCGTCGGCCAGGGTCTTCACCGAGGAGAATGACACGTTGGGGTTGAGGATGAGGGTGGTGACGGGGTTCACCTTTATGTCGTTGTCATCGCTGCAGGAGGATACTCCGGCAAGGAGGATGAGGGCGGCGAACAAGGTCTTTAAAATCTTCATATCTTTGGTTGTCAAATGGTTGGTTTCGGGCTAAAATTCGAGGTCCCACCGGGCGGTGATGCCGAAGCTCGTGCGGGGGCCGCGTTGCAGGAACTCGTTCCTTATAGAAACGAAATAAAAAGTGTCATATTGCGTGTTAGTGAGGTTATCGCCCCACAATTCAACCGACCAGTTTCCGAACTCGGCGGTTGCCGATGCCGCGAGGGTTGCGTAGAATGGTTGGCTGACGGTGTTGGCCTCGTCCCACCAGATGCGTCCCACCCCTCGGGCGTTGGCCTGGAGTGTGAGCCTCGTCAGGGCCATGCCGCTGAAACCGCGGCTCCATGTCGCGCCCCCGAAGAGGGTGTTGGCCGGGGCGTAGGGCACCCGCTTTCCCGAAAAATCGTTCTGCCAGTCGCGGTATTCGCGGAAGCGGGCGTCGGTGTGGCCGTAGGAGGCGCGCAGCTCCCAGTCGGAGGCAATGCGGAAGGTTGCCGAGAGCTCGGCGCCAATCGAGCGCGAGCGTCCGGCATTGGTCATCATGCGCCCGGTTGAGTCGCCTTCGGGGAACACGGTGAGCTGTTGGTCGGTGCATTCAATCCAGAAAAGCGCTGCTTCGGCTCTGATTTTCCCGTCGAGAAAGCTAAGGTGGGCTCCGGCCTCGAAGGTCCAGCTCTTTTCCGGGTCATAGCCAATGGTGCTTTCGAGGTCGTAGTCGGCATTCATGCCGGTGAATTCCGCTACATCCTGCTGGAGCACGTTGGAAAACATTTGCGTGTTGTAGCCCCCGGCTTTATATCCCTTTGTGGCCGAGGCATACACGTTGCCCATCTCGGCGGGGAGGGCGAAGCTGGCCGAAATCTTCGGCAGCAGTTGCTGGAAATCCTTGTCGAGGCGCCCGCGCTTGTCGATTTTCACCGGAAAATTTTTGTAGGGGAGGCCGTCGTGGTAGCGGGTGAACGATGAGTTGCACTGGCTGTGGTAGTCGACAGCGGCGTGCTCCCAGTCGAAGCGCAGGCCGAGGGTGAAGTTCCACTGTCCGACTGTGAGCGAGCTTTCGTGGTAGGCCGACGCCCCCCACGAGGGGAGGATGAAGTCGCTCCCGAGGAGAAACGAGCGCTCGTCCCAAACCACCGGGTATTGAGGGTTCTGCTCCGTTGGTTTCGCTTCGAGCAGGTGGGTGAGTCCGTAGTCGCCGAACGTCACCGGGGCGTTCATCTTTCCGCGCTTTCCGAAGCCGAAGATGCCGCCGAGCCAGCGGTAGGCTCCCCGGCCTCCGCGTGCCACGAAGTCGGCGGTCAGCCCCCATTCTTTTCTTGCCTGCGTGAGGGTGAAGTAGTCGACCGGGAGGAAGTCCTGGTCGAGCGTCATGTCATCGTTGATATACTGGAAGCTGATGATTGTCGAGAAGTCGATGTTGCGGAAGCGGTGTTTCACCGTAAGGCCGTCGGTGAACGAGGTCCGGCGGTAATAGCAAGTGTCGTTATAGGCGATTTTGCCGGTCGCGACCGACTGGTAGGGGTACCCGTTCTGGCGGGCAATGTTAAGTGTGGCCGCGTTCTCCACCATCACGTTTTCTGCCGGGCGCCAGGCAGTTTTCCATCGGGCCGACCAGTTGCGCTCGCGCCCGACGGGAGTGTTGTTGAACTCGTTGCGATAGAAGCCGTCAGTGCCGGATGCCAGGAGGTTCAGCCCCATCCCCAGCCCGGGAGCGAGGGTGCCGTAGATTGCCGCCGAGGCCTTGTAGGTGTTGTGGTTTCCGTATGTGGCGCGGAGGCGCGTGCCCTGCCATGCCAGCGGCGATAGGGTGTAGATGTTGATGAGTCCCCCCATGGTGTTGCGCCCGTAGAGGATGTTTTGGGGGCCGCGAAGTATTTCGAGCCGGGCTATGTCCGTCAGGTCGAAGTCAAAGTTGTCTTTGTTGAGAATCGGCACATTGTCGATATTGAGCCCCACGACGGGTTGGTCGATGCGGGTTCCGAGGCCGCGCACATAAATAGTGGAGGTCATTCTCGAACCGTATGCCGGGATATAGAAGTTCGGGGCAATCTCGCTGGCCTGCTTCAGGTTCACTATGTCGAGCCGCTCTATTGCCCGCTCGCCGAGGGTCGTCACCGCTTCGTCGCGGTTGGCGAGCGCGCCCCCTTTGATGCCGGTCACCGATACCTCTTTCAGTGTCAGCAGGGTGTCGGCGGCTTCGATGTCGATGGCGCTCGCGCGGCCATGGAGCGTCAACAGCGCGATTATCGACCAACAGATGGCCGACAGCCGTTTCTTTGCTGATTTTATTCTTTGGGAACAGATTCGCGTAAACACCCCGCGAAGATAGCAATTTTTCCCCATCTGACAGCAATAAAAAACCACCTCGGTTCACATCGCGTCCGCTCAATCAACCAATATGATTTCAGGAGAAGAACCGCGACGGCGGGGAGGCGCGCCGATGCCTGGGTTGGGGCATTAGAGGGTTACGCGGCGGGTGGTGGAGCCGGCTTGCAGGATGTAGATGCCGCGCGAAGTGAGGCGCAGGCGATGAAGCCCCGGCTGGAGGTTTTCGGAAGAGATTAGCTGCCCGAGGATTGAAAAGATTTTCACGTTAGTTGGCTTTGCGACCCAAAGGTAAATCGCCCCGTCGCGCACCACGATTTCCGTCTGCGTGTCCATCTCCATCTCCTGCACAATCTCGGGGCGCGGCGAGTTGACCCCTTCCCAGGCGGGAGGAGCGGCCGCGGCACCAATCGAGGCGAGCGCCAATATGCAGCAGATGAATAATTTTCGCATTTTTATTCTCTTTTCAATCTACAAAATTAGGTATTCCCCCGCAATTCCCCAAAATTCTACCCCGAATTAACCGAATTTCTCTCAAAATTATCTGAGCTGGGATGGCGTGCGCTTTTTTTGCGGGAATATGCGGCGGGGATAAAACTTTTTGAACGTGTGGCACGTTATAAGGTTGTTAAGTGCATTATCATCACATTTGTCAGAACATCACATCGCGCTGAAATGAATAAGAAATTGATTTGGGGTCTTGGTGCTTGGCTCGCGGCATCCTTCGCAGGGTTTGCCGCGACCGCCGTTGCGCCTATGACCCTTGACGAGGCTATCGCGAAACTCGAGAATGCCGGCCAGTATGCCGCCACTGCCGAATATGCCGTCACCCTTCCCCAGGCTCAGGACGATATTGTCTACAAGGTGCGCCTTGAGTCGACGGCCACCGCGGGCGATTCGCTCTGTGAGGCCGATTACCTGATTCAGTGGGAGCTGCCCACGCCGAGCGGCCTTTCGGAGGGGTTCCTTAGCTATTTCGACGGTCATCATTACCGCTTGCGCGACCGCCGCTTGCAGGAATATCATTTCCAATGGGATTCAATTCCGTTTCTCACCCGCGGCGGGGGCGTGCAGCGCAACGGCCAGTTTGTCGACCTGCTTCCCCAGTCGCTCGGAACGATGCTGCGCCGCATGGCGTCGGACTCTCTTGTCGCTCTTCATTTCAACCCCGACACCATTGTCGGCGGCAGGCACGTCGCCGGGCTGACGGCAGTTGAGTCGGTCAGCGGTTACACAGGGCGCGTAATGAAGCTGCTGCTCGATGCCGAGACGGCCATGCCGCTGTTGATCGACAACGAGTTTAACCCGGGGCAAATCAGCGAGCAGCTCGTGGTTGT
The DNA here is from genome assembly GCA_964435935.1 of uncultured Alistipes sp. Lineage (GTDB taxonomy): Bacteria > Bacteroidota > Bacteroidia > Bacteroidales > Muribaculaceae > UBA7173. Next base: position 17,579 of record CAYTBH010000012.1, read on the forward strand.
TCGCTACTCCTATCCGGCCGATGGCGCGGAGCCGTCGATTCCCACAACAGAGGAGGCTTTGATAGAGCGCTTCCCCGAAGTGTTTGAAAAATATCGCGAAAGCAACTATTCCATAGAGAATCTCAGGGGCGAGCCGATGCCCGCTTTCTCGCTCGCCACACCCACCCGCGAGCGCTTCACCCACGCCAAGGGCGAGCGCTTCCAGGCCCCGACGATCATCGCCATCCTCGATCCCGAGGCCGGTTTCGCCGCCGAGACCATCGCCGCGCTTAGGGGAGCGGCCTCCCAGGCGCCCCGCGCCGTCAATCTCATCATGGCCTTTGTGTCGGGGAGCCCCGACCGTGTCGAGGAGCTCACCGGGGAGCTCGCCCCTGGCGAGACGGTGCTCCTTTCGGCCCGTTCGCTTGCCCGCGACTGCGGCGCGACTGCTTTCCCGGCAATTATCATAGCCGACGAGAGCGGGCGGGTGACAAATGTTATGCTCGGATTCAACAACTCGCTCGCCTCAGACGTTATACAATCGGTAGCAGTCCTCTGAGTCCCCCCCCCGGGGGCCGACAGCGCCTTGATAACCCTAATAAATAACCTTTGCTCAAATAGAAACAAGATTTATGGAAACCGTTTACCTCAATGGCACCCCGTGCCACACTTATGGCCAAGTACCCGCCGTGGGCGATAAAGCAGCCTGCTACACTTTCGTGACTCCCGAGTTAAAAGAAATCAGCTGTAACGACTTCAAGGGGAAGCGCGTGGTGCTCAACGTTTTCCCATCGCTCGACACCCCCGTGTGCGCCGCATCTGTGCGCCGTTTCAACCAGGAGGCATCGCAGCTCGACAACACCGTTGTGCTCTGCGTGTCGATGGACCTCCCCTTTGCCGCCGGCCGTTTCTGCACTGCCGAAGGCCTCACCGATGTTACTCCTGCCTCGGCCTTCCGCTCGCCGATGTTTGCCGAGAAATATGGCCTCGCCATTGTCGACGGCCCTCTCGCCGGACTGCTTGCCCGCGCGGTGATTATCCTCGATGGCAACCGCAATGTGATTTATCGCGAACTCGTTGAAGAAATCACCCACGAGCCCGACTACGAAGCCGCCCTCTCTGTTCTCAAAGAGAAATAAGTACACTATATATCATTAACGAAGGTGTCGCCCCGGAATGTCCGGGGTGACACCTTCGCTTTTGTGGCTGCGCAAGCTCAAAGGTTGCCTATGAAGATGGCGAGAATGGCAACCGGGCTAATGTAGCGCAGGCAGAAAATGGTGACGCGCACTCCCAGCGGGGTGGGGGCCGAGGGGTCGCGGCCCGGAGCCGACAGCTGCGCCTTCAATATGCGTCGGGGCAGTTTCCAACCCGTGTAGAGGGCTATCAACAGGCCGCCAATCGGCAGGAGGATGTTTGAGGTCACAAAGTCGAAGAGGTTGAAGAAGTTCATGCCGAACACTTTAACGTCGGACAGCGGCCCGAACGACAGGGCGCAGAGGCTGCTGAGCGCCGACACTATTATGCCATAGACAATCGTCGCCTTCATGCGGCTCCATTTACACTCGCCTATAAACCAGGCAATCACAACCTCGGAAATGGAGAGGGTCGAGGTGAGGGCGGCCACAAACAGGAGGACGAAAAAGAGCAACGCCCACAACTGCCCGAACGGCATTGTGGTGAAGATGGCCGGAAGCACCTCGAACACGAGCCGTGGCCCAGCCGACGGCTCTTCGCCGAAGGAGAAAACCGCGGGAAATATCACGATGCCGGCCATGACGGCCACAAGCGTGTCGAGCAGGGCGGTGGTAACGGCGGTGTTCACCAGGCGGGTCGATTTTGAAAAGTAGCTCGCGTAGGTCATCAGCACCCCCATGCCGATGCTCAGGGAGAAGAACGCCTGACCCAGGGCGCCCAGCACCGCCGAAAGGTTGATTTTCGAGAAGTCGGGGTGGAAAAGGAACTCGAAGCCCTCGGCTGCGCCGGGCATGAAGAGGGCGTTGACGCAGAACACCAGCAGGATGGCAAACAGCATCGGCATCAACACGTTGGATGCCCGCTCAATCCCTTTCTGCACCCCGCGGCTGATTACGAAGAAATTAATCGCGAGGAAAAGCAGCGTCCAGAAAATCTGTTTGCCGCCCGAGGCCGTGAAGCTGTCAAACTGCGCGTGCAGGGCTTCTTCGGAAGTCGCTCCGCCGAACCCCACGATGGCCTGGTAGATATATTCCACCGTCCAGCCGGCCACCACGCTGTAGAACCCGAGAATCAGTAGCGAGCTCAGCATCCCGGTGTAGGCGACCGAATGCCAGAACGGGGCCGCTTTGAGCTTCTTGAACGCCCCGGCGACATTCTCGCCGGTGTAGCGCCCGATGACAAATTCCCCCGCCACCACAGGCACGCCGATCAGGAGGACGAAAAGGATGTAGATGAGCAGGAACGCCCCGCCGCCGTGCACGCCCGTTTCGTAGGGGAAGCGCCAGATGTTGCCAAGGCCCACCGCGGAGCCCACCGTGGCGGCTAAAACGCCGATTTTAGTGCGGAATTTTGCTTCGTTTGCCATGATTTTTCAAATGCCGTGGTTTTGTTATTGATTGATTTAGAAGTCGAAAGTGTGTCGGAGGATGTCGAGCGACTGCGGGTTCGAGAATCCCGGGAGGTGGAGGGTGTAGTAGCTCATCGCGGCGTCGAGGGCGCGGTTGCGCTCCTGGCGGCTGAGGGCGAAGCGGAAAGCTGTGCGCAGCGTCATGCGCCTGAGCGCGAACGCCCCTTTTGCCTCCGCCGACGAGATGAAGCGGCCATGCGAGGGGGGCGATTGGCGAAAAATGCCGTCAACGAGGTCGAACACCCGCCCCGGCGTGTAGGTCGACCAGTCGGGCTCGATGCCCAGGTGGCGCGACAGCCCCACCAGTAGCGCCAGCGGCAGGTTGGCGGCTCCGCGGGCCGAGAGCCCCGGCGATGCGATGCGGCGGGCGGCGGCCGCCAGGTAGTGGAACATCACCTCGTCGGGCATCGGCTCGCGCAGAAGGGTGTTCAGCAGGTCGGCGGCGAAGAGGGCGAGCGACGCTCTCACGGCGTTCCCCTCGGGGGGGAGCGCCACAGGCCGCAAGTCGCGGAATTTCGAGATTTCGCGCCCGGGCGATATGGAGGCCACGCATTCGAAGTGGGCCATGGGCATCAGGAGCGCCCTCACCCGTCGCGCCGAGGGGGTGTTCCCCGCCGGAACCAGAAGGGCAAGCCGCCCCGCCTGCCGGCTGTAGGCCGAAAGGATTGAGTTGCGGTCGTTGTAGCGGACCATTCTCAGGGCTATGGCTTCGATGTCTTGGTACATTTCGCTGCGGCAAAGCTACGAAAAATTATTGACAAACCGCCCCGCCCGCCCACGATTGTTGCCCAAAGTTCGTAACTTCGCGGTCTCAATCGGGGTCGCGGGTGCTCTGTGTCGCGCGCCGGGGCCTGCGCTTCGCAATCTTCGAGCTATGTTTAAGAGATGTCTTTCGATTTTCCGGCTCGCGCTCCCCGTGATGGTGGCGCAACTCGGCTTCATCACGGTGTCGTTTGCCGACAATATCATGGTCGGGCGCTACACCACGCAGTCACTTGCCGCGTCGTCGTTCGTCGTGAACCTTTTTAATGTGGTCATTTTGTGCGCTATGGGGTTCTCCTACGGCCTCACGCCGCTCATCGGCGCTCTCTTCGGCCTCAAGAAAACGCGGTCGATCGGGGTCATGCTCCGCGCCGGGCTCATTGCCAACGTGGTTGTCGGGGCGCTTCTGTCGCTCCTGATGCTCGGTGTCTATTTTTTCATCGACGACATGGGGCAGCCCGCCGAGCTCGTGCCGCTCATCAAGCCGTTTTTCATAATTTATCTTCTTGGACTGCTCCCGATGAGTGTGTTCAACACCTTCACCCAGTGGAGCTACGCGATCAAGAATACCGCGATGCCCATGTGGATTCTGCTGGGCTGCAACGCGTTGAACATTTTGGGTAACTATGTTTTGATTTACGGCCACTGGGGCTTTCCCGAGCTTGGGCTGATTGGTGCCGGGCTTTCGACCCTGGTCGCGAGGTTGCTTGCCCCAGCCATCATTGCCGCGGTTTTCTTCTGGAGCCGGAGCTACGGCGGCTATCGCGACGCGTTTCTCCATGGCGGCCCCTTGCCGCGCGGTGTGATGGGCCAGGTAGTCAGAACTTCTTGGCCGGTGGCGCTGCAGATGACGTTCGAAACCGGGGCGTTCTCCCTCTGTGCCGTTTTCGCGGGGTGGATCGGCACTGTTTCGCTTGCCGCCTTCCAGATTGTGCTCGTCGTGGGCACGCTCGGATTCTGTATATATTATAGCGTGGGCACCGCCATCGCCGTGCTGACAGCCAACGAGGCTGGCCGAGGGCTCACGCGCCGCTGCCGCCGCCCGGCGCTCGACGGCTATTGCGTAATGCTCTTCTTCATGGCGGTTTCCTGCCTGGTGTTCGTGCTTTTCTCAAAGCAGCTGATGGGGTTCTTCACCGAGGACGGCGAGGTGCTTTCCGTAGCTCTGTCGCTGCTCTTGCCGCTGGTGCTTTACCAGTTGGGCGATGCTACTCAAATCACATTTGCCAACGCCCTGCGCGGCACCGCCAGGGTGATGCCCATGCTGTGGATTGCTTTTGCGAGCTACATTGTGGTGGGGCTCCCAAGCTCCTATATGCTGGCATTTCCCGCCGGCTTAGGTGTCTATGGCATAGAGCTTTCGTTCTCCATCTCCCTCTTCATGGCCGGCGGTCTTTTCCTTGCTGCTTTCCTACGCGTCACCCGCGGTCAGCGGTAGGTGCGCAGCCGGGGGCGCACTGCGTCCTCGACATATTCGATGCGGTAGTTGTGCTCGTCGCCCTCCACGGCTGCCACGTCGATGCGGGGCGAGAGGGCCGGGTTGCATTGCTGCATGAAGGCGTTGGCGCCGCGAAGCAGCATCTGCTCCTTTGCGCGGGTCACCGACTCGAAGGGGTTGGCCGACGGCTCGCGGCGCGTCTTCACCTCGACGAAAACTATGTCGGTGCCGCGCGAGGCGATGATGTCGATTTCGATTTTGCCACACCGCCAGTTGCGTTCCACAATAGCGTAGCCTTTGGCGGTTAGATATTCCGCTACCGCTTGCTCGCCCCATTTTCCAAGGTCGTTGTGCTGTGCCATCTGTCGTTATGATGATTTTTGCAAATTTAGAGAAATTTGGAATTCTTGGTAGCAAAATGTAGTATAAGTTGGCTAAAACTTAACTAAAATTCGAATAAATATGTGAAACAAGCGAGCATTAAGGAATTTTAACAGAGGGTAGGGGATGATGCCGCGCTTTTTGCCTAACTTTGCGAAATATTTTGTATAATAGTGCATTTACAGCGCCTTTATTGATATATCAATCTCGTTTTTTGAACGAAGCTTATGGATAAATATACACGTTTTCTCGCATTGGCAACCTCGGTGATGCTCGCCTGCTCGGCAGTCGCGTCCGACGCTCCGCGCATGTCGGTGCGCGACGGCTTGCCAACCGGCAAGGTTGAGGCCAAGGTTGTGAATCCCGCCAAGGCGGCGAGCTCTTTCGCCGCTCCGAAGCCTGCCACCATCGCCAGCGGCGCGGTTGTGAAAGCTCTCCGCGCAGCCAAGGTGAAGGCCTCTGTTGCCGCGCCCGCGTCGGTGGGCTACGTCGATGCCGGCGACAAGGTGACCCTCAACTGGAGTGCCGCCGCCGGTGCCGCGGAGTATAAAATCTGGGAAGCCGGCGTGAGCGATGCCGACGCCAAACTGCTCGGCACAACGGCTGCCACCACCTTCGACGTGGTTCGCGACACTGACTCGGGCAAAGGCTCCATCACGCTCTTCGGCGTTCAGGCCGTGGCCGACGGCGGCGCCGCGAGCACCATTGCCGCCGCGCCCGTGCTCACAATGGGAGAAATCGCCCCCCTCCCTTGGACCGAAAGTTTCCGAAACGGCTCCTCCGACAAGTTCTTCTGGACCGAGCGCACTTCCGACAACCAGTGGGGCCTGCTCACCGATGCCTCGGGACTCCCCTCGATGGATGGCGACAACGGCATCTTCGCCTTCCTCGCACTCCAAAAGGGTGACTACATTAACCTGCACACCGGCAAAATAGCCCTCACTGGCAAGCCGTCGCTGGTTTTCACCCGCTACTATGTGCCCACCCAGAACGTGGGGCTCACCGTGGTGGCCTCCTTCCCCGACGGCACCTCGAAACAGGTGTTCAGCGCCGTGAACAACGGCACCGCCGCCGCTTACTGGAAGACCGAGGTCGTCGACCTCTCGGCCTATAAGGACTATCGCTACTGCACCCTCTCGTTCAACTATGTTTCGAACGACAACTTCGCCAACGGGGGCGCCCTCGTGGCTCTCGACGCCATCCAGGTGATCGACAACAAGGCGGTCGACGTGGCTGCCTCGCTCGAACTCCCCTCGAAAGTGCTTAAGGGCCAGACCATCAAGGGCGACTTTGTGATTCAGAACAATTCGCTCAGCACCACTCCGGCGCTGAACGTCTACGTCGCCGTCAATGGCAACCCGGTAATCAACGGAACCCTCACCGGCACCCTTGGCTCCCTGGGCAAAGGCTTGCTCGCGATTGAAATTCCCACCTCTTCGATGATGGCAGCCGAAACTCTCGAAGTGACGGCCCGCGTAACCGCCGCCGGCGACTCTGACCCCGATAACGACGAGGCGTCGCAGGTTGTGGCCCTCGGGCAGACCTGGCGCAACCCCGTGGCTTCGCTTCAGGCCTTCCGCACCCCCGAAAACGGCATCTCGCTCCAATGGAGCGCCCCCGAGCCCAACAGCAACGCTGTCGAGGAGGGCTTCGAGGACTATGAGCCCTGGGCAACCACCTTTGGTGAATGGACCACGGTCGACAACGACCTCGCCTTCCATGGCGGTGTGTTCCCCGTGAGCGACTATCCCGGCCAGTTTGACCAGTTCGCGTTCAAAATCATGACCCCCGAGGAGATTGGCGAGACCAACAACTCGCGCTCGGGCCGCTCGTACCTCGGCGCTCCCTTCGGCGTGCTCGACGACCCCGACGAGGGCGCGACCTACGCCGCCTCCGACGCGTGGCTCATTTCGCCCGAGCTCTCGGGCGAGGCCCAGACTGCCAGCTTCTATGCCGCCAGCACCCCGGCCTACAACGCTTGGTGGGAAAAATATGACCAGACCGACGAAACCTTCTACATCCTCTACTCCAAAACCGGCAATGCCGTCTCCGACTTCAAGGACTTCTGCTACGCCGGATCGATTTCGAGCAAAATCATCGTCGACAGCGAATACTACACCAAGATAGAATTCGTGGTGCCCGAGGGCGCGCGCTATTTCGCCATCCACCACACCACCGCCGCTGGCGTGGGCTGCATGCTCCGCATTGACGACATGGCTTACATCGCCGGCGGCAGCCCCGATGCCTACAAGGTGTATGCCGACGGCGAGCCCCTCGCCACGGTCACCTCGCTGAGCTGCCTCGACTCGGCCCCCAAGGCTGCCGAGTATGCCGTCACCGCCATCTACCGCGACGGCTCTGAGTCGCTCCCCGCGACCTTTGCCGCCGCCCAGGCTTCGGTTGCCGCCAACGTGGCCGACGCGTTCGCCGCCCCCTTCGACATCTATAATCTCCAGGGTGTGGCTGTGCGCCGCGGCGTAACCTCCGTTGCCGATGCCGCCCTCGCTCCGGGCGTTTATGTGGCCAACGGCGAGAAAATCGTGGTCAAATAAGTGGCGCCCCCGCGCAATCAATTGAAACTCTTTTATCACCAGCAATACTGATGAAAGCAAAACATCTTCTTTCAGCGCTCGGCATTATGGCCGCTTTCGCCACCCAGGCAGCTCCCGTTTCGCCCGAGAAAGCTCTTGAACTTGTCAACGGCCCGGCATCCAAAAGCCTGCTGCGCGCCATGGGCGGTTCGCCCTCGTTCAAAATCGCGGCCAAGCGGCTCACCCCCGCCGGCAACGCCACTGCCTGCTACCTCATGACCCGCGGCAGCATGCCCGGCTATGTGGTGGTGGCGGGCGACGACGCCCTCGGGGCCGACATCCTCGGTTATGCCACGGAAGGCAACCTGGCCGATATGCCCGACAACATGCGCGCGTGGCTCGACCAGGCAGGCCGCGCCATCGACTACCTCAACACTCATCCCCAGGCCCGTGCCAAGAAGGTGGCCGCGCCCTCGCGCGGCGGGGCAGTGGGTCCGTTGCTTGGCGAAATCAAGTGGGGCCAGCAGCCCTACTACAACCGCAAGGCCCCCTCGACCTCTTACCCCATCGGTTGCGTGGCCACTGCCGTCGGCCAGGTGATGTATTCCCACCGCTGGCCCCTCAAAGGCACCGGCTCAAACAGCTATGTTTCAACTACCCACAAGCTGAACATCTCGCAGGACTTCTCGAAGTCGACCTATCAGTGGGACAAGATGGCCAACACCCTCGACAACACCTCCTCCTCGGAAACCGTCGACGCCGTGGCCTCGATGCTCTACGACTTCGCCGTGTCTGTCGACATGGACTTCCAGGTCGGCGGCTCGGGTGCCTACTCTGAGAAGATTGCCGGCGCGCTTGCCAACCATTTCAGCTACTCCAAGCAGGCCCATCTCGTGAAGCGCGACGCCTACACCGGCGAGCAGTGGCTCCAAATGGTTCACGAGGAGCTCGACAATGGGTTCTCCATCGTCTATGGCGGCGCAACTTCCGGCATGGGCATGGGCCACTCGTTTGTCTGCGACGGATATGACGGCGAAGGGCTCTACCACATCAACTGGGGTTGGAACGGCAGCGGCAACGGCTATTTCGCCCTCAACGCCCTGGCCTACGACTATGTCGACATAACCACCGGCCAGAGCATGAAGGACGGCTTCAACTACCACCAGGACATGATTGTCGGGATGCGTCCCGACCGCGACGGCTCAACCCAGTGGCGCGACTACGAGTTCTTCACCGAGGGGCTCAAAGGTGTCGATGCCGCCGGCGACCCTGTTGACTTCGAGGAGACCACCGTGCCCCTCGGCAGCAGCTTCCCGGTGTATGTTTATGAGGCATATAACATCTCAAACCGCGCCACCCCCGTTGCCGAGCTCGGCCTGTGCCTTGTCGACGCTTCGGGCAACCTCGCGGCCTCCTTCAGCCCGGCTGTCGGCAGCCCGCTCCGCTACGGCCCGGTACTCGACGACCCCGTGACCGTCACCCTCCCCGCGCAGCTCGCCGAGGGCGACTACACTATCGAACCTTATTACGTTCTCGAGGGTGAGAGCGCGCCCCGCAAGTTCACAACCTCGGTTGGCGCTGTTTCGCGCTTCGACGTATCGGTGGCCGGCGGACAGGCTGTTGTGAAGCCTGCTGGATTCTACCAGCTCCGCGTCGACGCCCTCACATGGACCCCCGACCACCTCGACTCCGATGTGAGCTCCACTTTCTCGCTCACCATCACCAACGAGGGTGCCGACTACGACGGCTGCCTCTACTTCCAGCTCAAAGTGAGGGGCGACAAGGTGGCCAGCCACTGGTACAACTCGCCCCATGTCGACGTTACCATCCCCGCCGGCGAGACCCGCACCGTGGAGTTCACCCAGGTGCTCGATTGCTATCGCAGCGACGACTACGAAATCACATTCTACAACCGCGACGAGAAGGCGTTCTACACCCTCGGCGGCCTCTCGATTGATGGCCGCGAGCCCGAGCCCGAGCTCTCGCTCACAAAGCGCATCAAGTTTATCCCCAAAGACTACCAGGTGCCTTGGAACTGCATGATTCTCGAAGCCGAGGTCATCAACGAAGGTGGCCTCTACGAGGGCAAGATGTTCTGGGTGATGGTCGAGCCCTACACGCTTATGGCCAACGACAATTTCACCGGCGTCGACCACAATGTGGTAATCCCCGGCAACGGAACGGTGAAGACCATCCATGTCATGGGCACTTTTGACTACCCCAACTACTGGGGCATGTCGAACGAGTTCATCGCCGTGTTCAACCACGTCGGCACAAACTGCATGCAGGCCGGCTCGATCGGTCCCCAGAAGTTCAACCTGCTCGAAACCACCTTCGGTTCGCGTAATGATGCCGTGGTGTGGGATCCGGCATGGGACGTTCAGAACGCCGACCGCGGCCAGCAGTCGGGCGTGGGCACTGTTGCAGCCGCCCCGCAGGCAGACATCGACATACGCTGCGCCGGCGGCGTGGTCAGCGCCGCGCTCCCCGCGGGCTCAGTGCTGAAGGCGCTCACGGTGTTCGACGTTCAGGGTCGTTCGGTGGCCTTCGGCCCCGAGGGTGCCGAGGGCGTCGTGAAGGTCGACATTTCGGCCCTCCCCGCCGGCACCTATTTCGTGGCTGTCACCACCACCACCGGTTCGGCCTCAGCCGCGGTAATCAAATAAGCTTTTTCCAATATCAATCCTATAATCAACCAATCTATGATTAAGAAAATCCACAAGCTTTTCGCAGCGGCCGCGGTTCTTCTTTCCGCAGCCCTGCCAATGAAAGCGGAGATTGTAGAGAACTATTTCTACAATTTCACCAAGCCGATTGACAGCTCTGACCCGGCGTTTGCCGTGGCTTCGGGGTGGGGTCACGTTGTCGACTCGTATGTCTATTCCGGCACAACTTATTATCAATCCTACTCCGTTTCAGCGTATTCCGGCAAAACGAAGGGTGCCCTCAATATCGGCGCCGCGAGTGTCGGTAGCTCTTGGTCGAAAAAGACTCTTGACGACATCATCGTTACCCCGAAGGTTTCGGGTGCCGTGTCGCTGTGGGTGAAATCAACCCAATACAGCGGTGGCGGTTCCATCAAGTTCTATCAGATGAAGAAACTTGAGGATGGTTCATACGAAAAAGGTGCCGAATATTCAGCCCAATATAAGTATCGCCTGACCTCCGCGTGGGAAGAAATCGTCTTCGACGAGATTGCCGAAGATGCCGAATACCCCTATATCGGCATCCATGGCGACTACGCCTACATCTGTGACTTCTCTGCCGAAAAGGCTGAAATTGAGAAACAACACAAACTCAGCATCTCTACTATTTCGACTAACGCGCTGGCCCAGGGCCTTGTTTGCGACGAAAATAACATGGCCAACATCAAGCTCACTGTCTACGTCGCCAATGCAGGCGACTACAGCTATGAGGACGATGCCGAGAATCTGACACTCGACGTTCGTATGGCAGGCAGCGATGCTATTTTGAAGTCGTTCAATATCGGTGCCATTGCCGAGGGCGCTTCCAAGAATGTTGAATGTGTGCTCGACCCCATTCCGTTTAGCGAAATCGGCTCGTCGGCTGTTTTCTCGGTGACAGAGAATATTTCCGGCTCGACAAAAGAGTCGCCCGCTATGACTATCCGCGAGTACAAGCCGGTGGTTACCTTCCGCGAAGCCACCTACAGCGACGTGGCTGCCGACTATGTGCTCAACCTTGGCAAAACCAACAAGGTAGTCAGCAAGGCGATGTATCTCTCCACCCAGAGCGGCACTGCTGATGCTGTGATCACCGACGTTACTTGCCCCGCCGGGTTCTCGATTTCTGTAACCGCCCCCCAGACAATTGCCAAGAACACCCGCATTGACATAACCATTGGGTTTGATCCCGAAGGGCTCGAAGCCGGCCTCCACGAGGGCAACATCGTGCTGACTGTTGAAAACGGTGACCCCGCCATCCTTCCCGTGAAGGTCGACCTTGTTGACCCCTCGCTGATTTTCATCCCCTTCTCCGACAACACTGTTATCCCCGACGAGCTCATTAACGGTTCGGGCAACTATGCCTGGAAGCTTGACTACTCGGGCTACGGCGATACCCGCAACAACTATCTGAAACCTACATCCTCTTCTTACGCTGCAGAGCTGGTGCTCCCGAAGCTCACCTTCTCTGCCGACAAATCGTTGAGCATTGATGTGCGTAAAAGTGCCAATACTGCAAAAATGGGTCTTACCTTTGCATATTCAGCCGACCGCACTAATTGGGTTGAACTGCCCGACATGACTCTCAACGATCGCAGTGAAGTTGCTTTGACTTATGATTTCCAAACCTTCGATGTTGTTGGGGTCCCCGAGGGTGACTACTATCTGAAACTGACTGGATACGATGTTTACATCGACAATATCTACGGTCTCCCTTACGCCACCGTGGCCCACGACCTCGAACTTCTCAACATCGATATCCCCGCAAGCGGCATGGTCAACAAGGTTTGCACCGCATCGGTGACACTCAAGAACTACAAGCGCGTGGCCGAAGAGGCTGGCAGCTACTCCGTGGTTTTTGTTGTCGGCGACCAGGAATTTGCTGTTGAGGATACCCCCGAAGTTCCCGCATCGCAGGGCACCGCTACCATTAACACCGCGTTTACCCCGCACGCTGTTGCCGATTACGAGGCTTACATGGAGGTGCGTTTCAACGACGAAACTGTTTACACCACTCCCGTTTCGACAATCGGCGTTGTCGCAGAAACCGTCGAAGCGCTCAAACTTATCGTGCCCGATGTGAAGACCTCAAGCACCAGCCCGAGCTATGTGCTTCCTGTCACAAACAATGCGAAAGTATTCAGCGAGCAGATTTTCCCGAAGGAATGGGTTAACCTCCCCGCCGGAACAGCATGCAACGGCATCGCTTTCTTAGGCGAGAGCCCCGAGGCTGCATACACCACAAATCTCGAAGTGTGGATCGGCCACTCTTCGGCTACTGTTCAGAATACCGACAAGACTCCCCTCATGTCGACCGACGACCTGCAGAAGGTTTACGACGGCGAATTCACCTTCCCCAAAACCGAGACCAACGACGGATGGTTCTTCAACATTCCGTTCTCTGAAAACTTTGTTTACGACGGCGTGAGCAGCATCGTGCTCTACATGCGCGCCATTCACCCTGAAGGCACAACGGCTAAACGCGTGAACTTCTGGGGCTATCAGGCAACCGACACTGATAAATGGAATCACTATCGGCGCTGGTATATCAATGAGGATGGCTCGCTTGGCGGTAACGACAACTGGTTCGTTGGCTACGCTTCGCTGAACCTCGTGGTTGAAACCGGCGTTGTCTCCGGCCACGTCATGGAGGGCGAGGTGCCTGTCGAAGGCGCCGCTATCACCCTGCGCAGCGACGACGTTGAATATTATGGCACCTCCGACGCCGAGGGCGCGTTCTCAATCGACGTGCTCCAGGCTACCCGCGACTACACCGCCACCGCGGTTGCCGAGTCGTTTGTTGGCGGCGAGAGCGCTGTAAGCTTCGCCGACGACCTCAATCCCTCGGTTGAAATCGCCATGCTCCCCACCGAGGCCGACCTCTTCCAGGGTGTTTACGAAGCCGTGGTACTCCCCGATGTTACCACCATCCCCGCCGGCACCTACTACCAGTTCAAGAGCATCGAGGGTAACAAACTCGTGTTCAAGGCGCTCGCGTCGAACAGCGATGTCCAGGCCCACACTCCCTACATCCTGCTCCCCGACGAGGATTGCGTTGCCGACCTCGCCACCCTCACCTTCGACCATGTGGCTGACGGCGTGACTGTCGACGGCACCACCTTCCAGGGCACCTACGCTTCGCGCGTGCTCCGCGACGGCGAGCACCTCGCCACCGACCTCATCGGCGCTGATGCTTCGGAAGTAGCTCTCCAGGCCGACGCTGCCGCCAAGATTGCCCGCGCTTCGGGTGCATACATCGCCACCGACATTCTCAACCCCGCCATCGAGCTCCGCAGCGCTGTTTCGGGCATCGAGAACGTTGATGCCGAAGCCGCAGCCAAGAATGGCGCCGTCTACACCATCGATGGCCGCCTTGTTCGCGCCAACGGCAATGCCAACGGCCTGCCCGCCGGCATCTACATCGTGAACGGCCAGAAGGTTGCTGTCAAATAATCAACCCCTCCTTAACGCTTCACAACAATGATTAAGAATCTGTTGAAAACCGGTTGCATGGCGGCGATGATGCTCTTCGCTCTCCCCGCCGCCGCGCAGTCGATGGAGGGCGACGAAACCTCGACTGAGTATGGCGAATGGCAGCCCCTCGGGCGCGCCACATACACCTATAAAATCATGTTTGAGGGCGAATGGAATTTCCCCGTAGAGTCGCGCACGCCGCTCGACGGCAGCCGCTCGGAATTCCAGATGCGCCTCAAAAACTGGTGCAGCGTTGATTTTGGCGACGTGCAGTATCCCGGAGGCGAGCTCATCATCACTGTGAAGCAGCTCGGCGCCACATACATCGCCTTTATCGACGGAATCGACACCAGCATGACCTACAACTACGGTGGCTCCCAATACCCCGTGCTGTTGAGCGACATGTACACCCGCGGAATGAATCTCGTGAAGATCTGGAACGGCGAGAAGTTCTCGCAGGAGACCGCTGAAAGCTGGTTCGGCTCGTCGACTTTCGACCCCACTTCGTGGAAGCTCGAATTCATTCCCTGCTACCACTTCCCCCTCAACGTGGAGGCTGTGTGGAACCTCGTGTTCCCCCACAAGAACAGCGAGGGCGACGAGATTTATGAAACGCTGCAGTTCACCGAGCTCGGCGCGGTCGACAACGTTCTTGCCGACCGCGAGGCAGCGCCCGCCGTCAAGGGGGTCTACACCCTCGATGGCCGTCAGGTGCGCCCCGACAATTCAACCAGCGACCTCCCCTCGGGCCTCTACATCGTAGGTGGCAAGAAGCAGCTTGTGCGTTAAACATTCCACTCCCCCAAATAGGCGAGGCGCCGTGTCAGCATCGACACGGCGCCTCGTTCATTTTTAACGGCCTTAGCGGCCTTAGGTTACTGCGGGAAGTAGAATGGGTTGGAGCGGGCCGAGAACAGGCTCGCGCTCGCGGGAGAGAGGCGGCGCGCCGAGAGGAGCGTGGCGCGGTGGAAGTCGGGGTCGGAAGCGCGGAGTGAGTTGATCTTCACGCGGCCCGACGCGTGGATGAAGCGGCCGCCGCCCTGATAGATGCCGACGTGGTTGACCTTCCCGGTGCGCTGGTTGCCGAAGAACAGCAGGTCGCCCGGCTGCAACAGGGCAATCTCCTCGTCGGTGGCCGCGCCATTGGCGGGAGTGAATACCACGGCCCCCTCAAGCGCCTGCTGCGAGGCGTCGCGGGGGAGCACCACGCCCATTTCGTAGGCGCAGATTTTCGTCAGCCCCGAGCAGTCCATCGACTTGCCTGAGGTGCCACCCCAAAGGTAGGGGGTGCCCATGTAGCGGGCGGCGAGCGCGGGCATCATCGCCGGGTCGTAGGGCCGGGCGGCCCATTGGTCAAGCGGGGTGGCGGCCGCGCTGTTCACATAGCCCTCGCGCCCGTCGGGAAGGGTAACCGCGGTGAAGCGTCCCTTGGGGTTGGGCTTCCCGGCGAGGATCGAGCCGTCGACGAGGTCGCTGACGCGCGGCAGACGCCCATCGGCGGCTACGGTGTCGGCGTAGACATACTGCGGCTCATAGTGGCTCACGAAGAGCCTCGGGCTCTGCTGCCACGCTTCAAAATCCTCGCTGGTGAGGGTGGCCAGGGCGTTGCCGATCACCCACCCCTCATAGCCTTCGGGGGTGGCGACGCGGTACCA